>JBAXVM010000001.1:0-51703 GCA_037129105.1 bacterium
ACTTAGCCTTCTGGGGGTACAAACCTTCTGCCGACAGGCTGCTAGTTCTAGGAAACCCGCCGCCATGAGCAAAATCTACGCGCAAGTGGCAGCCAAAGACCCGGCAAAACAGCCAAATTTCTTGTTTTGGTGCCATTCACTAACCGTTTACGGCGGGTTTCCCTTACTAGGAACCTGTCGGCAGAAGGCACCGGAACGATCCAAGGCCTAAGTCCGACAGGTTCCTAGGAACCTGTCGGACGCTGCATTCTCAGGGTTCGCTATTTCGCACCACGCCCCCACTCCATGCGCCGGATGCGTGCCATCGCGCCGACCCGGGGCAATGGCCAGGCAACCATGTAGGCCACGTGCTCAAACCCCGGAAGCGGCGCACCGTTGCTATCGCGAAACTGATCGGCCGTCAACCGGTGCACCCCGTCCGGCGGGTTTTCCACCTTCCACTCGTAGGATGCACCCGCAACGCACGAAAGCCCGGGCCAGGCACACCCCTCCAGTTCGATTAGCAACAGGTCTGTCTCCGGGGGCGGACGGGATTCAGGCCGATTCATACCGAAGAAGAGGAGCGACAGTCGCCGCTCGCAGTCGGAACGAAACGTCAGGCCATTGGAGTCAAAAGTCACCTCGCTTGCAAGCGAGCCGGCGGCCTCCGGTTCGACCGTATACTGAAAGCCCCAGCCATCCAACCGATTGGGGCCAAACAACACCGGGTCCGGCAAGACGTTCGCACGGGGCATGCTCAGGCAGACGGGCGTGGAACTGAGCGTCAGGCCCGTCTGCTGATCGGTGAAGCGCACAAAGATCCACGCATCCCCGGTGACCGTGAGATCGCAGGACAGGCCCCCGCTGTCCGTGCGTTGCCAGGCCTTGTGTTCACCCCAGCATCGCAGGGGGTGCCGGGCGGAACCGAAGCTGGCCCACACGGCCAACGTATCCATGGATCCTTCAGTCTCAACACGGATCGAACTGTCCCCCGTGACAATCACACGCACCGGCGGCGCCGCCGGGACAGGCGGACCGCCACGCAGGTGATGATCAAACCAGGCTTCCATGGTCAACCGGCTACCCGCATCGAACCCGTGATTCACATTCGGCGTATAGTCACAGCGCCAGTCAGTCGGGATCGCCGGCAAAAGCTGTGCGGCTGTATCGAAGCCGCCAAAGAAATCATTCGCGCCGTTGAGATGCAGCACCGGCGCGCGCTGCGTGTATGCATAACCGGCCGGCTCCAGGCAGCGGATCCACTCCCGACGCACGGCCTCCGGCGTCCGGGCCCACTCGGCGTTATCCGAATTCCCCGGCCAATAAAGACCGCCGGTTCCATAGATGGGTACGGCGCATTTGGGAATCCCGTCTATCCCATTCACGAGCCACGTGATAAAGCCCCCCCAGGAGATGCCATAGAGGCCGATACGCTCCCGGTCTACCTCCTCGCGGGAGGCCAACAGCGCCAGGCAGCAACGCGCCGCGCAGGCGGCAAGAAACGGGTACGTATGCGTCACATCGTGACGCGCGCACGTCACCAGCGGATCAAAGGCAGGCGGAATGGAATCCGGGTAGGATGTGCATGCGGAATCTGCGCCCCAGAACCCCCAGTCAAACGTCATCGCCGCATAGCCGCGCCGGATGTTGTAGCGCAGATTGCTGCGGCTGGCGGTCTGGCATCCGCCATGAATATGCAGGATGGCCGGGAAGGGGCCACGCCCTTCCGGGCACCCGAAGATTCCATAGGTGCGAACCGGCCCATCGGGAAGCTTGAACGTGGTGATCCGAAACGGCCGCAGCGTCACCCCGGCTTCCATAACCGGCTCCAGCCACTCCAGGTCGAACCGCGATGGATCGGGACAGAAATTGCGCAACGGGTTCATCATGGAGCTCTTTCTGATCTGCCTGAGAAGCGGAAACGGTTAACACCGGGTCACCGGGGTTTAGCGTCAAACATCCCTTGATACGCCACGCGGCGGATCTTCTGCGTTGACGTGCGCTCCAGCGGTTCGCGCCGCACCTCAATCTTGCGAGGGTGTTTGTAATCCGCCAGCTCGCGGCACTGTTCCTGAACCGCCTGCCGCAGCAGGCTCTCAACTTCCGGCCAGGGGGGTACTTCTCCGTTGTGCTGCGCCCGGATCACGTCCAAATTCGGAACCAGAATCGCGCCCACCCTTTCGCCGGTTTCATCTGCATCCTGATATCCAATGACCACGACGTCGAGAATCACAGGGTTGCGTGCAATGGCCTGCTCAACCTCCTCGGGGTAGATATTCTTCCCTTCACGGTTGACGATCAACGCCTTGCACCGGCCGCGAATGGTGATGAAACCATCTGCATCCATGGACGCAAGGTCGCCCGTGCGCAGCCAGGGACCGTCGAACGCCGCCGCAGTCGCATCGGCGTTATGAAAGTACCCCTTCATCACAATGGGGCCGCAAACCTGCAACTCCCCCACCCCCTGCTCATTCGGTTGTGCAATACGCACCTCGATATTCGGCAGCTTGTAGCCAATCGTTCCAGGGCGCGTATGCTCCGGAGACGAAAGCGAGACCACTGGTGAGGTCTCGGTGAGACCATACCCCTCGATAATGTTAATGCCCAGGGTACGGCATCCTTCCAGCATGCGCACCGAACTGGGGGCACCGCCGACCAGCAACATCCGCAGCTTCCCGCCCAGCGACTTCCGCACCTGCGCGCGCACCCAAAAACCGAGGCCGCACCCGAGCAAAAGGCGGGCCATCCGGCTGGCTCGAATCCGGGATTCGATCCGGTCATGCAGCTTCTCAACCAGCAGCGGCACAGCCATGAAGACGGTTGGTTGCAGCACCAGCATATCCTCGCCAATCGTCCGCAGCCCCTGAACAAAACTCATGCAGCTGCCGCAGCAGATCGGCATCAGGAAATTGGCGGTAAAGGAGAAGGCATGAAACAAAGGCAGCACGACCAGAAAATTGTCGCGACGGCTGAGATCCGTAATGATGCCGAGGC
Organism: bacterium; assembly: GCA_037129105.1. Taxonomy (GTDB): domain Bacteria; phylum Verrucomicrobiota; class Kiritimatiellia; order RFP12; family CAIWXQ01; genus CAIWXQ01. Next base: position 2,974 of record JBAXVM010000001.1, read on the forward strand.
ATCCTTCTACATCCGCGCAGAAATTGCCGTGTGTGAGCATGGCGCCCTTGGGCTTGCCCGTGGTCCCGGAGGTATAGATAATGGATGCCACGCTCTCCCGCGCAGGCTGGTGGGTGTCGAACCAGGCGCCGGGTGCGGCGGCGGCCGCGGCGGCCGAGACCAGCGAACTTTCGTAATCCAGACAGGTCCGCCCGTCGCAGGACGTTCGGCCCGCATGCTTGTCGTTCACAAAGACGAGCGTGCGCAGGCCTGGCAGCTGCGGCAGAATCTTTTCCAGATCAGCGCCATGTTTTACGCTGGCAAAAAGTGCCACGGCCCCGGCGTCGGCCAAGATATACGCGATCTCCGGTGGTCGCAGCTTGGGGTCAATCGGCACCACAATGATACCTGTGCCGGCGAGTGCCGCATAGATCTCCATCCATTCCGGGCCGTTCTCCAGCAGGAGTCCCACCGGATCGCCCCCCGGCGTGAGATGCAGCTGACCGGCCACTTCCGCAGCCTGGCGGATGCGGGCATGGAACTCGCGGTATGTCCGGCTGACCCAGAAACCGTCGCGATAAAAACGCAGGGCCGTTGCCTCCGGCATCCGCTGCACGGTGTTTTCCAGCAGGTTGCGAATCGTCATAGCACAGTTACACCCGTCGTTAGCTCAAGAATGAATTGCGACCAACTTTAACTTCTTTTCCGTCACACGCCAACGGCTTTTGTTGGAAGGGCCGGAGTCCGCCGGGCAGCCAGCTCCGTTCTGGCAAACAAAAAAAGAGCCGGCGAATCGCCGGCTCTGGCCGGGATAACCCCGGCTCTACCTCGTATGATCGCCAAGCCGCGGGGCTTGCGCAGGATCAGACCAGGCCCTGATCAATCATGGCGTCCGCGACCTTGACAAAGCCCGCGATGTTGGCGCCCATGACATAGTTGTCCGGCTGTCCATACTCCGTGGCCGCCGCGCGCGCGGCGTCATGGATGCTGCACATGATCTGCTCCAGACGCTTGTCCACTTCCTCGCGACTCCAGGCCAGGCGCATGGAGTTCTGCGACATTTCCAACCCCGACGTGGCCACGCCACCGGCGTTCGAAGCCTTGCCCGGCGCGTAGAGCAGCTTGTTCGCCAGGAACATTTCCACCGCTTCAGGCGTGCTGGGCATGTTTGCGCCTTCCGCCACCAGGCGGCAGCCGCTCAGCACGAGCGCCTTGGCGTCCTCGCCATCGATCTCGTTCTGCGTGGCGCTGGGGAACGCGCACTGACAGCGGACCTTCCACGGGCGCTGACCTTCCAGGTACTCGGAGCCCTTAAACTGCTTCACGTACTCGGAGATGCGACCCCGACGATTGTTCTTCAGGTCCATGACCCACGCCAGCTTCTCATTGCAGATGCCAGCCTTGTCATAGATTGTGCCGGCTGAGTCCGACAGCGTAACGACCTTGGCGCCCAGTTCGTTGAGCTTCTCGACCGTGTACTGCGCCACGTTGCCGGAACCGGAAACCGTGCAGATCTTGCCGCTGAAGCTCTCGTCACGCGTCTTGAGCATTTCGCGCGCCAGGTAGACGCAGCCGTAGCCGGTCGCTTCCGGGCGAATGAGCGAGCCGCCCCACTTGATCCCCTTGCCGGTCAGCACGCCGGTAAACTGATTGGCCAGGCGCTTGTACTGCCCGAACATGTAGCCTACTTCGCGTCCGCCGACACCGATGTCACCAGCCGGCACGTCCGTGTTGTCGCCGATGTGACGGAACAGCTCGGTCATGAACGACTGACAGAAGCGCATAACTTCATTGTCGCTCTTCCCCTTGGGGTCAAAGTCCGTACCACCCTTGCCACCACCCATGGGGAGCGTGGTCAGGGAGTTTTTGAAGATCTGCTCGAAGCCCAGGAACTTGATGATGGAAAGGTTAACGGAGGGATGAAACCGCAGTCCGCCTTTGTACGGACCCAGCGCGCTGTTATACTGCACGCGCATGCCGCGATTCACCCGCATGTGTCCCTGATCGTCAAACCAGGGCACCCGGAACATCACGACGCGCTCCGGCTCTACAATCCGCTCCAGGATGGCATTGTCACGATATTTGCGATGCCGCTCGATCACGGGGTTGATCGACTCCATCACCTCGGTCACGGCCTGCAGAAACTCGGGTTGCCCCGCGTTCCGTTGTGTGGTCTGCTCCATCACCTGCTTCACATAGTCATTCATGTTTTGTCCTTCTTGGCGGTTTGCTTCATTCGTCGAGCATTTCAATCACGGGCGTCCCCCTATACGGCAGACACATGCCAAGAATAGGCGCGATAGAATCGCATGGCAACGGGCAGAATACATTTTTTGTTTGTTTTTGACGGCATTTATGCCGTATTATAGGCGCCATACATCAGTCCAGACGGCAATATCTCCGAAGAAACGCGAATATGGGTGCAAAAGCTGAACGAGCTGTAGCTGCCATTCTGCGGGTGTTGCACGAAGCTCATACTCCGCTGGGGGCCGAGCGCATCGTGGAAGCCTTGCTGGCCGCGGGCGTGGATCTTTGTCCTCGCACGGTACGGCTGCATCTTCTGGACATGGACCGGCGCGGCCTGACCCAGTTGGTCAACCGCCGGGCCGGGCGGATAATCACCAAAGCCGGCCGTGAGGAAAATGGTCGCACAGATGTCATCACGAAGGTCGGGGTGATCTCCGCGCGCGTCGACACGCTGACCTATCAAATGACTTTTGACTCCAGGAGCGGCGAAGGCTCCGTGGTTGTAAACACCACCCTGCTACACCCAGCCAATCTCAGTCCGGCACTGGCCGAGATCCGCCGGGTATTGCGGGATCACCTGGGGATTTCGAATCGCGTGCTGGTGGCCCGCGCCGGCGGACAGATTGGCGGCGTGGTGGTGCCGGAGAACTTTGTCGGCATCGGCACGGTTTGCAGCGTCACCATCAATGGCATCCTGCTACACCGCTGCATTCCTGTAACCTCCCGCTTCGGCGGTCTACTTGAGATTCGCGACCGGCGACCGCTGAGATTTGTCGAACTGATCGAATACCGCGGCTCCACCCTGGACCCGCTGGAAGTCTTTATCCAGGCTGGCATGACGCGCGTACGCGACGTCCTTCAGCAGGGCTCCGGCGTCATCTGCGCGGGTTTCCGGGAGATTCCAGCCCCGGCCGTGGAAGATGTAAAGGCGCTTGTCAGCCAACTGCGACCGCTGGGCATTGGCGGCATTATCGCCGTGGGCCGTCCCAACCAGCCGCTGTTCGGCATCCCCGTGACAGACGGCCATGCCGGACTGGTTGTGGTGGGCGGTCTCAATCCAATCGCCGCGGTGCGCGAAGCCGGCTATGCCGTGCGCATCCGCTCACTAGCCGGCCTAGAGGATTTCTCCCGGCTGCGACCGGTGGACGCGGCGACCGTGTAGAACGCATGGTCTTTTCCTGAAGCTGTCGGGAATTCTCACCACGAAGGACTCGAAGAGCACGAAGTTCAATAAATTCGACAGTTTCGGTCATTCCCAGCGTCCGATTACGGGAATCTTCGTGTTCTTCGAATCTTCGTGGTGGACGCCGCCAAAGTGGCGCTTCAGGAAAAGACCATGGTGTAGAACGGACAGGACCATCTTCCATTCTTGCAACCTACCTCCTTTTATTAGACAATTCGCCTCCTTGCATCCGGCGGCAAAAGACCGTATAACAGATGTGAACAACGAATGGAAAACGTATGCCCAGTGATGACGCCATAGAAGTGATCGGTACAGTGGTCAAGGTGCTGCCAGCCACAATGTACAAGGTAAAGCTTGAGAACGGGCATGAGGTGCTCGCGCATATTTCCGGCAAAATGCGCAAGTTCTTTATCAAGATCGCAGCCGGCGACAAGGTTACACTTGAAATTTCACCCTACGACCTTTCCAAAGGGCGCATTATTTACCGCCACAAGTCGTAAGCTGTTTGACCGGCCCCCATGCTCCCCTCCCCTCTGATCCTGCCCGGGCGCACACTGGCTGCAGCCCATGCCATCCGCACGCTCGGCGCGGAGGCGAGTTTGTTCGGCGCCTCCGGCCTGCTGGTGCATGGACGCTCGCTGCGTGCCTCAGGGCAGCTTGGCACCATCCTCGAATCCGCTCCAGCCGGACTGCGTATCACCTGCCACGAACACCCGGGCGGAGAACCGACCACGGACGAAGTCGAGCTGTTGCGCACCCGGCTTCGCGAAACAGCCGTAGACTGGGTCGCCGCCGTGGGCGGTGGCAGCGTCATTGATCTAGCCAAGGCGGCAGCCGGACTGCGCGACGCGCCTTTGCCTGTTTCCGCCTACCAGTCTGGCAGCCCTGTACCGCCAGCCGCCCTGCCACTGATTGCAGCACCTACCACCGCCGGAACCGGGTCCGAGGGAACGATCGTGTCGGTGTTGACCGACACCACACGTCTGTTGAAGCAGTCTATCCGGCATCCCAGCTATATGCCGCGCCTGGTGATCCTGGATCCGGACCTGCTGCGTAGTTGCCCGCCCGCCACCCTTGCGGCCTCCGGCATGGACGCCTTTGTGCAAGCGTTCGAATCGTATACCAGCCGATTTGCCACGCCCTTCACCCGCACACTTTCCGAACTGGCGATGGTGCGCATCGCGCAAGCCCTGCCTGCTGTCTATACGGGCGACTGGACCTTGGCCGCGGATTTACTCGAAGGCAGCTACACTGCCGGACTGGCGCTGTCACACGCCCGGCTGGGCGTGGTGCATGGACTGGCGCATCCACTGGGCGTGCGCTGGCGCATCCCGCATGGCGCGGTCTGCGCCGCCTGCTTCCCGGCCGCGCTGCGTTTCAACCGGGAGGTTCTGTCGCATGACCTGGAATATCTGCGCGCGCGGCTCGGACGCGATGTGGAAGCGCTCATGGCCGATTGGCGGCAGCAGATGCAACTGGTCTCGCCATTCGCCGCAGCGGCGCCCGGCGACCGGACCGAGATCATCCGCGAAGTGCTGGCATCCGGCTCCACGGCAGCCAATCGGCGCCCCGTGACCGCCGCAGACGTACACACGCTGCTGAACGACATCTTTACTCCGGAATGAACAGCGTCTGCCCGGCCTTGAGATTATCGTCCTTCAGGGCATTGGCCTTCCGGATCGCGGCGGGCGTGGTCTTATACGCCTTGGCGATATCCACAAGTTTCTGTCCGGCAACCACGGTGTGCATGTACCCGTTCTTCCTTTCGGTGGCCGACGGGGGAGCCGTGTTGGCCACAACCGTGGCCATATATTTGTTAATGCGTGCGGTGAGATCATCCACGATCTCCCGGCGCATGACCTCGCGATCCGCACGCACCTGGTTCAGCTCCCGGCGCATGGCCACCAGATCCTCACGCATCTTGCCGTTTTCGCGCGCGAGCGACTCCAGACGATCCAGGCGCTCAACCAGCCGGGCCTGCGTCTGATCCATTCCTGCCATCTGACTCTTCACCATGGCGGCCTCACGCTGCGCCTGCTGCTGCAGCAGCTCCTGCCGCGCCCGCGCATTGTCGACTTTCGGCTCTTCGCCGGCCCAGTAGACCTTACCGTCTACGGACGTACAACCGGCAACCAGAAAGCCGGACGCCAAAGTCATCACCCAAAAGCCACCGCTCACCAGCGCACGGGCTGTCATTGAAATTCGCATGCCTATTCCTCCATCGAAGGTAACCCACGCAAACAAAATACGCGTATTCGCTCCGCTCGGCAATCAAAACCGTTCTGCGCTTGACCTTCGCGCGACGGGAGGCTATCTCTGTTCACCAACAACCGGACAACCCTACCTGCCACAGGACCATCCCCATGCGTATTTGCATTCTCCACCAAGCTGTTCCGGCCGATGCCTCGCCCGACGAACAGGACGTACTGCAGCAGGTTGATGCGGTTGGACAGGCCTTGATACGGCTCGGACACCGCGTGGAAGCACATGCCTGCACGCTGAACCTCGCGGCACTCGACGCCGCACTCCACACGGCCCAGCCCGATCTGGTTTTCAACCTGGTCGAAGCCGTGGCCGGTGCCGGCCGCCTGCTCTATCTGCCGCCGGCCATGCTCGATGCCACCCGGCGACCCTATACCGGCAGCTCCGCGGAAGCTCTTTTTATCACATCTCACAAGATCCTGGCCAAGGAGCGACTGCGCGAGGCGGATCTGCCCACGCCCATGTGGATGGGCACCGGAGCGCACGATCCACGCACCCGTGGACCGGAATCGAAAGACGGCCGCCACGCCACAGTCGAGGGAAGCCTGCGGACCTGGCTGGTGAAGTCGGTCTGGGAGCACGCCTCGCTTGGCATGGACGACTCCTGTCTGCTCCGGAGCGTCACACCAGCCCTGGTCGCCAGCCGTCTATCCTCCTTTTCCAAGCGCATGGGGGGCGAGTGCTTCGCGGAAGAGTTTGTCAACGGTCGCGAATTCAACATCGGCTTGCTGGCCGGCCCCAATGGCCCGGAGGTGCTGCCACCCGCCGAAATTGTTTTCTCCGACTTTCCGGACGACAAACCCCGCATTGTGGGCTATCGCGCCAAGTGGGAAACGGATTCCTTTGAATACCAGCATACCACGCGCTCTTTTGCGCTTGCAGCCACCGATGCCCCGCTGGTCGATGAAATGAAACGACTGGCGCTCCGGTGCTGGGATGTGTTCGGGCTGGCCGGTTATGCGCGCGTCGATTTTCGCGTGGATGCCAAAGGGGCCCCTTGGATTCTCGAGGTCAATGCCAATCCATGCATCTCTCCGGATTCAGGCTTTGCCGCCATGGTGACACAGGCCGGGCTGACGTTTGAGCAAGCCGTTGAGCGCATCCTGGCCGATGCGCTTGCCAACTGCAACCGCTTCCGAACCCCACCCGCCGTTTCCCAACGCAAGGTGGCGCCTGCTTCCGCTACACAGTTGACCGGCGCCGCATCCAGCGACCTTGATGATCCATCGCCCCGTACACCTGCCACGCCATTCCTGATACGTCACGAACTCAACACCTCCGACCGGGACGCCATCGATGCCCTGACGCGGACAACCGGATTTTTCCATGATGGGGAGATCGCGATCGCGCTGGAGTTGATTGATGAACGATTGAACAAAGGACCGACGTCTGGCTACGAATTCGTCATCGCAGAATTGCATGGACGTGTGGCCGGTTACACGTGCTTTGGCTCGATACCTTGCACCACTGCAAGTTACGATCTGTACTGGATCGCGGTGCATCCCGAAGTCCAGGGCAAAGGACTAGGGCGGTTATTACTTGCGGAGACCGAGCGACGTATCCGTGAAATGGGTGGCACGCGACTCTATGCCGAAACTTCCAGCCGGCCGCAATACCTCAGCACGCGCGCCTTTTACGAACGCACCGGCTACAAATTAGCCGAAATACTGGAAGATTTCTATGCGCCGGGAGACGGTCGAGCCACGTATTTGAAAGTCCTCTGAGCGACAAACCGGATCTGCCCCACGCACATGCACCGGCAGGCATGCGAACGCCAGCGGGTGCGCAGCCCCGCTGTACAACGGGGCCCACGTGTGCTCAGTTCTCCTGCCAGTCTGCGTCTTTGACCACGCCGGGACGGGCTTGAAAAAGAGCGCGGATTTCATCCGCACGCAATTCACGATTCCATGCGGCGACTTCGGCCAGCATCCCTTTCAGACAACCGCCCCCTTCATGATTTCCGCGCTGGCCCAATGTTCCGCCCACAGCCAGCGAGCGAATCAGCGGAGATGGCCATGTGCCGGAAACCGCCACGGGATCGCCGTTGACATAAAATCTCGGCTCGCCGCTTCCGCCATAGGAAATCGCCAGATGATACCAGCGGCGAGGCTGCAGCGTCGCACGGGCATGCCATCCACCGTCGCCGGATTCCAGGGAGAATTGCCCGGGCATAAACTCATTTAAGGCCATGCGAAATTCGGAACCGCGCGGATTTCCCCCATATCCGAAAGCGTAATACCGTCCGCCTGTGATCGTGTCCTGACTCACCCAGGCCGCCAGTGTGCGGGCTTCGGACCCAACCGGAAAGCCGGTGGCGGGAAAATCAACGCGTGACTCCGCGCCATCAAATACCAGCACGCCACCCATCGCCCGGTTCGCGGCCCACGTGGCACCGAAGCTTCGGCCATCGCATCGCCTATCGCTTCTATCGACAAGAACGCGGCTATCCTCTTTGTCAAAGACGTAGTGCAGCAAAAGGCCTTCCCGAAGTTGTGGAGCCAACGTACCGGCTTCAGCTTGCACGGACATTTTGGCCAGGTGGGTCCGGTTGATGACCACAGGCCCGACGAGAGTCATCAGGCCAAGCGCATCCCAGGCCCACGATCCAGTCAGGCGGTCACCACTGCACAGAAACACTTGATTGGTATTATCCCCGGCAAAGACCACCCGCGTAATACGATTGAGCGGAAGAAGCATGGTTCCCATGGCGGTCACGAACGGCATTTCGGTCATGCCCGGACGGCCCAGGAGTCGCGAGCCGTCTGTAAGGTCTACAACTACGACCGGTTGGGGCACACCGGCATCCTTCGGTCCGGCTGTTGCAGTTCCACCCCAGGCCAGCAGCCATCCTGCCAGCAGAAGACTCAACCCCTGTCGCAGTGCATGCATAACCAATCCCCGCCTTAGTTTGTAGCCTTACAGGATACACCTTGAAGAACATAACGCAGAATGGCTCGGGTTTGAAGTCAATTCCGAAGGGCGCAAATCTGCATCGGTTGGTGCTTGCTTCCCACTGCACAAAGGGCTAATAATTTGTTGGTGAGTCGCTGTTTCTCCGGGCATGGCCGAAAAGAAAGGGGCACTGGCAGATGAGCAGCAAGTTGTGCAGAATCATTCCGGTATATTTGTCGTTGTTGTCTCTCGCCGCACTGGGCGATCAGGTGACGATGCTGGCCAGTCGGCCCAAGGAGTGCACGTTTCAGGGGGTTACAGGAGGTTCGATCCTCTTCCTGAACGAAAAGGGACGGCTTACAAAGGAACTTCCCAGCCGCATCTCAAAGATCTCGCTGACCAAACCCGCTCCCGTCACCTACCTCACGGCAGACGGCAAAAAAGAGGAAACAGCCGTACTGAGGGGGTTTGAAAAACGCGAATACCTGCTGGAAAAAGACGGCAAGGAGATCCGGGTGGCGGCCATGAAAATGAAGTCGCTGGATCTCTTTGTCGCGGCCGAAGGTGGCAACGGAGGTGGCGTCGGCACCGGGTATCCGATTCCCAAGATCGACGTTGACGCGATACTGGCGGCAACCCCAAACCCAACGGAGGCACAGAAGAAGACTCTGGCGCGGTTCATAGCCGCCCGGAAGGCTTTCGATGCCTTTCTCGCGGAGAGCTCGGCCCTCGTCGAGAAGATGGACAAAGCGGCTGGCGTGCAGCGGGAGAACCTGATGAACACACTCCGCCTGCGCAAGAGCAAGGAGCAGCCGCTCAAGTCGGAATTGCAGGATGCGTGCAGTGCGCTGACGGAAGCATTCCCGGAACCTGCGCGCGGGGATGCGCCAGACGCACAGGCGCAACCCGGCGAAGGGGAAGAGCATCCGGAACGGGAGAAGATCAAGAAGGCCGTGATGGAGTGGTGACCTGGGAGACTGTCGGACTTAGGCCTTGGATTAGTCCGGAACCTCCTGCCGACAGTCTCCTAGTTGTGCAACCCGCGGATAGCGGGATGCGAGACCTCAATAAACGACCAGCATGCCATTCTTTTTTGTCAATTGTTTGCGTCTTATACTGAAATCCGATGCTTGGCGTACGCTTGCCCCATGACGAGCAGCCTGGTCGGCCCAAAATCTGTACTGATCCAGCGCTAAGTCCGACAGGCTGCTAGCAACTTCTGCAGCATGGCCTGCGCAGCTTGCGTGCGAATCGCGTCGCGGTCGCCCTCAAAAAGAAAACGTTCGACGCATTCGCCGCGCGGGCCTGACACGGCAATATATACCAGCCCAACTGGCTTCGCATCCGAACCGCCGCCTGGGCCCGCAATGCCCGTGACAGCAGCGGCAAGGGTGGCGTGCAATAGACGCCGTGCCCCCTGCGCCATAGCCAGAGCAGTCTCCGTACTCACTGCACCTGCCGCTTGTAACACATCAGCCGGAACGCAAAGGACCTCGCGCTTGACGTTGTTATGATAGGCAATCACGCCGCCCTGAAAGGCCGCCGAGGCTCCGGCCACGGACGTTACACGCACGGCCACCAGGCCACCGGTGCAGGACTCTGCCACTGCCAGGGTCCAGCCGAGTTCCGTCAGAAGCTGGACCAGACTGGCTTCCAGGGAGGGGGGCGCTTCTGAGGAGGCACTCATATATTGCGGGCCATGCGTCAGGCCGCACGGCCAAAGAACTGCTTGCACTCCGGCTTGAGCCAGAAGATGAGCAGCGGGATGGTTGCCGGCAGGCAGCAGCAGCTGGTCATGCCAAGGCAGATCAGCACCAGGTGATAGATCCAAACCCAAGGGCGCTTGGGAAGAAACGGCGCAACCGCAAAGGGCAGGAACAAAATGGCGCCCATCAGAAAACAGATACCGCCCTGAACCTTCAACTCCGTAGAATCCATTTCAAGCCAGGAGGGATCAATCAACAGAAATACAATTCCCAGAATGGAAACCACGGCATACATCACGGCCATGGCTGCCGCGTAAACAATATACCAGTTCCACACCGCCGGCTTTTGTGCAGCACCTGGCATAGCACCGTTCTGACTCAACGTTTCCATACTGCTTTTCCGTTTCGATCACGGTCGGTCATCATGACGCCGACTGCTTTTCCAGCGCCGCAAGGCGCGCTTCGAGTTCAGCCAGGCGCGTCTTCAGCTTTGCAACTGCGCGCGGCGTAGCCATCCCGACGACAAACTCCTTTTTCGGCACAGCGGGCGATCCCAGCACAAACTCGCCCGGGGCGACATCCTTGCTGATGCCGGCCTGCGGACCGATTTGAGCACGGTCGCCAACCGTAAGATGCCCGGCGATGCCCGCCTGCGACCAGATCATCACACCGGATCCGATCTGCGCGCTGCCGGCAATGCCGACCTGTCCGCAAATACCGGTACAATCACCGATCTGCACATTGTGGGCAATCTGCACCAGGTTATCGATCTTCACATGGTTTCCGATGCGTGTGCGGCCGAATCGGGCGCGATCAACAGCCGTGTTCGCGCCAATCTCGACGTCGTTTCCAATCTCGACAATGCCAACCTGCGGAATCTTGACAACCACGGGGCGGCCATCGCGAAATTCAACGTTGTACCCGTAACCGTCGCTCCCCACAACCGCGCCGCAATGGGCGATAAAACGCTCGCCGATGCGGCATTCCTCGCGCAGGCTGACCTGTGGATACAGGTGGCTGTCCGCGCCGAGCATGACGTTACGACCGACAAAGCACTGCGTCTCAATAACCGAGCGGTCGCCGATGCAGGCGCCGTCCTCGATCACCGTAAACGCGCCGACATGCACGTCGCGGCCCAGTCTAACCGATGACGCTATCACCGCCGTGGCATGTACGCCGGGTGTTCGCACCACGGGTTCTGGCGCGAACAGTGCCGTAAGATCGGCAAAGGCCTTGTCCGGGTTATCCACGCGGATCAGCGCCGGACAGCTCCGTGCGCCATTCCAGGCGCGACTGACCACCACTGCCGTCGCAGCCGTCTGTGCCATCAGGTGTTCATAACGCGGGTTGGCCAGAAAGGAAATGTCGCCGGCACACGCCTCGGCCAGCGCAGACAGCGCGCAGACCTCCGCGTCGCCCGCGCCTTCCACGGTGCCATTGACTCTCGCGGCAAGGCTGGTTACGGTCCAGTTCATTTGGGTGTCGCCGGGGCGGGTGCGTCCTTGACCTTCACCGGAATCGGCTTCGTGATTTCTTCTGTAACCCTGGGCGCCGGTTGCACGTTCAGCTGCTTCAGGATGGCATCGGTGATGTTCATTGATTTCTCATTATAAACCGTGGCTTCTGCAAAGAGCACCAGCGTGATCTTCTTATCCTCGGCATACTTACCGATTACTTCGCGAAGCTCGCCGACGGTCTTTTTTCGCATGCGCATCTGCATGTCGTTAAACTGCTCCTGCCGCGACTGCATCTTTTCGCGCGCTGTGCGATCCGACGCAATCAACGCCTCGCGCGCCTTGCCGGCGCGCTCCTCGGCCGTCTTGCGCGCCTTTTCGCTCAGCGCGGGATCCAGCGCCTCTTTGCGAATTTTCTCGAAATCCTCCTGCATCGCTTCCAGTTTCTGGCGCAGGTCATCGTTCTCTACGCGGAAATCCTTCAGCGTCTGCTCCAGCAGCTTCTTGTCCGAGATCGTGTTGGGGTGCGACTTTACCAGTTCCTCCATGTCCACCACCGCCACGCTCTGCCCGCGTGCAGCCATCGCCACACACAGGCACACACAGGCCATCAACATACTGCTCTGCTTCATGCTACTTTCCTTTGTTGCTTGGGTTGACAGTTACCAGATCATCCTATTCAAAACCGATCCAGAAAACGAAGCTTTCCGTGCGCGTCAAGTCGTCATCCGTGCGCCGTGGCACAGCATAATCGATCCGGATCGGAAACCCCGGAATGTCGATGCGCAGCCCGGCGCCGTAGGTCCAGCAGTAGTCTTTAGTCAAGCTGGTGAAATCATATTCCGCGGGCTTAAGGTTGCCAATATCGGTGAACAGGGCAAACCGAACAGCATCAAAAACCGGGATGTTATACTCGAGTGACACCAGCCCGAGCGTTGCGCCGCCAACCGGGTGCTGCTCTGTGGGGGGTAGCGAGGCATCCACAACCTTCGGCCCGGCATCGCGGTAGCGGATGCCGCGAACGGTACGCCCGCCGCCCAAGAACAGGCGGTCGTAGATCGGCACCGGCTCGTTGCCATAAGCACTCACGGTCTCGATGCGACTGCGCAAGCTGAGCACGTGATGCATCCACGGGTTAAACCAGTGCTTGTAGGAACCGCCCAGGCGAAAGACGTCGCTGTCGCCGCCCAGCACGCTGCCGGCCACCTCGCCGAAGATGTCGGCCGAAGTTCCACGCGTGGGGACAAAGACCTGATCGCGCGTATCGTACTCCCACGACGCTTGCAACGCACTGTTGATCGCGGAATCGGGCTCGTCCGAGAACCGGTAAGAAACGAGCGGATCATCGTAGCGCCAGTAGGTATTGGTCGACAAGTTGCGCAGATCGATCTTCTCGAGCGTGTACCGCAAGCCGAAAGCGCCGAACGGCACCCCGGCAAACTTGACCGGGTACTTGATCCCCACATCACCGCCGAGGTTCTTCTGGGAGTATTCATCGTAATCGCGTGTCCGATAGAAAAGGTCCACCGACAGCGCCATGGGCTTATCGCGGAACCAGGGCTCTGTCCAGCCCAGCTCGTAAGACTGATGGCTGGCACCGATCTCCAGCGAAGCACGGGCCTTCTGGCCACCACCGGTGAAGTCCGGCCAGTTCAGAATGTCAAAATTTCCCTGCTGCATCTGGACGTAACCAACCAGTTTGTCGACGCTGGAGAATCCGCCGCCGATCATGAAGCTGCCCGTGCGTGTCTCCTTCACGTCGAAGATGAGATCGCGGGAGTCGGGGGCTTCGCCCGGTTGATTGGCCGGGATTGAGTGGCGCACCTGATCCTTGTCAAAGATGTTGAGGTTCTTGATGCGATTCTCGTTCTGCTCGATCTTAACCCCATCCATGGTGTCGAGGGGGTTGAGCTGGATCTCGCGGCGGATCACCTTATCCTTGGTGCGTTCATTACCGCGAATGATAATCTGGCGAACCTTGACCAGAATGCCTTCTTGCACATCGAAGACAATCGTGGCCCGGGAGGTGTTGGCTGCATCGTTGGCCTTGGCGCTGACGCCGACCGCAGTGTCGATATAGCCACGCGAAGTGTAGTAATCCCGCACGGCCTTGGCGGCCGCGGAAATATCCTGACTGGATGCCGTCGCGCCCGGCTTCAGCGTCGTGATATTCTTGCGAACGGCCGCTTCCGGGAAGAGATTGACCCCGGTCAAAACCACGCCGGCAATCGTATAGCGCACCCCCTCCTCCACCGAGAACTGCACCGTCGCCCGCTTGGGGTCATCCTTCAGCGGCACAAAGCGCGCGTCGCTGATCTTCACATCGAGGTAGCCAGCATTTCGATAAACATCCACGGCCTGCTGGCGTGCCTTCGCCAACTGGTCCTCGCTATACGGTGACGTGGAGAACCAACCGCGCGGGTTCCACCAGGCGTATTCGCCGAACGTCGCGCGCAACTCTTTGTCCGAAAAATTCTGGTTCCCCTCGAACACATACATATCCGGCTTCAGGCGCGCCCCTTCTTCCACCTTGATATGCACACGGACAAGTCCCTTGCGCTGGTTGGGTGCTTCCACCGGCGTCAGCGTGGCCGTGATCACAGTCTGCGGAAAGTAGCGCGTGAGGTATTCGCTGCGAACCTTGTTACACTGGGTCTTCAGGATCGCCTGATCAACGGCGGAACCCTCCGGCAACGCCAGCCACGTCTCGACCTTGCTGCGGCTGAAGTAGTCGACGCCCGTGATTTCCAGCTCGCCGAAAACCGTCGGACGCCGTTCGATTGTATATACGACGCGAATGCCGTCCACCAATGACTCGATAGACGTGCTCGCAGCCGAATAGCGCTTCGTCGCGAGGAGCGCCGTCACGTCTTTATTCAGGCTGGCCTGGGTGACCGTATCGCCGACCTTGGCCCGGATCACGGCGCGCACATCGCCATCGTCGGCCGTAAACCCATCCAGTGATTTAATTTGGATGTCGCGAATACTCTCGCCCGCCGCCTGGGCAAACCCGGCCAGCAGGATAATCAGCCATGCGCTGTGCATGATGGTACGTGCGAACATTGAATACTCTCCCTTTGTTCAAGCTTCTCCGACACCCGCCGCTTCCGCATCATCCCCGGTCACATAATCGCCGTCGCCGGGACCGACATCCGCCCGGTCGTTGAACCGGGTCAAAGAATCGTGGAAGTTTAGCCGCACTTCGCCCGTAGGTCCATTGCGATGTTTGGCCACATCAACAATCGCCAGGGTTTTGTCTTCAAACTCCGTGTCGCCCGGATTGCGACTGGGGCGTCGAAGCAGCAGCACGACATCCGCATCCTGCTCAATCGCGCCGGAATCCCGCAGATCGGAAAGTTTTGGGCGGGCACTCTTGTCGCCCCGCTGCTCCGGTGCGCGGCTGAGCTGACTCAAAACGATCACCGGAACCTTGAGCTCCTTGGCCATGGCTTTCAGATTGGATGATACCGCGGCGGTTTCCAGCTGCCGTCCCTGACGCGCCATGTCACGGCAGTTCATGAGTTGCAGATAATCCACGATGATCATCTCGATATTGTACTTTTTTTTCAACCGCCGGGCGCGGGCGCGCAACTCCATGACATCCAGCCCGCCGGTGTCATCCACATAAATCGGAGCCTTGCCGAGCTCGGATGCGGCGCGCGTAAGCTGCTGCGTCACCTTCTGGGGATTTCCCAAGCCGCTATCGATCTGAAATGCAGGAACACCGGCCATGCCGCAAAGCATGCGCAGCGCCAGAGCTTCCTGCGCCATTTCGAGGCTGAAGATGGCAACGGGATGCTGGCGCGCGTGATCGCCCTTGAACCGCTGCCCCTCCATGTCCCGTCCCAGCGCCATGCACTCGGCGATGTTCATCGCCAGAGAGGTTTTGCCCATGGATGGCCGCGCCGCAAGAACCGTCAATTCACCAGGCCGGAAGCCGCGCAGTTTCTTGTCGAGATTCCGCAACCCGGCTGGTATTCCAGCCACGCCACCCGGACCCAGCTGAAACAGGCGTTCGACGTGCTGCATGGTGCTGTTGATCACCTGCACCCAGGAGAACAACTGGCCATGCTGCCGTTCGGTGATATTGAGAAAGGCCTGCTCGGTCTGCCCCAGAATGAGGTCTGCAGACTGGTTACTCTCGAAACAGGTCCGCTCCGTCTCGCGTGCACAGTCAATGACCGCACGCAGCAGGTGTTTTTGGCGAACGATATCGATGTAGTACTCGGCGTGAGCGGCGGTGGGCGTGGCATCCACCAACCCCTCCAGAAACGCCGTCCCGCCGAGCGCATCCAGCCGGCCCACGCTGCGCAGGCGCTCAACCGCAGTCAGCAGGTCGATCGCCATGCCGGTTCGCTGCATGGCTACAAATTCATCAAACAAGCGCCGATGGGCATCAAAATAGAAGGACTCGGATACCACGCCTTCGCCAACGCACAGATCCATTACCCGGGATGCGTCCAGCAGAATGGAACCCAATACGCCCTTCTCGGCCTCGGCGCTGTGCGGCGGCACCCGCATCGCGGGCATACCGGCACCCTCTGCCGTGCCTGACTGCGGCATAGGCTATTCCTTGACGATCCAGACCTTGAGCGAAACCGTGACTTCCGGATGCAAGCGAACCGGCACATCGTACGCGCCGACCTGCTTCAGGTGCTCCGCCAGCTCCAGCTGCGAACGGTCAATCGCGACCCCTTGGGCAGCCAGCGCACTTGCGATCTCGGTCACCGAGACGGAACCGTACAGCTTCTCGCCGTCAATTGTCCGGGCGCGAATCGTGATCGAAACGCCCTCAAGTTTGGATGCCTTGGCCTGCGCCTCCGCCAGTTGGATCTTCGCGAGCTCGGCGCGCTCCTTGCGCAGCTTGTCGAGCCGGCGCAACGAGGCCGGCGTCACTGCAGCCGCCAGTTCACGCGGCAGCAAATAATTGCGCGCGTAGCCATCGGACACTTTTACGACTTCGCCGGCTTTACCAAGGTCCGGCACGTCCGCCATCAACAGCACTTCCGTCGCCATGATAGATATCCCGTTCTTTTTTGCTGTGGTTGCCCGGTGGACTGCCGCCGGGCAACATCATGCCCGACTTCCATCCACCGTGGCTGCTACGCCAGCAGTCCCATATTGCGTGCACGACGCACGCCACGCTTGATGTCCCGCTGCTGCGCAGCGGTAACGCCGGTCAGCCGCGACGGGATGATCTTGCCATATTCGGTGACAAACCGCCGCAGCGAATCGACATCGTTACTATCGACCACCGCGTTCGGATCCAGGTAGCGCGCGCGCCGGCGCGGCCCTGTATTCTCCGACTTTTCCTTGTCTCTGTCTCTGTCCCGCTCTCGCCTCATCATTGCCATGTTCTTTTCCCGGGTTGTCGCTTACACCATCTGCCTAAACACGTTAAAACGGCATATCGTCCGTATCCGCCGGCTCGGCGGGCGCCACATCCTGCCCCGCCGAAGCCATCGCCGTCTGCGTGCTGACTGCCGCCGCCGCACGCGCCGGCACCGCCGCCGCGCCATCCTGCGCTTCGCCACGCTTCGGCGAGCCGATGAACTTCACCGCGTCCGCACGCACGCGCAGTTTGTTGCGCGCCTCGCCTTGCGGCGTCTTCCACTCATCGTACGTCAACCGACCTTCCACCAGCACCGAACGCCCTTTGGTCAGGTACTGCTGGCAAAGTTCCGCAAGTTTGTTCCAAACAACCACATCCACGTAGCAGGTGACTTCCTTCGGCTGATTCGTCTGCCGGTCACGATACGTTTCGGAGACCGCCAGGCGCAACTCCGCCACCTGCGCCCCGGAAGACGTCTGCCGCATTTCGGGATCGCGGGTCAGATTCCCCATCAGTACTACTCGGTTGAACGAAGACATGCCCGCTCATCCCCCTGTCGGCAACCACTGGCGGAAAAACACCTCAGTCCGCGCCAGGCTACGCCTCGGCAGCTGCCGTCTCCGCACGGGCCGCCACCATCGCCTCGCGGGCCTTCTGCTTGGCGCTCTGCTCTGCGATGATCGCCTCGCGGCGTTCATCCACCACCTGCAACTGCACGCGAAACAGATCTTCCGCCAAATGATAGCGCTCGCGCAGCGTCGCCAGGCTGGCCGGATCCAACTCGAACCGGATCCGCACATAGACGCCGTAATCGCACTTCCGCATCTGGCGCGCAAAGGTGCGCTTGCCCAGCACCTCGGAGTGCAAAATGGTTCCGGAAAGGCGCGTGATTTCACCACGCATCTTTTCCACTGTTTTTTCGAGCAGTTCATCCTTTGCCGCGCCGACAAAGATATACAAGCCTTCGTACTTTCTCACCATGAATCCACCAACCTTAACTCGCGGCCGCTGGGTCCGCAGATTCTACCTGCGGTCCATTGTACCGGTTCATTGCCTCTGCCACGCCTCGTTCAACCAAACAAGTCACTGCTTCTGCCGTAGCCGCGACCATGCGCCGCGCCTCCTGCCGACGTGCCGGGTCAAATCTCCCCAGCACATGATCCACCAGCCCTGCGTCCGCAGCTCCTGCACGTCCGACACCCATTCGCACGCGCGCAAACGCCCCTGTACCGAGCGACTCAATCACCGAAGCCAACCCCCGGTGACCGCCACTGCCGCCGTCCGGTCGAATGCGAATCCGACCCAACGGCAGGTCTGCGTCGTCCATCACCACCACCAGATCTGCCGGCACACCACCGTAGTAGCGTACCAGGGGCGCCACACACGTCCCGCTCAAATTCATAAACGTCTGTGGCTGCACCAGCAGCCACGCATCGCCGCCGCGGTCGACTCGCGCCAGCCGCGCCTGAAACCGCGTACTTCTCCGCCAATCCACCGCCAGCCGTTCCGCCAGCAGCGCCACCACGTCGAACCCGACGTTGTGCGGAGTATCTTCGTACTCTGTTCCAGGATTCCCAAGTCCCGCAATAACCTTCACGCACCGCCTCAACACCGGCGTTATTTCTTCTTGTCGCCGCCCGCCGGAGCAGCGCCCTTCTTGTCGCCGCCTGCGCCAGCCTTCTTGTCGCCAGCAGCCGCCTCGGCTTCCTCGCCTTCTTCCTTCTTGCCCTTCGTAATAACGTCCGGCTCGCCGGCGGAAACCGCGCCTTCGACTGGCGCTGCTGTCGCCGTGACTTCTTCCGCCGCCATCTCAACAATGGTGGCCACAGCCACGTCGGAATGCGTCAGAACGTGGTACCCCTCGCTCAAATTCAAATCACGCACAGCCAGCGACTGGCCAAGTTTCAGGGCGCTCACATCCACCGTGAAGAACTCAACGATGTCTCCGGGCAGGCACTCCACCTCAATCTGGCGCAGCGTCTGCTCGAGGATTCCGCCTTCATTCTTGACGCCTTCCGGTTCGCCGGCCAAGCGCAGCCCGATGGAAACGCGCAGCTTGCGCGTCAGGGAGATCTCACCGAAGTCGGCGTGAATTGCGTGGCCGGTCATCACGTCAGACTGCACTTCGCGCAACAACGCCGGCAGATCCTGACCGTCGATTTCAACCGTCACCACGAACTGGTTGCTGCTGTGATGTCGCAGCATGTTTTCAAATTCATGTGCATTGACCTGCAGCATCGTGGATCCACCCGCGATGCGTGTCATGGCCGCTGGCACCAGTCCCTTGCGCCGCAAGCGACGCACGGCACCTGATCCCTGCTCCTGACGATGCTCGGCCTTGATCTTGATCTCTTTCGCCATGATTTCTTCCTCTTTACCCATCTCCCTGCCGCGTTATGCGAGCCGGAAGAGCGAACTGACGGACTTGTCGTTGTGAATCCGAAGAATCGCCTCGCCCAGCAGATCCGCCACCGAAAGCACCGTGACGGGAAACCCCTGCGCGTTGACCGGCGGGACCGTGTCGGTCACCACCAGTTCCGTGATCGACGAAGCCTTCAATCGTTGCAGCCCCTGTTCCGTCAGCAGGGCGTGCGACACCACGCCGCGCACGCTGGCCGCGCCGTGTTCCATGAGAATGCGCGCTGCCGCGCAAAGCGTTCCGCAGGTGGTCGTCAGGTCGTCAACCATCAACACATCGCATCCGGCCACATTGCCGACGATGCTGTAGGCATCCACCTCGGTCGGTCCCAGACGCTCCTTCGCGACGATCGCCAGTCCCGTCCCCAGCATCTGCGAATAGGCATACGCCGCTTTCACACCACCGGTGTCGGGAGACACCACGAGCGGGTTCTTTAAATTCAAGTCCCGCAGGTACTTCACCATCACCGGCGCCGCATACAAGTGATCTACGGGGATGTCGAAGAATCCCTGGATTTGCTGGGCGTGCAGGTCCATCGTCAGCACTCGGTTGGCGCCGGCCGCCACCAGCAGATTGGCCACCAGCTTCGCCGTGATGGGCACGCGCGGCTGGTCCTTGCGATCCTGACGCGCATACCCGAAATAGGGCAGCACGGCCGTGATGCGCGCGGCTGAAGCACGTCGCATGGCATCAATCATAACCAGCAGTTCCATCAGCATCTCGTTCGGCTGACGACAGGTCGACTGCACCAGAAACAGATCGCCGCCCCGAATGTTGTCGCGAATCTTGACAAACGTCTCGCCGTCAGGAAATCTCTGGATGTCAATCGCACCCAGATCCTGACCAAGATAAGCGGCAATTTTTCCAGCCAGCACAGGGTTCGATGTGCCGGAAAAAATCCGCATGTTCATGTTTTCGACAACAACCACAATCCAGCTCCTGTGTCCCGCAGATCCTCAAATGGTTGCCCGACATGGATTCGAACCATGACTCAGGGCTCCAAAGGCCCGTGTGCTACCATTACACCATCGGGCAGCGTCTTTGTCAGCTTACTCCAGACGCCGGCACCCAATCTCCGGCGCACTTCTTCTCCGTGGTCCTCGTCCCGGACCAACGCGAAAACGGACGCCCCGCTACCGGACATGATCACACCCAACCCGCCAGCGTCCCGCAGACGCACCGCCAGGCTGGCCGTTTCCGGGTAGACAACAAACACACCCGGTTCCAGTCCGTTAAACAGGGACGCCGCGGCACCGTAAACATCGCCACTGCGAACCGAAGAAACCATAAAATTATAGCAATTCGGTCTTTCCGTCAAGCCCCCTGTGCAAATACACTTCCGATAGGCCTCAAAGGTGGGGATGCAAATGCCCGGATTTGCCAGCACCAGCCAGAAACCAGGGACCGGGCGTGACACGCCATCCAGGATTGAAGATACCCGTTCGCCGCGCCCTTCCATACAGACCGCACCGCCATAAAGCATGGCCGGTATATCGCTGCCAAGTTCAGCACCCAGCGTCTGCAACGCCGCGCTTGAAAGCCCCAACTGGCAAAGGCGGTTGATCCCGGAAAGCACGGCCGCCGCATCGGCGCTGCCGCCGCCCAGTCCGCCACCGATGGGAATGCGCTTGCGAATGTTGATCCGGATTCCAGCCGGCGCACCGTGCCGCGCCTGCAGCAACCGCGCCGCGCGATAAGCGAGGTTCTGCTCCTGCGCACCCAGCCGTGCAAGGTCGATCTCCGGCTCCGCATCCACAATGAGTTCGATATCGCCACCGGTCAGCGCCAGCTCCACCCGATCGGCCAAAGCCACCGGCACCACCACGCTGCGCAAATCATGGTAACCGTCCGGACGCTTGCCAAGAATTTCCAGCGAAAGGTTGACTTTCGCCGGAGCATCCAGCACCAGAGCCTTTTTGGCCGTGAACATGCGCGGCGGTATAGCATACCCTGACGCAACGGGTCAAGAATGTGCGCACAAAAAGTTCCGGGGCGCGGCGCAAACCGGCATGGGCGCGGCAGATTTAAGCCCATGCGCGCCGGGCTCAGTACCCGTATCCGGGGCGCTGGCGCTGGGTCCGGATCTTGGGCTGCTCCAGTCCCAGCGCGTACCACTCGTCGGCCAGGGCAGCGTTGGAAAAATGATTGGCGCGGTTGTTGGCGAGATGGTCGCGATTGGTCTTGATGACATCGTGCTCCATCTTGGCGCAGGCTTGCACCAGCACCTTGTGCGCGGACTCCAGCTCCTTACGCTGCACCAGCATCCAGGAATAAAGCGCATACAGAATCACGCCCTGACCGTAGCGCAGGCTCTTGGTCTGCTTGCGGAAAAACTTCTCCGCCGCGACAGTCTCGCCACGCACATGCAGCCGGGCCAGCTTCATCGCCGCCGTCATGGGGTCCATGAACATGCACTTCGGCAGCAAGTCATCCACCTTGCGATACTCCTTGAGCTGATAATAGAGCTGCATGCGCAGCGTGGCAATCTGCCGGTCCAGCATCAGGGTCCACCGGACGAATCTTTCCAAGCCCTTGGAAACATCCAGGGCCTGCTCGATGAACACCCGCTGCTCGCGCTCCAGTTCGAGCTGCGCCTGCTTGATACTGCCGGGCGGACGCGCCTGCCAGTGGTTGACTTTTTGCTGCAGCTTTTTCTGCCCGGCCAAAAGCACGTTCTGCACCGCATCCATCGCAGCCTTGACTTTACGCCGCAACAGCAGGCCGATCGTAAGCTGCCCGGCCAGGACGACCAGCAAACCCCAGGCCATCGCCCACACCGGACGGGCTGCATGCGTGAACCACATCGCCAGACACAACGCAACGCCCAGCAAAAGACTGATCAAGATCGTGTACATGAAACGTATTCCTAAGGACTGGCAAAATTCAATCGTCCGTTTTTCCCCTTGCCGCCCGTCAAAAGGGACACCATAATGCCGCATTCAGCTGCCCATTCCAAGCACAAGCTATACAGAGGAGTTCACACAGCATGCATACGCTCGCCCTGCGTCTCTATGGCAAGAACGACCTGCGACTCGAAAAATTCGATCTTCCCGCTCTTGGCGAAGACGAAATTCTGGCGGACATCACCTCAAACAGCATCTGCATGTCGGACCACAAGGCGGCCGCCCAAGGGCCGGATCACAAGCGCGTGCCCCAGGACGTCGCGAGCAACCCGATCATCATCGGCCATGAATTCTGCGGCCGCATCCTGCAGGTCGGCCGCAAGGCCGCCGGGCATTTCAAGCCCGGGCAGAAATACAGCATCCAGCCGCAGCTCAACGTCCCCGGGAAGGAGCACATGGCGCCCGGATATTCGTTCCAGCACATCGGCGGACAAGCCACGCGCATCATCATTCCGCGCGAGGTCATGGAACTCGACTGCCTGCTCTCCTATGAAGGCGACGCGTATTTCAAGGGCTCTCTGGCTGAGCCGGTCTGCTGCATCATCGGCGCCTACAAGACCTCCTACCATTACAAGCCCGGAGAATACGTCCACCAGATGGGGCTCAAGGGAGGCGGCAGCCTGGCCATTCTCGCAGGTGCCGGCCCCATGGGGCTCAGCGCCGTAGACCTGGCGCTGCATGGCGAGAACCGCCCGGCCTGCCTCGTAGTCACCGACATCGACAGCGCGCGCCTGGACCGCGCCGCATCCATCTTCCCCGTGGCCGCCGCCAAGGCCAGCGGCATGGATCTGCACTACGTGAACACAGCCACGACACCGGACCCGGTGGCCGCCATCAAGGCCGCCAACGGCGGCAAGGGGTTCGACGACGTGCTGGTCTTCGCGCCGGTCCCGGCGCTGGTGGAACAGGGCTCCGCGCTGCTCGGCTATAATGGATGCCTCAACTTTTTTGCCGGCCCATCCAAGCCAGACTTCAAGGCCTCGATGAACTTTTACGACGTGCACTACATGGGACACCACGTGGTCGGATCGTCCGGTGGCAACACCGATGACCTGCGCGATGCACTGCGCCTCTCCGCTGCCGGACGCATCAATCCGTCCGTGATGGTCACACATGTCGGCGGCATTGATTCCGCTGCCCAGACCACCATTGACCTGGCGAAGATTCCAGGCGGAAAGCGCCTGGTCTACACGCACTTCTCCCTGCCCATGACCGCCATCGCGGACTTCGCCAGGCTTGGCGCCGGCGATCCGCTCTTTGCCGGCCTGTCCCGGATCTGCGACCAGCACAATGGCCTGTGGTCAACGGAAGCAGAGCAGTACTTGCTGCAACACGGCAAGCGACTGGAAAAGGATGCCAAAGTCTAGCAGCCTGTCGGACGTAGCACTTGAGCAGCATGGACTTTGTGCCGACCCGGCTGCTAGTCATGGGGCAAGCATACACCAAGCATCTGATTCCAGTATAAGCCGCAAACAATTGACAAACAGAAAAGCATTCTGGTCGTTTTCTGAGATCTCGCAACCCGCTATCTGCGGGTTGCCAACTAGGAACCTGTCGGCAGAATGCACCGGAACGATCCAGGCCTAAGTCCGACAGGTTCCTAGAGCACGAAGGTGCCGCGCCAGTTCCAACAACGAATCCACGGCCAGATCGAACCCCTCGCCACGCGGGTCACCGAAGCCATACCGGCAGAAGCATCGCAATAGGCCCGTACGCCGCCCGGCCTCCAAATCCGTGAAATGGTCTCCAACCACCCAGCTGCCGCGCAGGTCGGACAGCCCCAGGCGGTCCGCGGCCAGCAACAGCGGCGCCGGGTCCGGCTTATAAGTCGGCGTGTCCCCGCCTCCGACCAGCGCCTCGAACTCTCCAGCCACGCCCAACCCCTCTAGAATCGGGTGAACGTATTCGCGCGGTTTGTTGGTCACCACCGCGCGTTTCCATCCCTGTTCACCCAGTGCACGAAGCGCCTCTGCCACGCCGGGGTAGAGCGTCGTCTGATCAAGCAAATGGGCTCCATAATAGGCGCGCACGCACCCCACAGCCTCCTCATGCCGCGCCCGTGCCTCCGGCATGGCACGCGCCACCAGTAACCGCAACCCTTCGCCGACGCAGGCCGTCACCTGGTCAACGGGCAGTTCCGGCAGCCCGAAATCGCGTCTCGTCCGGTTGACCGCGCTGGCGAGATCCGCGCGCGAATCAATCAGCGTCCCGTCCAGATCAAAAAATATCGCTTTCATGTGTTTGGTTTATAGCAAATTTGATGTGCTTGACGCCATGCGTTCATCCCTTTAATCTACTGCATCTATGCATTCAACTTCGCCTAACACAGGCCAGTCTGGCGCCGGCCGGACGGCGCGCATACAGGTTAAGCCAGCGGCTGACGGGGCACGCCGCCAGCCGGTGTCGGCCGAACAGCTCGATAAAACCGTACTGCTGCATGCGGAGGATGTGGAGATCGAGCGCAACTCCGGATCCGCCAACGACAACCCGCAGGACAACCTTTTTCAATATTACACGATCCTCGGCAAGATCGGTGACGGCGGCA
The DNA here is from genome assembly GCA_037129105.1 of bacterium. Taxonomy (GTDB): domain Bacteria; phylum Verrucomicrobiota; class Kiritimatiellia; order RFP12; family CAIWXQ01; genus CAIWXQ01. The sequence continues at coordinate 27,896 of JBAXVM010000001.1, forward strand.
TGGGCGTGGTCTATCTCGCCAAGGATAAGCGGCTGGGACGCTTCGTGTCCATCAAGCGTCTCAATGCCCAGGGACAGCGCGTGCCGTCGCTGCGACAGCGGTTTCTGCAGGAAGCACGCGCCGTGGCCGCACTGACGCATATCCACATCGTGCACATCTATGGCCTCGGCGAGGACCAGGACGGCCCCTATATCGTGATGGAATACATCGCCGGCCCGGATGACCAACCCGTGGACCGGAATGCCCCGATCGACCGCCCCACCCCGCCGCTGACGCTCGACCAACTCGTCGCGCGCAACGGGCAGCTTGCCGTCACCGAAGCCGTGCAACTGCTGATCAAAATCGGCCGCGCCGTGGCCTATGCCCACTCCTGCGGCGTGATCCACCGCGACCTAAAGCCAGGCAACGTACTGCTGGACAAGTCCAGCGAGCCGAAAATCGTGGACTTTGGCCTGGCCCGCCTCATGCGCAGCGAAGAAAACAAGCTCACGGTCCCGGGCGAAAAGCTCTTGTCTCTCGGTTACGGTGCACCCGAGCAGGAGCAGGATGCCAGTCTTTCGGACGAACGCGCGGATGTATACGGGCTCGGCGCGCTGCTCTACTTCGCTCTGACCGGCCAAAACCCGCGTTACTTCCGCGAACAGGACATCCCGGTGCCGTTCCGCGACGTGCTGGTGAAGGCGCTCGCGACCGATCGTGAACAGCGCTTCCCGTCGGCTACGGCGTTCACCGAGGCGCTGCAGTCCACCCAGGACAAAACCCACGTGGCCGCGCCCACCGTCAAGACCACCTGGCACTGCAAATGGTGCGACACGGTGAATCCGCTCTCGTTGCGCTATTGTGCCGAGTGCGGCTGGGATGGCGGCGAGGCTTGCCCCGAATGCGGCGTGGAGACTTTTGTAGGCATCCAGTTTTGCGGCACATGCGGCGCCGATGCCAGATCCTACGAGTCCCTGCAACATGTGCTGCAGCGCATGCGCGCGGCCATGGAGCAGCGCCTGTTCGAGCGAGTACTCTCGCTCGGCGGGCGGGCGCACGGCTTTGAAGCCGCCGGCCCCTCCGGACGCCGCATGCAGAAAGAGGCGCAGGATCTGCGCGAGCAGGCCGAACGCAATCTGGCGCGCCGCGACGAACTGCGAGAACAAATCCCCTTGGAAATACGCGCTGAAAACTTCGAGCGCGCGCTGGTGTTCATCCGGGAGATCCGCCTGCTCGACGAGAATCAGCACCTGTTCGAGGATGAGGAGCGCCGGATTCCCGAACTGACGATGGCGCGAGACGTGGCCCGGGCCGACCGAGCCATTCGCGCCCGCGACTGGGAGACCGCCGCGCGTATTTCCGACGAGATCCTGCGCCGTTCCTCACCCGACAACCCGGATGGACTTCGCCTGAGCCGGCGCATTTCGCGTCACCATAAACTTGTACACACCGGCTGGATTTCCATCGCCGCAACGGCTTTGGCGCTACTCTACCTGCTCAGCCTTCCGCCGGTCGCGCGCAACACAAAGGGACCACTGGCGTCCGTGCTGCGAAGTTTCTACCAACCCGCCTGGAATTGTTATGACAGCGGGTTGTTCTCCGGCCTGCTGGGCCACTATACCGCCCTCTGGGGATGCACAAATCTCACCGCCTGCTTCAGCGCAAATCCATCGCCGCCCCCGGATCCGACGCCCCCCCCGCCCCTCGCGGAACCGGATCTGCAAAAAAGGCAGTTCGCATTTAATCAACAGATCCAGTTGCTGAATCTGGAGCAGCAGCGGGATACGGATAAATGGCCGCAGGACTTTCTCCGCGATCTCGACACTCTGGCGAAACAATGCCAGACCGACGGTTTCTACGACGGCTGGAAAGCCACCACCGACACGATCAAACTTTTTAAGGAAAGCAACCGGATCAACGATGCGCCGGCTGGCTACGATCTGCCGGCGCTGTCGGAGCTGATCGTACGCTATCGTCAAATCGTGTCGGTCCAGCACCTGGATCGCTGCCGCCGGCTGGTCAACACCACCCGGAAGTATGTCAAAGACCTGTCCGAACTGCAGAAAACAAAGACCCGCGAAGGCAACATGACGGCGGCGGCCGCCATCAACGACGAGATTCGTCGCGTGCAAACACCCGAAATGCGCGAAGCCGAAACCGAACTGGCCGCCACGGCGGCAGGCTCCGCCACCCCGACACCCGGAACGGCACAACCGCTGGACCCGGAAAAAATCGCGGCGCTGGTGGCTCCGTTGCGCACCCTCTACCAGGTACAGCTCGATACGGTCTCGTCAAACTACGACGCACGCGTCAAACTCTGGCCCGCCAAGTACAAGAGCGCCATCGAAGCCCTGATGGATAGCTTCCAGAAGCAGGGCAGTTATGACGACTGGCAAAAAGCCAAAAACGAGCTCGATCGATTCGACGCGGATGGACAAATTCAGGCCAAGGATCTGGTGCTGCAGCCGGATAAGCTGAAGAAGGAACAACAGGATCATCTCGCCTTGCTGGTCGAGTACCGCAAGGCGCGCGCTCGCAGCGTGCTCGAGGCCGCCAATGTACTCATCGGCAAGTATGAAGAAATGCGCAAGAAGCACACTATGGAGAAAAAAATGGAAGTGGCGGAAGCGGTCACAGACCAGATCAAGCAAGTCCGGAACAGCCGTGAGTACGTTGCCGCCCAACTGGAACTGACGCCACCGCCATCCGCCGCCACCAACACCAACAAGCCGCCCGCCACGGCAGCAAGTCCCGGCGGAAAATAAGTATGCAAGACATCACGGCACACGTCCGCTCGCTGGATTCGATCAATGCAGACTACCGCTGCCTGCTCCTACATGCCCCGGAGATCGCACACACAGCCCGCCCCGGGCAGTTCATTCATCTGCGCGTCACGGGACTGGAGCCGTCCGCGCTGCGCCGGCCGTTCAGTATCTACCACGCAGCCGGCGAGCTGGTCTCCGTGCTCTATAAAACCGTGGGGCGCGGGACCGAACAGCTGAGTCGCCTACGTGCCGGTGACACGCTCTCCGTCATGGGTCCGCTCGGCAATGGATTTCCCATCGAGACCGGGCATCGCACACCGATCCTCGTGGCCGGCGGCTATGGCGTCGCGCCACTGGTCTTCCTCGCGCGACACCTGCCGGCGCGCGGGATCGTCATGATCGGCGGCCGCACCGCGGCCGACATCCTCTGTGCCGATGACTTTATCGACCTCGGCTGGGAAGTCCAGATCGCCACGCTGGACGGCAGCCGCGGCACAACCGGGCTGGTCACCGTGTTGCTCGACGACTGGTCTGCCGGCCATGCCATGCAGCCGGCCACATTCTACGCCTGCGGTCCCGACGGCATGCTGCGGGCCGTGGGGGAACGTGCCACACGAACCGGCGCCCATGCCTGGCTGTCGCTGGACAAGCACATGGTCTGTGGCGTGGGCGCCTGCCTGGCCTGCGTGCAGCGATTGCGCCGCCCGGACGGCACCACCTGGATCGCGCGCGTGTGCCGCGACGGCCCGGTTTTTGCAGCGCAGGAAATTGCCTGGGAGGAACATGGATGAGCAAGCCCTCCACGCCTTTGCTTCCGGATACATCAATCAACATCGCCGGCATCCGGATGAAAAATCCGGTGACCGTGGCCTCCGGCACGTTTGGCTACGGCAAAGAATACGCGCACCTGATTGATCCGCGACTGCTCGGCGCCATCACCGTCAAAGGGATACGTCTGCAGCCGTGGGAGGGCAATCCACTGCCCCGCCATGTCGAGGTTCCCGGCGGCATGGTGAATGCCATCGGATTGCAAGGGCCCGGCGTAGACGGTTTTATACGCGACTATCTGCCATTCCTGCGCGAGACCGGCGTGCCGGTGATCGTGAATATCTGGGGCACGAGCGTGGAAGAATATGCCGAGGTTGCGGCGCGCTTTGAGGATGTCGAAGGAATCGCCGGCCTGGAGGTAAACATCTCCTGCCCGAATGTGAAGGAGGGGGGCGCGTCATTCGGCGCGGACCCGCGCACCGTCTCCACATTGGTGGCGGCCGTGCGCCGCCGCACGCGCCTGCCGCTGATTCCAAAGCTTGCGCCCAATGTTCCGAACATCCGGCCGTATGCCCTGGCCGCCGCCGAGGCAGGTGCCAATGCGCTATCCCTGATCAACACGATCCCCGCCATGGTGATCAATATTGAAACGCGCCGGCCCGTGTTGTCGAACAAAGTCGGCGGACTTTCCGGCCCCGCCATCCATCCCGTGGCTGTCAAACTGGTCTGGGATGCGTCGCAGGCCGTGCGGATCCCGATCATCGCCATGGGCGGCATCACGGGACCCGAGCAGGCCATCGAATTTCTGATCGCCGGAGCCACTGCCGTCGCTGTCGGCACCGCAACGTTCATTGATCCCGGCACCGTGCTGCGCGTGATCACCGGCATCGAGGACTACCTGGTGCGACACCAAATGAAAAGCGTGACGGAACTGACGGGGTCGTTGAAGGCATGAGATGTCATGGGTCATTCGTCAGTGGTCATTGGGGGGGCATTGGCGTCTACGGCGCGTCATTAGCCCCTTATAGACGGGAAACCACTACAAAACACAAGTTGTTTGAACAGGAGGCAACAGAGAAAACAGAGTCAACCTCTGTTCTCTCCGTTACCTCCTGTGCAAATCCGATTGGGTTGCGGGCTGTCGCCCGCCTTGGAAAGACGACGATGATCCGCAGATGAACTGGCAAACGAAACGCGAAACGAAAGCAAACGATCCCCCCAATGATCAATGACTAATGACCAATCCCCCATGTCTCCCCCCACCCGTCATCCCTCCAGGAACTTGTCCATGATCTGGTACTGTATCGCCAACGGAACCCAGCGCGGTCCGATTGCCGCCGACGAACTGCAAACGCTGATCCGGGACGGCCAGTTGAAGTCGGATGACTATGTCTGGAACGAATCCTTCGGCAATCAGTGGCGGCAGGTGTGCGCCGTGCCGGAACTGGCCCTGCCGCCGGTCATGCCAGCCCCAGGGCAGGCCTGCAACACGCCGCTAGCCGGTGTGCCTGGCAGCCACCCCTTATTCCGGCTGGCCATGCAGCAGGCCTGGGATCACATGCTGAATCTTCTTTTCCGCCGTTCAAGTTTTGCGCGCTGGATGGGCCTGTCCTTTTGCGTCTGGATAACCATTGTCGGCCTATACGAACCCAACCTGTGCCTCGAATTTCTGGCCAATCAGGCGGCGCCTGATCCCGCACTGATTGCCAAGCTGCAAACATCAACCACGCCGGAAACGCTGCTGGCCAACTACCAGGCAATCCTGGGTCAAATGGCGGATCGCATCCGCGAGGAACTGACGCCCGCGCTCGTCCAAACGGCCGCGGCACTCTGGCTGATTCTGGCCGTCATCACCTGCTGGTTGCGGGCACGCGGCACATTCATGGTCATGCATGGCTGGCATCATCCGGACGCAACCCTGCCGCAGTTCTGGGCTGCCGGCAAGCATTGCACCCAATCACTCTTCCTGTTTCGTCTGGGATACAACCTGCTGTTCGGCGCCCTGATAGCCCTGATCGGCGTGAGCCTCTACACGAGCGTCTTCGTTCCGCTGGCCGACGGCGACTCCTTCGAGGGGGGCCTTGCCATCCGCGGGTTTCTGCTCGTTCTTGGCCTGAGCCTGCTGCTCACCGTATGGATTACCGTGGCAATCCTGACAACACATTTTGCGGTGCCAATTATGTATTGGCGCCGCACCGGCATACTGGCTGCCTGGCACACCGTGCTGGAGTTTTGCTACGAACGCCCTGCCGCCTTGACAATCTATTTCACCATGTATGCCATTCTGCTGCATGTCGTGCTGGCCGCGCTGCTCCTGGGAATGTGCTGCACGTGCTGTTGCCTGAGCTACCTGCTGATGCTCCCGTTCCTCAACGGCCTCCTCTATCTGCCTGCCACCATCTTCTTCCGCGGCCTCAGCATCGCGTTCCTGCGGCAGTGGCGCCCGGACCTGGAGACCGGAGGCACGCCCTAGGAACCTGTCGGACTTAGGCCTTGGATCGTTCCGGTGCCTTCTGCCGACAGGTTCCTAGTCCGACAGGCTGCTGAACCGCAGAATATCGAACAAGGAACTCCGAATGTCGAACGGAAGACCGCAGAAAAGAACAGCCCAAGGATCGCGGCAGGCAAACTTCAACAATCAGCGTTCCTTGTTCGATATTCTGCGGTTTTTTTTGACAGGAATGTTGGCCCTGTCGGCGGTTCTCACGACAAGCCCGGCCGCGGCCGCTGACGACGCGGCGCTCGTCAGTCTGCGCGACCAGGCCCAGGCGCGCATCACCGCGGCAGATTTTCCCGGCGCCCTGGCTTTGCTCCGGCAGGTCTCTCCCGATCAGGGTCCCGGCCGTTTGCGGCCTGGCCCCACCAACGAGAACTGCCTGGTGCTGCCGAATCCGTCCGGCCGCGCTGCGTTTTTTTGCGTGGGTGCCAGTTGGGCCGGTTGCTTTGACCCGGACGCCCCCTCCAACGGTTTCACACGTCTGGTCCCTTTTCCGAGCAGTCTACAGCGAAATTTGCAGGATTTCGGGTCAAATCTGCGCCCGTATGCCGCCGTTCTTTGCAACAACCGCCTGGTCGCGGCATTCGACCGTTACAGCACCAGCGGCGGCAGACCATCCGGGCTGCTGGTTTGCCTCTTCACAAATACGCTCAAGGTTGACTGGGTCTATGACCACGAAGACGACTACACCACCTGGACTGTAGGCCAGCGAACCCTGGCTTTTGTCGGCGGCGGCATATCCCGCGCCATCATCGGCCTGAATGTGACCAATGGCGCAGTAGCCTGGGAGAATTTCGAGTTACGCACGACCTGGACCGAACTGGCCAGTTGCGCGAATGTCATCGCAGCCGGCAACCGTGAGACGCTGGCGGCCTTGGATGAGGAATCCGGCAGCCTGCTCTGGACAACCAACGCGCCGGTCAACCACCTGCTGGCTGCCGGCGACCGGTTACTCGTCTCCTCGGCAACGGAGGGCGTTTCCGCTTTCCATGCGCGCTCCGGAAAACGGCTCTGGACCCAGCCCGCCGATCCGGTGGGTACCGCGCCTGTTCTGGCCCTGCAGGACGACACGGTCCTGGCTGTGTCAGGCAACCGGATCCGGCGATTGGACGCCGCCACAGGCGCCATCCGTTCCGTGCTCCTGATCCCGGGCATGGCGGAAGTCGACGCCGTGGTTTCCAGCAAAAAAAACACGTACCTGCGCACAGACGCCGGCCACGTCTGTCTGGATAACAAAGGCCTGATCGTTTTCCAAATGGCGTCCGCCAAAGGCCGTGGATGGCGTGCGCGTGATGCCCGGAGCCAAGACCTGTGCCTCTGGCAGGACCGGATCCTGCTCGACAACTCCGCCGGTCAAGGCCTGCTCTTGAATGTGGCTGACCCTGTGACGGTGGATGATCTCCTGGAGCTGCGCGTGGCCTGCGAGGCCATCGTGTGCGAAGAACAAACACCCGGCGCCGCCATGCCAAAAGTCCGGGAGCTGAAACGCGGCCTGGGTTCGCTGCTGCCCGCGGTCCTGCGCGCCCAGGCCCACGCAGACCCCGCCCGGCTGCATGCGCTCTACCTGGCCAACATGGATCTGGCTCTGCCGGATGCCAGACTCGAAATGCTGACAGAGCTGCGTCAGAACGCCGGCTTGCTGTGGTGCCGCGCGCAGTCCGCATATGCCACCGCCCGGCCCAACCATGATGTTGCCCTTATCCGGACATTTCGCGATGAGTTTGTGATCTGCGACTGGCGCAGCGGACGTGAACTCCGCGTCATTCCAGACCAGTCCGAAACCAGTTTTCCCGTTCTGGCCCGCCAGCGCAACCACGCCGTTTTTCTGAACGATGAACCGCATGTCGTGACTTGCCTGGATCTGCGCACTGGACGTCTGCGGTGGCAAAAGGATATCGAGGCGCTGCCACGCCCGCCGGATGCGGCCGCAGAAGCGTCATCCTTCCCCGAGGCTGAAGATCCGTTCACCGGCGCGTACAATCCGGAAGCCATCATCCTCGAAGGCGGGCCGGACAACCGGCGGATCGGCTTGCGGGCAGACAATGGCGTGCTGCTCTGGAATCAAGCCATGGATGATTCCGAGCCGAAGTATGAAATGCCCCACTGGCGCCTCACACGCGCACAAGGAACCTACCTGACGTCGCTTTCCCGGCAGCGCATGGTCACGCATGCCAGTCAAATCATGCTACAGGGGATTGATGTGCCGACCGGACGCGAACAATGGACCCGCCGCCTGTCGGAGCAAACGCATATACTGGGGCGGAGTGTCCGCCATCTGGCAATGGTCACACAAATTGACCAAGCACCGAAGGACCTGCAAAGTAGGATCGCCATCTCGGATCTGCACACGGGGAAGAATATCTGGACGCAAACAACCAACACCTGGACAACCAGTTTTCAGGATGACCGGCTTATTTTGACAGGTCCGGAAGCCGGACAAGCCTACGTCCGCATCCTTGCGTTTCCCTCCGGGCAACCGATCCTGAGCGTCTCGCTGCCGAGCAACGAAGTTTGGAACGCCTCGATCTACATCGCCGAAGACATGGTATTTCTGGTGCCATACAAAATAATGGGCAACGCGGACGACCACCTCCGTGAGGGCGGTCCTGCCTTGGTCCTTGCTCTGCCGACCGGACGCATGCTGGGACGGATGATGATCCCGCCGTATATAATTAACGTGCAGGACGGTGTCCTCGTGGGCAGCGGTCTCTATTCGCATTATACGTGGGCCTTCGATTGGAACCGGTTGCGGCAACAGCTTACCGCCACGCCAGAGCCGGAAGGCGAAAAGAAAGCCATGGAGTCGCCATGACCACCTGCCGCGCACGTGCATGCCGTTGGATTAGCCCAAAGCTTGGTTGCCTCTCAGCTCTGATCTGGGCGACCTCGGCCGCATGGGCAGGGGCCGCGGAAACGCCGGTATACGAGGCTGAGTGGGCCTGGCGCCTGGATGCGCCCGCCATCCTGATCCGCGATCCGGCGTGTTCCGGCGGACTGGCCGTGTCCATTCCCGATGGAACCACCGAAGATGATGTCCTGCATCGCGGACCAGCCTTGCTCAACCTGTGGCTGAGCCAGCGTCCCGCCGGTTTTACACGGCTCTGGGCGCGCGTGCGCTGGGAAAACGTCTGCGGTAATTCCTTTGTGTGCGCCGTTATTCCGGACGGCGTCGGCCAGACCGTGGTGACCGGGTCCATCATGAAAAAATGGTGCTGGGTCATGGCGGCCGACCTGAAGCCAAGTCCGCTTCCCGCCACCTTGCGCCTGTGGAACCGCGAAGACGGCATTTGCGTGGATCAGTTTGCGCTGCTGCCGCCAGGCAAGCGCCCCCCGCCGGATGGCGCCCCCCTGCCTGCAAGCCCACCCTGCGCGGCAGACGATCCCTCCGTACCTTCGTTCGCGATCCTGCTCACCACGCCGGTCAACAATTCCCGCGCCGAATGGCTGGATGTGCATCCCTCTCATCCGAGCCAGCCCAAAACCAATCGCTGGGCACGTGACGAAATCCTGGTCACCCCCCATGAGACCACCCGCGCCGACCTCTGGATCTGCAATACGCGCTTGATCGAAACCAGCATCACCCTGCGGATCGAAGCGCCAGCCGGCTTGTGCGTGCAGGTGCGGGAGACAGCCGCGATTTCCTTATCCACCAATGCCGCGACTGGCGACCAACTCCTGATCTGGCAGAAATCCCTGCCTGCCGGCCAGCCGTTATTTTACAGCACGCTGGAGTTCATGGCCGGAGAGTTTCCCATGGTCACCCGGCCCTTGCGCATCCAGGTCATGTCCGACACCCATGTGCTGGCCGAACGCACGCTCTACGTAACCCACCCCATGGACTGGATGCTGATCGGCCCGTTCCGCGCCAAAGACACCGATGACATCGCCCGCATGCAGGAGCGGCTGACCGAAACGCTGTTGGCCAAACCGCTCCCCACCGCCCCGGCCACCACAGGAAGCCGACTGTTCGAACCGTCCTGGATCCGCTTCCAGCCACGGCATCTGGGATCTGCGGGAAGAGTTGACCTGAACGCCGTTTTCGGGCAGCAAATCAACTGCTGTGCCTTTGCCTACACCTACGTGATCGCAGCGACAAATGACAGCTCCCCGTTCCTGATCGAACACGACGACGGCATCCAAGTTTGGGTAAACGGAAAGACGGCCTACCGGAATGCGGAAAGCCGCCCAGCCGTCACATCCCGACAACGGGTAAATCTGCCGCTGGTCACGGGACTCAACCGCATCGTGATCCGCATTGACCAAAACCGCGAACACTGGCAATTCCGCCTTTCGCCGGACAGCGACGACGGCACCTACGGCAACGCGTTCTAGCAGCCTGTCGGACGTAGCTCTCTAACGTCACAAACCGTCTGCCGACCAGGCTGCTTGTTCCCGGAAACCAGCCGTAAACGGTTGGCTAAAGGCTCTAACCGTGAAGAACTATTGCGTCGGTTCCTCTTCCTCATACACCGCGCATACCAGCAAAGGGTTTGATCATGGACGGCGTAAAGCCGTCCCTACCCCTGCGGCGACGACTACGGATGACGAGGGGACGGCTACGTTTGCCACAAGAAGCAAGCCAGAAATCCGCGAATTTCCGCGACAATCCGTAGCTCAAATCGCCTTTGCAAAAGGGAAACGCGGGTGTTTTCGGTTGCGTTCGGGAGCGGAAAAAACTACGCTCCATATCCATTGCGTGATGTCGTGAAGGTTGACAAGGCTGAATAGTAAGGTGGCTCGCATGAAACACTTCGGATTCTGGACGCACACGCCAAGGGCTTTTGCGCGATTCTTTCCGGGCGTCACGGTGCTGGCGATGTTCGCGTTTGCAACCCCGGCCATGGCGCAGCAAAAACCGCCCGCCGCGCCGGGCGTTCCCGAGGTTTCCCGCATCGATGACGCCCTCCTGAACCGTGCCGTGCGAGCCTCGCTGGCCTGCGCTACATCCAATTTGCTGGCCCGCTCAACCAAGAACTACCAGAACCTCGTAGTGGAACCCTGGCGCAGAACTTCGCAGCGATTCGTGCGTTACGGGGCCGCAAAGACCAACGAATTGCATTTTTCGAACAGGCCCTTTGAGGAACCGGTCTACCTGCACCCGGTCTACGCGGACACGTACGAGAATTATGAAGCCTTCGAAACAGAAGCAGGCGCATCCTCCACCGATCGCCGACAACTAAAGAAAGTGATTCGCAAGCGCCAAATACGGACCATCGTCAGCTCGAATAAGGTCCCGATCATCGTCGGATCGAAGACGGTCATGCGGCTGGTGGGTGATCCCACCGGAACCGTCGTACAAATACGCGTGGACGGTATAAATCCGATTTACGCCACGGTCGAAGATCCGGACTACTGGACCACCGGGTTCCTGATGCAAAACGCGATGGCACTGGCGACGTTGCGGAAGTGCGGCGTGGCAGAGAGCGACCCGGCCCTGGCCTCGCTGATCCAGCGGCTCAGCATGTTCGTCAGCAACTACGGCATTCCCGATACCACTTTGGACGTCGCCTGGCTGGCCGCCGCCTTCGCGCAGGTACACGACGAAGGGTACAACGACATCCGGCGCCAGTTGATCAGCAAGCTCTTGGATGGCCAGATCGCCGATGAGGGGCCGGCGTGCGGCATGTGGGGGCCGGTGTGCGTCAATGGCAACCTGCTGGCTGCCATGATAACCTATGAGCAAACGCTGTCAGCCGACGTGGCGAAGAAGAAGGAGCTTGCAGGATACGGCAGTACGACGAACGCCAATCTGGCGCAGGATCTGGCCTTCAGCCAGGCCGTGCTAGCCGATTTTGCCGACGAATACCTCCCGTTCACCCAACAAGGGCTGCGGTTCGATACGTTCTGGAATGATCTCAGAAATCCCGGTCTGCCGCAGACAGGTGCCCCCCCCGTGGATTATCAGGGCCTGCCGTTCTGCATTTACAAGGAAACATTTGCCGACATGGAATGCACAGCCGTGGCCTTGTTCGCCATCCGTCTGATCATGGAGAACGGATTCCTGCCCGAGGCAACCCTGCGGCCGGAGATCAATAAGCCATCTTTCCTGCGGCGTCCCGCTGGCGGCCCCAAGCCAAAGCGGCGGCATCTCCTGCCGCCGGAGAAGACCGAAACGATCCTGGCACGGGCAGCCGCCGCCATCGCCGCCCGGCAGAAACCCGACGGCACCTGGGATGAAGGGATTGTCCAGCAACCGGTCAGGGCGTTCGATCAACTGCCGGGGCTCGGCGGATTCGACACGAATAATCTCCGGCAATGGGTGTCCACTCAAACCCTTTACACCGCCGCGCAGGGCTATGCAGGGCTGGCAAACGCCGGAATGTCAGCAGGCCTCAGCAAGTTTTTGGAGCCGTATTTCGGAAACCTTCAGAATGGACAGCAGGTGCAGCGGAAAGCGGCGGAAGACTTTCTGAATGGCATGACGCCTCCAATAGGAACCCGGATGGGCGGCATTCTGGAACCCTACAGCTATATTTACGCTCTACGTGGAATTCATCGCGTCGATGGCAGCGCCGTGCAGGACCGCCGCGATCTCTGGCAGCGTTTTGCCTGGCGGCTGCTGGAGCTGCAGAACAAGAGTGGGACGTGGGGCGGCGGAAACGTCCTCGTGTATCCGCCTTGCCTGCTCGCCAGGCGGGAGCCGGAGCTCAAGGCCTACTTCGAGAGACAGCAGGCCAACCAGCCTGTGGAGCAGCGGAAACCGTACGATTTCCTCGAAGCGCAGCGACGATGGAATTGGCAAAATTATGAATGGGCGAATGGCGAAATCATCGCCACCTGCCAAGCCATGCTGTTTTTGCTCGACGGCATTCGGCCGCCGGTTGCCGGATATGTCGCCGACGTCAGCACCAACGCCTCTGCCCGTCGCATGGTACTGGATGCCGCCGATGCGCTGGGCAAACAGAAGAACCTGGCGCTCGACTGCCTGTGGGTGCATGCCGATTCGCCGGCGAGCGCACAGAATCTTCCGCTACTGTATGCCGTCGACGATACGTTGCGGACGCCGCAAGGCAAGGCCCTTGCCCAGAATTACCTGCAGACCGCCACACAGGGCGTTCTGGTGGTTGCAACCCAGCAAGCGCCAGCCATGGAAGGCGTCCTCTTGCCATTCGTGGACGGCGGATCCGGTGCGGATCTTCCCGTAGACCAAGGCTTCCTGAAAGGTTTTGCGGAGCCGAATCCGCCGAAACTGCGCGGCATTATGCGGAAGGACCGGCAACCGGCGGTGATCTTCCTGCCGGTTTCGACCGCTGAAAAACCGCCGGACGGACAACTCAGTCTCCAGACCGCCGTGCGGGTGGTTTCCTTGCTGATGCAGGACCGCCTGCCGCCCGAGGTCACGGATCCGCGCTACCCGATCGCTCTGGGCAACGCCATCGACCCGTTCCTAATTCGCATACAAACACTGGAACTCCTGCAGCGCCTGGCAAAGAAAGAAACCCAGCCGGCCGCAAGTCCGTGAGCGTGTTTTCTCAAGTCTCACACTTCCGAAAGTGTGAGACAGCAGGTAATCATCGAGATTGCCCCTTACGGGCACACTACGAACGGTTATTGCAGGTTGTAGGCCGTTTGTAGTGACGCCGTAAGGCGTTATTATGCGAATTGCTGGGCGCCCGGACAGCACCATTGACGAAATCCGCCGGCTGCCGTAGTATGTAATACAAACACGGCATACATACTTCGTGTTTTCAGGAGTTGTCATGACTGCCATTGTAGCCGAGCGTGGACAGGTAACCATCCCGAAAAAACTGCGCGAACAACTGGGAATCACCCCTCGTACCGTCTTGGCGTTCGAGGAAGACCAAGGACACCTGCTGGTCACGAAAGTCGTTCCCGGAGATGCCGTTAGTCGGGTCCTCGGCTGCGTGCGACTGAGCCGGAAAACAGATGCCATCATCCGTGACATGCGAGGCGAGGCATGATCACCGCGGTGGATACCAGTGTGTTGATCGATGTCTTTGGCAACGACCCGGCGTTCGGACACTCCTCCGCAGAGGCGTTGCGCGAGTGCCTGCGAACCGGCACGTTGATCGCGTGTGACATCGTCTGGGCCGAAACGCGAGCCGTCTTCCCGGACGAGCGGTCTTTCGCGTCTGCCATAACCACCTTGGGAGTGCGGTTCTCACCATTGACCGAAAAATCGGCTGCGCATGCCGGCAGCGCCTGGCAGGCTTATCGAAAGGCAGGCGGAAGGCGTACTCGTCTCGTAGCGGACTTCCTCATTGGTTCGCATGCGCTGTACCAGGCGGACCGGTTGCTGACACGTGACCGTGGTTACTATCGCTCCTATTTTGCGGGATTGAAACTCTTCGCATGACAAACGACATCCACATGCAAGAAGTGCCCACCTCAAACCATGAAACTGATCGTCCAATCCGAAAACCCGCTCCGCGGTGAAGTCATTGTGCCCGGCGACAAATCGCTCTCGCACCGCGCCGCGCTTTTTGCCGCGCTGGCCGAGGGCGAAAGCGTCGTGGATCGCTTCCTGGTCTCCGGCGTCACGCGCGCCATGCTGGACGTGCTGACCGGCCTGGGCGTGGCGTGGCAGGTGAAGGAGCAGCGGCTGACCGTCTGCGGCACCGGCCTCAATGGACTGCGTGCGCCAGTCGTTCCGCTCGACTGCCGCAACTCCGCCACCACGATCCGCCTGCTCGCAGGTGCCGTGGCTGCCACGGGCATCGACGCCACGCTCGACGGCTCCGCCGGCCTGCGCCGCCGCCCCATGAACCGCATCGTCGAGCCGTTGCGCCGCATGGGCGTTGAAATCACACCTGCCGCCAACGACTGTGCGCCCCTGCACCTGCACGGACGCCTCCCGGACCAGCCGATCCACACCATGGACTACACCCTCCCCGTGGCGAGCGCACAGGTCAAGTCCTGCCTGCTCCTGGCCGCCCTCGGCGCAGACAAACCCGTGACCCTCCGCGAACCCGGCCCCTCCCGTGACCACACGGAACGCATGCTGCGCGCCATGGGCGTGCGCGTGGAAACACCCGCGCCCCACACCGTAACCCTCCACCCGCCCACTGAACCGCTGCAACCCCTGCACATGCAACTCGCCGGCGACATCTCCGCCGCCGCTTTCCTGATCGTGGCTGCCACCATCACGCCCGGTTCGGAGATCCTGCTGCGCGACGTCGGCCTGAATCCAACCCGCACCGGCCTGCTCGATGCCCTGCGCGCCATGGGCGCGGACATCCGCGCCACCAACCTGCGCGAATGGTCAGGCGAACCTGTGGGCGACCTCCTCGTGCGCCACAGCCAGCTGCGCGCCACACGCGTGGCAGGTGATCTGGTCGTGCGCATGATCGACGAATTCCCGGTCTTTGCCGTGGCTGCCGCCTGCGCGGACGGCGTCACCGAAGTGCGCGAAGCCGAGGAGTTGCGCCACAAGGAGAGCGACCGCATCTCGGCCCTGGCCCATGAACTGCAAGCTATCGGCGTGGCTATCGAACCGCTCCCGGACGGGTTCCGCATCACCGGCGGACCTGTGGCAGGTGGAACTGTCACCCCTCACGGCGACCATCGCATCGCCATGTCCTGCGCCGTGGCCGGCCTGGTCGCCCGCGCGCCTGTGATTGTCGAAGGCGCCGAGATCATGCACGAATCGTTCCCCGCCTTCGGCGAAACCCTGCAGGCGCTGCGAGCCTAGGAGATTGTCGGACTTAGGCCTCGGATCAGTCTGGAGCCTCCTGCCGACAGTCTCCTAGTAAGGGAAACCCGCCGAAACGGTTGGCGAATGGTCTGTATTCTTCAAGGGACCCGAGGGATAAGGGACCGAAGGGCTTGAATCGGTATTTCCTGGAGATTACACTGCAGTTTATCCAGCACGAAGGCGTTTGTCGGCCGTCGGCACCGGAACGATCAGGGCCGGTGAACCTACCCGAAAACCTCGTCTGGCGCTGGCGACTCGCGTAACCGCTCGCCCTCCCTTCCGTCCCTCGGGTCACTGCCGTCCCTCGGGTCCCTTCCAACAAAACCTGTTAGGTTTTGCGCTTCTCCGCGGATATAAAGTTGAACCGTAGCTATGTTCAACCATAACTGGAGAGATGCATGAAGATCGCGAAGGCAGTGTCGTTTCTGGCGGTGTTGTTAGTCAGCATGCAAGCAACAGACTGGGCGCAAGCCGCAGGAGCATGCGGTGGAGGTGGTGGTGTCAGGCCAGCACCTCAGGGGAACTGTGGCGGAGGGGGTGGTTCTCCGGCCGTGGTGCTTCCGCCTGTCAAGGTCACGGTGGCAAGAGTCGTGGATTGCGAGGGGAAGATTGACTATCTGACCTGCAAGACAGCGGCGGAAGTTACAAAGAGACGCGAAGAACTGAAGAATAAATACGAAACAGCCTTGGTTTGGTGGAAGAATGTGGACGAAAGTTTTGCGAAACAGGGTTTGAAGAACGAGCGGGTGGCGCCGGTGGAGCCGATTGTAGATGTCATCCAGGCGGATATCTTGAAGAAAGAAGCCGCCGGGGCCATACAGAAGACAAAGGACTGGGCCGTGTATGAGATCGCCACAACCCCTCGCACAAAGCGCGTGTTGTCGTATGCCGGATCCGACGGATTCGCCAAGGCTCTGGCAGATGCCGAATTTGCGCGCGTATACAATCAGTGGGTCAAGGGCGGAAAAAAAGACGGGGAAGAACCGAAAGCGCCAACCGTAAGCAAGGTGGGTGATTCGGCCAACAAGGAGCAGGCGCAGAAACTACTTTCTGCCAGGCCAACGGGTTGCAGCACAAAGTAAACCGAAGCCAGCCCATGGGGTAAAGACGCGAGCTGCAGCAGTTCTAATTATGGCGCCAAAACGCCTTACGGCGTCACTACAAACGGCCTCGAAATGGCAAAATGCCGTTCGTAGTGTACCCGTAAGGGCATTCGTGTCGCCATCATGAGAACTGCTGCGCGAACTGTTCAACGCATTGTGATCTTGCTATCCTTGCTCCAACAACGAAGATTAGAAGCGAGGGCTCGCCATGAACAGCGACCAGAATCACGAAGCCTTCGAAAAGCTCTTCCTGCCGGTGCAGACTTCGTTGCGCGGCTACTTGTTCGCCACGACACGGGACTGGACCGCAACGGACGAGCTGTTCCAGGAGGTTGCCACGACTCTCTGGCGGAAATTTGACAAATTCGACGACTCTCGCAGTTTCCGCGCCTGGGCGCTCGGCATGGCCAGGCTTCAGGTTCTCAAACGGCGACAGGCCTTTGCCAGATCCCGACTCGTTTTTTCGGAAGAGCTGATGGATGCACTGGCCACCGTGGCAGGCAACGAGACCAAGGACGAAGACTGGCGTCTCCCGCATCTGGCCGCGTGCATGGAAAAACTCCCGCCCAACGACAGGGAATTGATGGCCATGCGTTTCGAGCAGGATCTCTCCCTGGCCGAAATCGGCCGCAAGATCCACAAAAGCGTGGAAGCCGCAGGAATGTCCATGATGCGGATTCGCCGCTGGCTGCGCGATTGCATGGTGAAGACCATGGCCATGGAGAAGGCAGGTGTGCAATGATGGACCGGAACGCTGAACAACTTATTTCGCATTATCTGGACGGCGTGGAAACACCCGAAGAGTTCGCACAACTGGAACAACGGGCGCTGCAAGATCCGGCCCTGCGACGCGAACTTATTCGCCTGGCGACCCTGGACACAGTGTCGCGTTCCCTTCTCAAAGAAACCGCCGCAGCCAGGGATTTCGCCGCGCATGAGGCACGGGCTATCTCCGTGGCGCCCAGCCTCTGGCAAACCTGGTGGTTCCGTGGTGCCGCAGCCGCGGCCGCGCTGGTGGCATGCGTGGGCGGAGTCAACCTGTGGCAGGCCAGACAGGCAGAGAAGGCCGTGGTCGCGACGCTGGTGGAAGCCAGGGGGCAGGTGTCAGGGTTCAGGGTTCAGGTGTCAGGGGGCAGGTTTCAGGGTTCAGGGAGTCCGGAGTCCGGAGTCCGGAGTCCCGCCACCCTCAGCCCCGGCACCCGCCTGTCGCTCGGACCCGACGGCTACGCAAAGCTGGCCTATGCTGATGGCACCCTCGTAGAGTTGCAGAAGAACACGTCCCTGACGCTCAGCGCAGGGCAGAAAACACGGCTTTTCGGGCTGGTCACGGAGTTGCGCGGCAAGCGGATCCAGCTCGATTTCGGCATGCTCGCGGCGCAGGTGGCAAAGCAGAAAGCTGGCGAGGAGATGGCACTCGCCACACCGAATGCCACAGCCACGGTCAAAGGCACGGTTCTGCAGCTCACGGTGACGCAAACCCGCTCGGAGCTGAAGGTCCAGGAAGGCACAGTCGAACTGGCGACCGGGACCCAGCGGGAACTCGTCGGCGCCGGCGAATCCGCGATTGTGCGCGATGGCATACTGAGCAAGGAAGGGTTGCACGAAGACGGCGCGATCCTGTTCCAGGATACGTTCGAGACGGGGCTCAGAAACTGGACCCTCTACACGCGGCACGATACGGGCAATATCTCCGAAACCACAGAGAAGCAATGCCCGGCAATTTCGATTGTCACCGCAGATCGCGAAGGCGTGACAAGGCATGTGGCGGCGCTGACCGGTGGCGGGCCGGCCGGCAGACGTGTGGGCATCGTCACGAAGAACTTCGACTGCAAGTCAGACGCCTTCAGCCTGAACTATGAGTACACCTACGAGGGACACGAACGTCCAGCCATGGAAGGGATCGAGATCTACATGGAGACGCTGGTGCTCGCCAAAGGCAAGACCCTGCCACAGGCAAAACCGGCCGGCGAATGGAATCAGGTGCGGTGGGAGATCGTGCGAGCGAACGATCCGGAGGGCAAAGGACGCATGTTGTACGACGCCAAACTCTTCTTCAATGGTGAATACCTCGGCCGACGGACCGAGAATTTTGAGCACGCCAGTCCGGGTCTGATGCTGGAAGTAATCGACGGCCCGTTTCGCTTCGCGAGTGTGACAATCCGGGAGCTGAAGAAGTAGCCGGCTGTCGGAGCAATGGTTGCTTGTTCACCCAAGGATTGCTAGGCTATCGTCTGTTTTCCGGTTCTGTATTCGGTTATTGACCCGAGGACCCACTCATGAGCCTACGTTTTCTCACATCCGGCGAATCCCATGGACCCGCCTTGACCGCCATTCTCGACGGGCTGCCGGCCGGGCTGGCCATTACGCCGGAGATCATCGCCGCTGATCTGGGCCGACGGCAGCGTGGCGCCGGTTCCGGCGGCCGCATGGCCATCGAGCAGGACCAGGCGCAAATCCTCGGCGGCGTCATGGAAGGGCGCACCACCGGCGCGCCTGTCTCCCTCCTGATCACCAATAAGGATCATGCCAACTGGCAGGGGAAGGCCATCCCTCCGTTCACCATCCCCCGCCCCGGTCATGCGGACCTGCCCGCTGCAGTCAAATACGGCTATGACGATCTGCGGCTGGCGCTGGAGCGCGCCTCGGCGCGCGAAACCGCGGCGCGTGTGGCCGTGGGCGCGCTCTGCCGCGCCTACCTCAAGACCTTCGGCATCGAGGTCGGCGGCTGGGTAGCTGCCATCGGCGGCGTAACAGCCGAAACCAAACGCCTGCTCCTGGATAAATGCGTGGAGTCTGCGCGCGCTTCAGATGTCTCCTGCCCGGACCCGGATGCGGCCGCACAGATGCGTGCGGCCATCAACACCGCGGCCGAGCAGGGCGAAACGCTCGGCGGCGTGGTGGAAGTGATCGCCACCGGCGTGCCCGTCGGCCTGGGCTCACACGTGCAATGGGACCGCAAGCTGACCACGCGCCTAGCCGCCGCGCTCATGGGCATCCCAGCCACCAAGGGGGTCGAGATCGGCGAAGCCTTTGCCAATGCCGCTCTGGCCGGCTCGCAGGTGCAGGATGCCATACGCGTCGCGGATGACCGCCTGGTGCGCACCACCAACCGCTGCGGCGGCATTGAAGGCGGCATCTCCAACGGCCAGCCCATTGTGGTGCGCATCGCCATAAAGCCGATCCCCACCACGCGCAAATCGCAATCCTCCGTGGACCTGGTCGGGGGCGCGGAAGTCGGCACCAAGTACGAGCGCTCAGATGTCTGCCCTGTGCCCCGCGCCGTGCCCGTGGTCGAGGCCATGGTGGCGTATGTTCTGGCCGATGCCCTGCTGGAAAAGCTCGGCGGCGACAGTATTGCCGAGCAGGAACCTCGGTTTGCGCAGTTGCGCAAGGCCGAGTTGACCGGCCTGTCCCTGACCGGACAGCCGCACATCTTCTGGCCATAAATTTCGCTGGCAAGGGATTTATTTGCGGCCTTCGGCCGACAACCACAGCAAGCATGTCATGTGCAGCAAATGAGCAGTCCGTGTTATCGTGCAATAATTCCACACGTTTAAACGTGTGGAAATCCGAAAACTCACTTGTTGGCACAAGCATTCAGACGCGAAAGCCCTTACGGGCACACTACAAGCGGTTTATTGCCATTGCGAGCCCGTTTGTAGTGACGCCGTAAGGCGTTCAGCGCCAGAATTAGAACAATGGCATCGAATGTTGTGCTCTTTAGTCAAGATTTGTTATCGTTCGTGTCGGAGTTCCCTGTTCGATATTCTGCCATTTGAAAGCCACCCCTTCATGAACGATCTCTTCTATCTCTACGGTCCTCCCGGCAGCGGCAAGACCACGCTAGGCCAGTTGCTGGCCAAGCGGCTGGATCTGCCGTTCATAGACCTGGACGCGCGCATCGTTGCCAAAGCCGGCAAGCCGATCCCCGCCATCTTTGCCAGCGAAGGGGAACCCGCCTTCCGCGCGCTGGAGACCGAATGCCTGCGGCAGGTGGTGGCGGAAGGTCGCGGCGTCGCAGCCCTGGGCGGCGGCGCGCTGCTGGCGCCGGTCAACCGTGCGCTGGCGGAAGATACCGGGCACGTGCTCTGCCTGGATGCCACCCTGGAAGTGCTCGAAGCCCGCGTAGCCAAAGCGCCGGGCACGCGTCCGCTGCTCGCAGACAAACCTGCCGAGGGCACCGCGGCGACCGGCGCGACCGGCGCGACCGCCGCCCCCCCACCCCGACCGCTGGCAGAACTGCTGGCCAAGCGCGCCACGCACTATGCCTCCTTTGCACGGCGTCTGCGCATTGGCGATGGCACGCCCGAGGAGGACGCGGATGCGGCGCAGATCACCTTTGGCGCCTTTCGCGTGCGCGGCATGGGCACCGCCTACCCCGTGCGCGTCGGCGCGGACTGGCTGGATGGGCTTGGCGGTCTCTTCCAATCCCACGGCTGGAACGGACGCGCCATCGTCGTCGGCGACACCCACACGATCCCGCTTCACGGGGCGCGCGTAAAGCAACTGCTCACCACGGCCGGCATCGACACGCACCTCTGCACGATTCCAGCCGGCGAAGCCACCAAGACCATCCAGACCGTCCAATTGATCTGGCAGGCCTTCCTCGATGCCCACATCGAGCGCGGCGACATCGTGCTGGCCCTGGGCGGCGGCGTGGTGGGCGACCTGACCGGTTTTGCCGCATCCACCTGGCTGCGCGGCGTGCGCTGGGTCGGGCTGCCCACCTCCCTGCTGTCCATGGCCGACTCCAGCCTGGGCGGTAAAACCGGCGCAGACCTGCCGCAGGGCAAGAATTTGATCGGCGCGTTTCATTCGCCCGCGCTGGTGCTGGCAGACACGGAAACGCTGGTCACGCTGCCGGACGACGAGTTCCGCTCCGGGCTGGCAGAAGTTGTCAAACACGGGCTGCTGTCTGACCCGGATCTCTTCGATCTCTGCGCGGAAGGGTTCGACCGGTTGCGCGCCGATGTTTCCGGCGAATTTGTCAGCCGCGCCATGGCTGTTAAGATCCGTGCCATCGAGCAGGACCCGTACGAAAAAGGGATCCGTGCCTCGCTGAACCTTGGCCACACCATTGGGCACGGCATTGAAACAGCCTCCGGATTCACCCTGCGTCATGGCGAAGCCGTAGCCATCGGCCTGGTGGCTGAGGCCCGCGTGTCTGAGCGCATGGGGCTGGCGCACCGCGGGCTGGCGGACCTGATCATCGGCGTGCTCAAAGGGATCGGCCTGCCCACGGAGATCCCGGCCAACCTGGACCGCTCCAGCGTACGCGCGGCCATTCAACTCGACAAAAAACGCGCCGCTGGCGTTGTCCGCTTCGCGCTGCCCCTCTGCATTGGTGAAGCGCGGGTGGGCGTAGCGGTGGAAGAGAACGTGCTGGCCGAGGTGCTGGGATAATGCCGCAAATCCGTGACGTGCGGGGATGGATTGTGCCCGACTGCGCAAAGGGATATAGTGTGCATCCGCTGATCTGTAGTGACCGCCAAACAATTTTTTGGGTAATTTCATGAGTTACTGGCAATGCCGCAAGCAACGCAAGCACCTGCACGCGCTGGCGCATCATGCCCGCAACCTGCGGCACATGCGCGAAGACGTGATGGCCCCGGCCGACCTGGGCGCCCTGGACGCCGCCATACAACGGGCATCGCAGGCGGCACACAGCGGCAATGAGCAGGAG
Organism: bacterium; assembly: GCA_037129105.1. Classification (GTDB taxonomy): domain Bacteria; phylum Verrucomicrobiota; class Kiritimatiellia; order RFP12; family CAIWXQ01; genus CAIWXQ01. The sequence goes on from JBAXVM010000001.1 coordinate 50,346, forward strand.
ATGCCCGATGCGCATCAGGCGCTGTGCGAACGCGTCGAGGCGTTATCCCCGCCGTGCAGCCTGCCGGGATGGCGCGAGAATTTTGAAGTGCTGGTGGTGGCACTCGGCGTGGCCATGGCCTTTCGCGCCTATTTCTACCAGCCGTTCCAGATTCCCACGGGCTCCATGCAGCCGACGCTGTATGGCATCTGTTCGCACGAGCAGGATGCGCCGCGCACCCGCGACCAGCCCATCCTGAAGGTTTCCAACTGGCTGGCGGCGGGCGAATGGTTCACCCGCGTCGAGACGCGCCGGACCGGCAAGGTCGCCGTGCTCTGGAACGACGACCGCGTTCCCGGCTACACCACGGTAGCGAGCGGGCGCTGGCCCGGCGCCCTGCCGCCCGCCGCGATCTACCGCAAGGAATCTTCAATCACCCGGAAAGTCGCCTCCATGGGCGGTTTTCTCGGTTTGTCATTCTTCGACCGCGGGTACGATCTGCACTTCCTGCCGAACGATGTCGCCAGCCGGCAAGCCGGCATTTATCGAACCGATTTTGTGCCGGACACCGCCGTGCAGGCGCAGGTGGCCGAAATCCTGCGCAAGGATGCGCTCTGGCTGCAGGCCGCCGCCGCGGATCAGGCCACGGCAGAGATCCGCATGGCGGCATGGCAGAATCTTTATCCGATTCTAGCCAGCGTAGCCAACTGGACCCGCGGCGGCAAGCTCGATGCCGCCACGCTGCAAACTGTGCTGATGGCCTACAAGGTCTCCGACTTGCGCCGGCAAGGGCAGGTCATCGATCCGGGGATCGAGCAACAGGCGTGTCGCGCCCTGCAACAACTCGTTTCCCAGTGGTCATCCGCGGCCGCAGCCGGCTCGCCCGCGATCCCCTGGTTTCCCCTGCTCACCGGGTGCGGTGTGGAACTGCCCGCGGGGCAATTGCTCTGGTCAGGTGTGGTAACCGCCGGAGATCAGGTTTTCGTCAACCGCTGGTCCTGGAGCTTCCGGTTACCACGACGCGGCGAAGTGATGGTTTTCTCAACCCAGGACATCCCGGGATTGGAACCGGGAACGCACTACATCAAGCGCATGTGCGGTCTGCCAGGCGAAACACTCGCTGTGCATCCCCCGGAACTGTGGATCAACGGTGAAGCCGTGTTTGAACCGCAAACCATCGCCCGGGTGGCCCGCCGTGAAAAGCTGGCGTCGTGGGCGCCGCCCTATGCGGGCTACCGGGTGGTCGGCGATGTGGAGGCGGGGCTTGACCGCGCGCTGCGCACACCAGCCGACAGCATCCAACTGCAAGCCGATGAGTATTTTGCCATGGGGGACAACACACCCAACAGCAAGGACAGCCGGTACTGGGGCCCCGTGCC
>JBAXVM010000010.1:0-27199 GCA_037129105.1 bacterium
GCCTGACCAGCGTGACGATCCCCGGCAGCGTCACCAGCATCGACTTCGGGGCATTTTCAGGTTGTTCCCGCCTGACCAATGTCGCGATCCTCTGCAGTGTTTCCAGCTTAAGCAGGCTGGCGTTCTATGGCTGCAGAAACCTGTCATGGATAGACGTAAACGCATCCAATCCATCCTTCAGTAGCGTGGGCGGAGTGATGTTCGACAAGAGTCAGACCACACTAATCCATTATCCTATGGGCAGGGCGGGAATTAGCTATGCGATCCCTGGGAGCGTCACCAGCATCGGGGACTATGCGTTCTTTGATTGCACTAGCCTGACCAGCGTCACGATCCCCAGCAGTGTCACCAGCATCGGGGACTCGGCGTTCGCAGGCTGCACCAGCCTGACCAGCGTGACGTTCCCCAACAGCGTCACAATAATCGGCAGAATTGCGTTTTCGGATTGCACCAGTCTGACGGGTGCCTATTTCAAAGGTAATTCCCCTCGCCTTGAAGACAAGGTGTTTTCCGATGATGCCGATGTGTTTGCGCGGGCTGACAACGCCACCATCTATCACCGTACTGGCACCACCGACTGGACCAACACCTTCGGGGGACGCCCAACTGCCATCTGGAACCCGCAGACTAACGCCACCACTAACGCCCAGTCAAAGTGATTCGGTTTCAGCCAATTCAGAATGACGTATGATGGGAACCCAACGTTCGGCATGGACAGATTGACTGCTGACGGTCGAAGGGATACTCTATTGGCATGGCAATTCTTGATGACATCAAGAGAAAGATCGCGGCACGGCAGTACGAGTTCTCAAAGCATGCCATGGATCAGGCGATCATACGCGGCATCAGCGTGGCCGAACTGGAGGATGCCGTGGTGAACCGGAGCGCGGTGATAGCGGACTACCCCGAAGACAAGTATGGACCAAGCTGTCTGATATTGGGGTTCACGGTAACGGGGCGTCCGTTGCACGTGCAGAGCAGCTACCCTTCCCGTCCGCTGATCAAGATCGTGACCGTGTATGAACCTGATCCAGCTTTTTGGACAGACTTCAGGATTCGGAAGATCGATTAACGAGGTGAGATGATGAAAGAGACGATGATCGAGACAGATGTCACTTACACGCTGGAGCACGGCGGCAAATTCTTCCTGATCGAACATGTACCGGCCCGTGTTTGCCGGGAGACGGGTGAACAGTTTTTTGCCCCCGAAGCCGTTGAGCACATCCAAGCACTAATCAAGGGAGCAAGCGCGCCGAGCAGAGTCATCCAGACCCCTGTGTACGAGTACGTATAAGGGAGAACTGACCGACGTCAGCGTTGCGGCAACGGGATACAACCGCCTCATCGCGACTTTTCCACCACTTCCCAATGGCCTGCCTTATCGGAACCGACGCGTTGCAGTTGGCCCCGTTCCCGAAGCGCTTTGAGATGCCGTTTGATCGTCTTGTCAGTCACACCCAGCGCGTGTGCCATCTTCTGCGCCGTCGCGTTAGGATTGGCTCGCACCAGGATCAGGATATTTTCCGAGATATCGTTTACAGGGACATTTACAGGGACATTTACAGGGACATTTGCGCGGATGGTTTCCCGGCTCTTCGCCGCCACATCAATGTACTTGTATAGCGAATTTCCAATGGCATCGAGCATGAAGCTGATGAACGGACGACAATCCACGGCGCCTTTATGCGAATCCTGCAGTGCCTTGTAGTACAGCGCCTGATTGTGGTGCACCAGTGTTTCGACTGGCATCCAGGCAAACAGCGGATTCCATCTGGAAAGAACCAGCGTCTGCCACAGTCGCCCGATTCTGCCGTTGCCGTCGCGGAAGGGATGGATGTGTTCGGGCAGGGCGTGAATGTCGCCGATCTTTTCATGCCACCCCGGGTCTTCGGTGTAGAACTGTTCAAGCGGGTTCACGACCTTTTCTCCTTTTCGGCGACCTGAATGTCGGGCGGCAATGCAAAGGCGTGCGTGATGGCGACGGCGTGACGGAGACGCTCGAGTCCTGGCAGCAACTGAGGACGCTTCCGCTCGAGATTGCGACGCGCTTCTTCCCAGGCGTGCGGACTGGAGACGACCTTGCCGCGGCGCGACACCGCGTCGAGGAGCCGTCGCGTGGCGCTCTGCTCGTCACTGGCCGAGAAAAGAATGTTCGCGTCGAGGAAGACCTTCACGCGCGCTTCCTCGATAGATGTTTTGCCAGTTCCGCCTCCGTTTTGTCGAATTCGGCGATGCGGGCGTCTGAGTACATTTCGATCGGGAAGGCGACCGCCGGATGCAGGACAATCCCGTCCTTGCCCGCGTTGGCCATCACCCCCCCCCCTCTCTCCACGCCCAACGCCATACGCAGCGTTTTCGGGAGCGTCATGGCACCTCTGGCGCTGATCTGTATGATTGTATTCATGTAATGAGCATACGGGATTACCGTATTACAGTCAACCAACACCAGGAATTCCTAATGTTTTCCTCGCGCATCAGCGCACGGTAATGCGACCAGGACAGTTGCGACGAGAAGACCTGCGGCATCTCTTCACCCACTGGATGGCATGTCTTGATCGTCGACAATTCTTTCCGCGCCGTGGAACGTGTTTTTGCCGCCAAAGAACACAAAGAAACACAAAGAGCACCGCATATTTTCAACCCGCGTCTTTGCGATCTTTGTGTTCTTTTGCGGCCAAGCATAGCCATGCGCCGCCAATTCAAGTCCCGGTACGGGGGTTTAGGTTTCATTGGCTTACCCAGCAACCGCCCCCCACATCGGCCAGCCCGTGGCCTCTTCCGCTCGTTCTTCCGCTCTCCCTCACAGCCACCAGCGGTACATCAGGCGGGTTTCGCGCGGCTTGATAAATTCGCTCAGGGACGAGCCGACGCCACGATACGACCGCAGCAGGTCAAAGACCGACACATCCTCCGAGTAACGCACGACGTTGATGCTCTTTGTATTGAGCAGGCGGATCATCTCCTTCTCCGCATCCGCGCGGTAGCCGATGCCGTCCACCAGCTTGCGTTCGAGCGCCTCGTCCGCGACAAAGATGCGGCCATCCGCCAGCTTGCGCACGTCGGCCTCGGAGAGCTTCCGCGACTCGGCCACCAGCTTCACGAACCGGCTGTGGAGCGTGTCGATCACGGCCTGCAGCATGGCGCGCTGCTCGGGCGTGACGTCATGGAACGGGTTCAGGATGTCCTTGTTCTCGCCGGACTTGAAGGTCTCGTCCTTGATGCCGAGCTTGGCTGCCAGCTCCTTGATGTTATAGGTCTGCATGATCACGCCGATGGAGCCCGTGATGGTGGTAGGGTGCGCCAGAATCAGGTCCGACGGCAGCGACACGTAGTAGGCGCCCGACGCGGCGATGTCGCCCATCAGCGTCACAACCACGCGACCGGGGCGCGCTTTTTTGAACTCCATCAACGCCTGGTAAATCATGTCGCTGGCCGTGATGCCGCCGCCGCCGCTGTCGATCTCCAGCAGGATCCCCTCAATCTCCCGGTCGTGCGTGGCGCGCTTGATCGCCCGCATCGCGGCCGAGGCCGAATCCGCGGACTCCGCCCAATCGCTGTCGCCCAGCATAATCATGCCGGACATCGCGATCCGTACAACCTTGGTGCCGGCAGCCGAGCCACTGGACCAGATTTCGCGCAGCTCCGGCACCTCGTCTTCGCCACCTTCCACACGTGCCGAGGCGACAAACCGGTGCTTGGCCCCGCCCGGGAAACTCTTGGACACGGCCACGATCCCGATCACCAGCACGATAGCCAGCAGGACCACCATCCCGCCGGCAATCAATGCCATGGTCATGCAGCCGAAACGACAACCTTCCCCGTTCTTCTTCTCATGCTCGCTCATAAGCTCTGTTCCTTTGCCGGCTAAACCCAGCAGCCGCATTGTCTGTCAAACGTGGTGCACATGGCAATCAGGAAAATACCGGCCTGAACCTGCCTGAACCTACCGAAAAATGTGCCACAGAGGGCCCGGAGATCACAGAGCAAGACAACCCTCCGTTTGTAGTGTGCCCGTAAGGGCATTCGTGTCGCCATATTGAGAACTGCTGGTTTGCAGGCTTGACCCGTGGCCTGACTTGCGTCATCGTAGCGTCCGGACCGAGCGAAGCATGCGAACCAGAGGAAAAGCTATACCATGGACATTGATTTTGTCAAACGCGGCAAACAGGTGATGGACATCGAGATCGCCGGCATGCAATCGGCCCGCGATGCCCTGGGCGACGGTTTTACCCGGGCCGTGGAACTGCTGCTCCAGGTGCTGGCGCGCAACGGCCGCATCGTGGTCACGGGCGTGGGCAAGAGCCTGCACATTGCCGAAAAGATCTCCGCCACGCTGGCCAGCACCGGCTCCACCAGTGTCGTGCTCAACCCCATGCAGGCCATGCATGGCGACCTCGGCATCCTGGCCGACACGGACGCCCTGCTGGCCCTGAGCTTCTCGGGGGAGTCCGACGAACTGCTCGCGCTCGTGCCCGTGGTCAAGCGTCGCGGCATCCCGATCATCACGCTCACCGGCGGCGTCACCAGCTCGCTGGCCCGCCACAGCGACGTGATTGTGCCCGTCGTGATTGAACGCGAAGCCTGCCCGTTCAACATGGCGCCCACCACCAGCACCACCGCCACCCTCGCCCTTGGCGATGCCCTGGCCATGACGCTGCTCGACGCGCGCGGCTTCGTCAAGGAGGACTACGCCCGCCTGCACCCCGCCGGCGCCATCGGGCGCGCCCTGCTCTGCCGCGTGAGCGACATCATGCGCACCGGCGACCGCATCGCCACTGTGCCGCTGTCCGCAACGGTGCAGGACGCCATCATGGCCATGACCGGCGCCAAGGCCGGCTCCGCCTGCATCGTAGAGGCCGATGGCAAACTGGCAGGCATTTTCACGGATGGTGACCTGCGCCGCTTGCTGACGTCGACCCCCAACCTGCTGCAATCGCCCGTCCGCACCGTGATGACTGCCCGGCCGACCTCCGTGCGCCAGGACCAGCTCGCGGTCGAAGCGCTGCGTATCTTCGAGCAACGCAAGATCGACGACCTCCCGGTCGTGGATCAAACCGGCCGCCTCGCCGGCTGCATCGACATCCAGGACCTGCCGCGGCTGAAGTTGATGTAAGCCTAGCAGCCTGTCGGACTTAGCCTTCTGGAAGTACAAACCTTCTGCCGACCAGGCTGCTAGTTGTGCAACCCGCGGATAGCGGGTTGCGAGAACTCAGCCAGCCGCGAGGCTTCGCCTCGAACAAACGCTCGGGTAACTACCTAAGTGAAAAACGTCCTTCCATCTTTGTCGCGAGCTTTGTCTGGGGCTTTGTCGACAAAGCTCCAGACAAAGCTCGCGACAAAGTTTCTCCTACTGGCAGGGAAAGCGCAGTCATTCTGCCTGTCTTGAGATGTATCGCAACCCGCTACCCGCGGGTTGCCAACTAGCAGCCTGGTCGGCAGACGGTATGAACTTCCAGAAGGCTAAGCCCGACCAGGCTGCTAGGCCGCGAATCCCTTCTCCCGCAGGACGCGGTCGAGTTCCAGGCTGAGCGCGCCCGTGATGGCCGCGGCTTTCTCCGGGTGTTCGCTCCAGAACTGCAGGTCCAGGCTGATCTGCGCGGCCGTGACGCTGCGCACCTCCAGCACGGGCGCGGGCGTCCGGAGGATCAGCGGGTTTCGTCCGGCCGCTGCCACGGCCAGTTCCGCCACGGCCGTGAGATCCGCCTGCCGCAGCACCGTCACAGCCACATGCATCCGCGTGCGCCGGCTGGGGTTGGTCCAGTTCACGATATTGGCAGTGATGAACGAGCCATTCGGCACCAGCACGGTGATCTCGTCGTCGGTCTGCAGCACGGTGTTGCGCATGCCGATCTCCCGGACTGTGCCACGCGTGCCGCCGACGTCAATATAGTCGCCCACACGGATGGTGCGCCCGAAATGGATCAGCAGGCTGCTGACAAAGTTGTTGATCACGTTCTGCAGGCCGAAGCCGACGCCGACCGTGATGGCGCCGGCGAGCAACGCCAGGTTCTGCAGCGAGGACCCGGCCACGTTCAACCCCACCAGGAAGCCCAGCACGATCACGACGTAACCGAACACGTTGGCAAAGGTCTGGCGCGTGGCTTCATCCATGGGCGTGTGCGCCAGCATGCGCTGCTGCATCAGACTCTTGGCCTGTCGCGACACCCAGAACGAGGCGATAAAAACGAGCAGCCCGCGCGTCAGACTGGCCACGGTCATGCCGGCCGTCAGCTGCGCATGCCAGAAACGGACCAACGCATGCAGCCCATGCCCCACGGCCGTCACGATCTCCGGGATCGGCGGCGGCGCGTTGGACGCCAGCACGGCGCGGTTCAGCAACAGCCACCAAAGCCATCCGGCAGCGGCAGCCGCCACCAGCAGCGTGGCGAACTGAGCCACGCGAAACAACGCCACCGTCAGGGCGGCCCGGCTGACATGCCGGTGCGCCAGGCCGTTGAGAATTGCCGTCACAACCAGTGCGACTGCCAGCACCACAAACGTTCCGACCGTGGTGTGCAAGACGGAGCGGCCCAGGTTATCGAGGCCGGCCAGGCTGGTGATCGCAGCCAGCGCCGCGACCAGCACGCAAAAACCGGCCGCGAACCCGCCCAGAATTCGCACCAGGCGGCTCTCGGAATGCCGGTTGAGAAACCTTCCGGCCAGGACCGGATGCATGGCCAACCGGAAAAGCGCCAGGCAAACGCCGAAAAGCCAGAGGCGCGCCAGCACGGTTTGCGTGTCCCAGGCATTGACGCCCGCACCCGCGAGGCGATACAGCGGCAACAGCACGGCGGTCCAGACCAGGAGGGTGTCAATCAAGGTCAGGCCTGCACCGCCCAGGCTGTTCCCGGCGGGCGCCAGATGCGCGCGTGTACTCGTCAGCAGCAGGTTTCGCAGCAGGACCCAGCCGGCCAGCAGCAGCAGCGTCCACCCAATCCACAGCAACACCAGATTCTCACGGTCGGCCGACAGCGCCATCCACGCCGCACCCGCGAGCGGCAGCAGCGTCGGCGCCAGGCTGCGCCCCAGCCGGCCCAGGCGGGTGGCGGCAGGCAGCGCACGTGCCGCCAGCCAGCCCGCCAGCCCGAGCAGCAACGTGAGCACCAGACCAGCGGTCATCCGGCCGGGGGATGGAACACCGGGCACCCCGTGAATCCCCTGCATCCAGCTGTCCCAGCAAAAAACCGCGCCGCTGCACACGGTCCCGGCCAGCGTCAGCATTTCCATGCTGGTCACAGCATTCACACGCGCATCATGCTGCTGCCAGAGCTGATACCCGGCCAGACGCTCCAGCGTCTGGATGGCCTGCCGGCTGTTCGCCAGCCAACGCACGGAAATCCCCTTGCGCTCCTGGAGCATCTCGCGCTGGACCATGCGGGCCAGCAACTTAGCCCCGGTTTCATGCCTGCCGGCCGCGGCGCTACCGGCGGCAGGATCGGCCGCAGCAAGACGTTCCGCCTGCGAGCGAAGCAGGTCGACAACCAGCGCAACCGCCGGCGGGCGGGACGCGTCGAACGACTCAAACACGCCGGCGACGGCCGCGTTGAGATTTGAACCCGCGGCCGGCTGAAGCCCCAGCTGCCGGCCGACAGACTCGATCTGCGTATCCAACAGCTGCAGCTGCAGTTCCATGCTGCGCACGTATAGCTCGGATGTCACGAGACTGGCCCGCAATTGCTCTTCCTCCTGATTAATATCCTCCAGGCTGCGCTCCTCGGCCAGCGAGCGGGTGCGCTCCGCCTGTTCGCGTAAAAAAGCCGCGCCGGCCTTCTGCAGCGCCAGAAACTCCTTGAAGCAGTCGTTCTCCGCCTCCCAGCGCGCCTTGCGCTCCTGGGACACGGCATAGGCGGCACGCGACTGCTCCTCGTCCGATGCGGTGCTGGAGTCGCCAATGGCGCGTTGCGCGACATCGGTCTGAAGTGTAGCCGCCGCCAGGTTGGTGACGATCGCCTGCTGTACCGGAGCAATCCCGGCACGCAACAGCGTCATCTGGGCGTCGCTACGATCGGCAAACGACTGGAGTTCGACGGCACGCCGTGCGGTAGCCTTGCGCGCCAGGGCCGCCGCATAGCGCTGGCTGACCAGATAATCGGTGCGGGCAAAGGCGAGGTTGCGGCCAGCACGTTCCTCCAGCAACCGGTTGAGCCGGAACCACTCCTCCTGCTGCGAAATCAGACGCTGAACCTGACGCGCCTCTGCCGCGTGCGCTTGCCGGCACTCGGCCGGGATCTCTTCGATGACGGCCGACGGCAGGGCGGCCAGACGACGCAACAGCATGGCGCGCCGGACCGCCGCGGCATCGCGACGCGACGAATATTTTCTGATCTGGGCTTTCTGCGCGGCAATCTCCTTCTCGGCGGCATCCACGCGCTTGTCCCGGTCCTCAATCTCGGTCGAGCCGGCAAGCATGGTTTTTATATCCATGCGCAAAGCGAGTTCCAGTGTCGCAGCGCGCTTCTTCCACATATCGCGCTCGCGCTCCGCTTCCTCGACCTTTTTCTGCTCCAGCGTACTCTCCCCCTCATCCGCATCGAGTGCAGCCTGGCGGGCGGCCAGGAGCGCGCGCGTGGTCTTGATGGCTGCCGGATCGTCCTTGGCCAGCACCGAAAGCAGCTGCTTCTGCAAGCCCGCGAGATCGCCCCGGATCGCGGCGGCAGACGCCTCCAGCGCGGCCACCGTGCCGGTCGAAGCGGACCGTACACGTTCCAACTCCGCAGCCGACGTCCGCAGCGTGGCCAGCACAGTCTGGCGTTCGGCAGCCAGCGCCGCATCGGACGATCCGGAAGCCGCTGCCGCGGGCGTCGGGTGACAGCAAAAGAGCATGACGCCGGCGAACGCCATGACAGGCAAATGTCGGCAACGGGAGGAGACAATTGATCGGTGCATAATCAGGTTCCTTTTGGGCGCAACGGGCCATCGCGGATCGGCAGATTGCCAGTTGTTGACGCGTAAATCTACCACGCCCTTCCCGCGCGCGCAATTTCGACTATACGGCTGTTGCGTTCTGTACAGCGGGGGCTGCGCACCCGCTGATCGAAGGCGTATTACCGGCCGACCCAGCAGCGGGTGCGCAGCCCCCGCTGTACGACCCCTCGCCCCCCAATGACTAATGACCACTGACTAACGCCCTGTCCCCCCCACCCGCACCCGGCTGGCAAAGCCAAACATCACCACCGCCACCACGGCCGCGCCGAGAAACACCTTTTCGTAGCCGTAGCGTTCCCAGACCCAGCCGCCCACCCAGGGGATGGACATGGACACAATGTGGTTGATGCTGACCCCCATCGAGAGCGTCGGCGCGACATCTTCCTTACGCACCGCGATCTTGGAAAGATAGACATCGCGAGCCATGCCCGTGCCGAAGCAAAGCTGGTCAAACACAAAACAGGTGTAGACCAGCCACAGCGCCGCACCGGCCACACCGAGATGCTCGGCAAAAGCGTACCCCAGGCAGACCAGACAGATCACGCCGGCATCCAGCATCAGCACACAGCGCTCGCCAAACCGGTCAATCGCCTGCCCCAGCAACGGCTGGAACAAGATTCCCAGCACCGACGCCACGATCCAGAGCTGTGCAAAAATGATGGCCGGCTGGTTAAAGACCTTGATCAGCACCCACGGGCCAAACGTAATGAAGACCTGCTTGCGCGCGCCGAACAGCAACGACAGCACATAGTAGAGCCAGTAGCGTTTGTTCCAGACAAACCCCGTGCGCGCCAGATGCGCCCCCGGCATGCGCATGGCCAGCAGAAAACCGCCCGCCGCCAGCGCGGCCAGTCCCCCGATCAGGAAGATGGTTGAATAGCTCTTGCCGCCGTGGCGCATCAGCAGCCAGACCAGCCCGCAGCCGGCAATGCCCGCCGCCACCGCCACGCCGCTGATTTCGCCCAGGCGCTTGCCGCGCGTCTCGCCGCTGGCCAGGTCCATGCCGATCGAAGAGCGCACCGGCATGATCAGATGCGTGCCGATGCTCCACATCGTCAGGGTCACCATCATGAGCGTCCAGGATCCGCCACTGAACGCCAGCCCCAGCATGCCCAGTCCCGTGGCGAACGCCGCGACCGCCGCCACACGGGTCTCGGACAACAGCACCAGCGCGGCCACCATCAGCGCGGTCAGGAAGCCGGGGAGCTCGCGCGGGCATTCCAGCGCACCGCGCGCATCGGCCTTCAGGTGGTAGGTGTCGCTGAGAAAGTTATTGAACGTGGTCTCGAACATGCCGCTGGCCGCGCTCAGCAGCGACACCGCAATCAGGAACAGCATCAAGTTCGGCCAGCGCTGCGGCGCAGACCCAGAGGAGCGGCCGGTTGTCGTTGGATCGATCATGCCAGGCAGCCTGTCGGACGTAGGACTTGATCAGCACAAATTTTGCGCCGACCAAGCTGCTAGTCATAGTGAAGCCCCCTCCAAACACTGGACATCCACAAAAAACAACCAACTGACAGGAAAAGAGCAGTCATTCTGCCTGTTTTATGAGATATCGCAACCCGCTATCCGCGGGTTGCCAACTAGCAGCCTGTCGGCAGAAGGTTTGTACCTCCAGAAGGTTACGTCCGACAGGCTGCTAGAGCGCTGCCGCGACCAGGTCGCCGACTTCGGTCGTGCCAAAGCCCATCTTCCCTGCAGCCTGACTCTTCATCTTCGGCGTGGTGGTCATGATGGCCTTCTCCACGGCCGCGGCCGCCGCATGTTCGCCCAGCGTATCAAGCATCATGCCGGCAGCGCCGATGGCTGCGATCGGGTTGATGACGTTTTTGCCCGTGTACTTGGGCGCGGAGCCGCCCATGGGCTCGAACATCGAGATGCCCGTGGGATTGATATTGCCGCCGGAAGCGACGCCCAGCCCGCCCTGGATCATGGCGCCCAGGTCGGTGATGATGTCGCCGAAGAGGTTCTCCGTGACCACGACGTCAAACCACTCGGGGTTCTTCACAAACCACATGTTGGCGGCATCCACGTGATTGTAGTCGCGCGTGAGTTCCGGGAACTCGCGGGCGCCCATCTCCTCGAAGGCGCGGTACCAGAGGTCGCCGCAGTGGGTCAGCACATTGCGCTTGTGAACCAGCGTGATGGGCTTGGCCGCATACTTCGGGTTGGCGGCATTGCGCCGGCGCTTGAGCTCGAAGGCGTAGCGCAGGCAGCGGTCCACGGTACGACGGTCATAGACCATGAGCTGGGTGGCGATCTCCTCCGTGGTGCCCAGGCGCGTGACGCCGCCCATGCCCGTATAGATGCCGCCGGAGTTCTCGCGGATGACCACGAAGTCGATATCTTCCGGCCCCTTCCCCTTGAGCGGTGTTTCCACGCCCGGGAACAGGCGCACGGGGCGATGGTTGATGTATTGATCCAGTGCAAAGCGCATCTTCAGCAGGATGCCGAGTTCGAGGATGCCGGGCTTCACGTCCGGGTGACCAATCGCACCGAGAAAGATGGACTGATACTTCTTCATCTCCTCGATCGCCGAGTCCGGGAGCGTTTCGCCCGTGCGCAGATAGCGCTCGGCGCCGAAATCATAGGAGGTGAAGTTGACTTTGAAGCCGAACTTGGCAGCGGCCGCCTGCAGGACTTTCACGCCCTCGCGCGCCACCTCGGGCCCTGTGCCGTCGCCGCCGATCAATGCAACCTGGTATGTCTTAGCCATGGTACCTTTCCTTTCTAAAACGGCAAAGAATAGAATATGTGGCGGGTGGGTGCAAGAACGGTTTGCCGCCGGGGCACAAAGGAAGTTGGCAAGGGCACAACAAGTGCCTATATACAGGCCGCAAATAAATCTAGTTTTTTCTTCAAACGGGCCTACCGGCTGAAAAACAGGCGGCACAACGCTGACGAGCAGCCACCCGTGCCCTGGGATGTCCAGACGGTGGCGCAGAAACAGCACTTCGGCACGCAATCGTTTGAACTCACCCGACCTGCACCACGCTGTTTAAAGAGCCGCAACCATTCGGCGCCCAGTGCGGACACTTCGCATCTGCTTGCCAGACACCGTTGACAACAAACTTGTACTCGTGCGTCCTTGGCGGTCGCTCCTGCCTCTTTTGCGCCTTCAACCGTTTTCGCGGCAACATTCGTCGCGACTTCCACCGTCTTTTCCGCGGCCCGATCCAGCGCGTCGCAAAACGTTGGTTTCCGGGTTACTCTTTTTCGGACATCCCGGTCGCGTCCTGCACCATTTTGCTGGCGCCCGACTTCTCCATCCATCTCCGCTCACGCAAAGACGCAACCAACAACGCACTGCCGGCAATGGCGTACGCCAACCCCAGGCACACGCCAAGAATCGCCTTCGTCTCCATACTCCACGGGAGCAGGAAGAACAGTCCGAAGTGCAACAGCAGCATGCCCATGCCGATCCAGACAATCAGGAGTGCCAACCCGATCAGACCGATCGCCGACAGCCTGGCCATCCGCACACCGTGCACGTACCCCTTGGCCGCCTCGATCTTGAGCAGTTGCAGCGACGACTGCCGGTAATTTTCCAGCAGCCTGGCCGCCATCGCCGCCACGGCGCCCTTGAACAGATTTTTGAGCATGACTCGCCCCGTGAACGAAGTTACTTGCGGTTCCGTCCAAGCATATAGCCGATAAACAAACCAGCCGCAGCCGAGCCGGCCAGATAGGGCCATGGGTTCTGATGCACGCGCTGGTCCATATCGCGGGCGATATCACGCGCCCTCTCGACACCGGCATCCTTCGCATGGACGACCGCCTCGAACGCGTGTTGTTTGGCGTTGGCCAACGTATTCAGGAGGCTTCCATCGTTCTCGATGATCAGGCCCCGCAGATTGGTGTACTTGTCGGACAGAACGTGCTTCAGTTCGTCCTTCTTCTGTATGGCCGCGTGCTCCAACAGCTTCAATGCTTCAGCAATGTTCTCGTTACTTGTGTGTTCCATGGCATTTCTCCGTTTGGGGTTCGTTACAATATCTGCTTGCTTCAACCTTCTGCGCCGCTACAACCGGCCCATCAGGACCAGGACGAGCAATATCACAACCACAAGGCTCAAACCGCCACTCGGATACAATCCCCAGTTCCTACTATGGGGCCAGGTGGGCAGCGCGCCTACGAGCATGAGGATCAAGATAATCAGTAGTACCGTTCCGGCTGTCATGTGTAACTCCTTTTGCGTGTTTTGCTGCGTGTGCCTGCCGGTACGTCCACGTACCGGCAGGCAACAAAGTTCCGTATCCAGTTCCTTGCGTCTTCCGCTGCTATTTCAGCAGTGTCAGATCCCATGTCAGCACTACGTCGGCGCCCACCGGCACAAACGTGGCCGACCCGAGTATCGCGGCGTTGGGTAGAAGTGTGTCCATCGTCACCACACCGCCACTATTTCGGAAGATCAGCGCATCCTCACCGGCTGGCGTCGTCACGCCCAGCAGCGCCGGTTCGAGGTTAGCCGTAGCGGACATGTCGCCTGGCTGAGCGACTGCCACCGGCAATGTGAAGACGGCTTCCCCGGCGCTGACAGCCATGAACAGGAGATCGGCTGCTTGCCATGCCTGAGTGGCGTTCGCGCCAGACCAGCGCACCGTACCATACGTGCGCAGTAACACGACGGGCGCAATCGCCACGGAGGCCACGGCTGCAACCGTCGGCTTGGAAACAGCGGCCGGAGCCGTCCAGGCAAAGTTCTGGCAGGTCTTGTTGGCGATCACCTTGCTGAACGACTTGCTCGTCGGCGAGAAGACGCCACCAGCCGCATTGGACGGCGACACCAGATCGGAAGAGCGTCACGTAGGGATCGAGCAGTAGGCTCCGCTGACGGTTGTCGTGGCTGACACGACACCCGAAAAGTTCAGGATGACATTCGCCACACCTGTGCTGGATCCGGGCTTCGTAACCTTGCCGGAGATGCTGGGCGGCGGCGTCCAGATGAAGTTCTGGCTGGTCTTGTTGGCGATCACCTTGCTGAACGACTTGCTCGTCGGCGAAAAGACGCCACCAGCCGCATTGGACGGCGTCACCGTGCCGGTCCAGTTGTACGGGACAGTCATGCAGTAGGTTCCGCTGACGGTTGTCGTGGCTGCCCCGACACCCGAAAAGTTCAGGATGACATTCGCCACACCTGTGCTGGATCCGGGCTTCGTAACCTTGCCGGAGATGCTGGGCGGCGGCGTCCAGATGAAGTTCTGGCTGGTCTTGTTGGCGATCACCTTGCTGAACGACTTGCTCGTCGGCGAAAAGACGCCACCAGCCGCATTGGACGGCGTCACCGTGCCGGTCCAGTTGTACGGGACAGTCATGCAGTAGGTTCCGCTGACGGTTGTCGTGGCTGCCCCGACACCCGAAAAGTTCAGGATGACATTCGTCACACCTGTACAGGTTCCGAACTTCGTAACCGTGCCGGAGATGCTGGGCGGCGGCGTCCAGATGAAGTTCTGGCAGGCCTTGTCGGCGATCACCTTGCTGAACGACTTGCTCGTCGGCGAGAAGAGGCCACCAGCCGCATTGGACGGCGTCACCGTCCCGCTCCAGTTGTTCGTTACGTTCATGCAGTAGGTTCCGCTGACGGTTGTCGTAGCTACCCCGACACCCGAAAAGACCAGGATGACATTCGCCACACCTGTACAGGTTCCGAACTTCGTAACCTTGCCGGAGATGCTGGGCGGCGGCGTCCAGATGTAGTTCTGTCCCGTGATTCTGGCGATCACGTTAGTATACGACCGGCTTGTCGGCGCGAACGTACCGCTGGCGTCAAGGGTCGGCGTCACAATGCCACTCCACCCCATCGGCACAGCACACGTATAATTGCCGCACGCGTCGGTAAGGGCCGTGCCCCCGCCGCTTACGGAGATCAGCACACCTGCCACGCCGGCTGACTTGCAAGATGTCGGCTTTGTGACTTTGCCACAGATTGCCGGACCCCCGCTGCTCGCAAAAATGGCGGTGATCGACCGAGCCTGCGTCATCGGCACCAATAGCGTGGCACCCACCACAAGGCAGCCGTTCGTGTCGCCAGACCAACCCACGGGGCTTCCGACGATGCCGGGTGTCGCAGTCAGGAGCACACTGGCACCAGCGGCATTCCACCCGTTTGTCGGGGTGACGCTGCCGCTGCCATTTGTGCCAACGACCAGCCAGTAGTTCGTGTTCCACAACCACGTCAAGACCGCGTTGTTGGTCTGAACCATGATCATGTTGGTGTCCATGCCTGCGACTGGATCGTTACCGGTCATACTCCAGCCGGTGGCGACATACTGCGTGCCGCCGATAGCCTCAACGTCCGTCATGCTGTTTGTGCGTGTGCTAATGCCGCCGTTGGCGTACCCCCCCGCTGGCGGCGCGCCGGTGCCGTGTTCCGAGACGATCGTCAGGATTAATTCCACCGACGGACCGGGGACAAAATGCGCCATCGCCGTCCGAGCCTGGTCCATGATCAGCGTTTGGACTTCATCATTGGCCGGACCTGTCACGTCGCCCGTCCAACCCGCAAAGAAGTACCCGGAGTTCGGTGCCGCAGTGACGGTCACGCTCGAACCAGCCAGATACCAGCCGTTCGTACTCCCCGTCAGACTGCCATTCGCATCAGAGGAGGCGTCCAGCGCATAGTTGGTGGTCCACAGCCACGTCAGGACTGCGGTGTTGGTCTGGACCATGACCATGTTGGTGTCAATGCCTGCGACCGGATCGTTACCGATCATACTCCAGCCGGTGGCGACATACTGTGTGCCACCGAGGGTCTCTTCGCCGCTGATGCTGTTCGTCAGCGAGTCACCGTTAGCCGTGACATAGAGCCCCGCCAGCGGATCGCCGGTGCCGTGGTCGGAGACAATCGTCAAAGTCTGCGCCGTGCCTTCGACAAAGGACGCCATCGCCGTCCGGGCCTGATTCATGGTCATCTTCTGGATCGCGTTGTTAGTCGGACCCGACACGTTGCCGGTCCAGCCCGCGAAGGAGTAGCCAAAATCGGGCACCGCGGTGACGGTCACATTCGAACCAGCCAGATACCAGCCGTTCGTGCTGCCCGTCAACGTGCCGTTCGGAGCGGCGGAGGTATTCAACAGGTAGTTGGTGCCCCACACCCACACCAAGGTCGCCGTGTTGGTCTGAACCATGGTCATGTTGGTAGCGCTGCCGGAAGTCGGGCCGTTACCCGTCATGCTCCATCCCTTGGCAACATACTGCGTACCGCCGCTGGTCTCGACGCCCGTGACGCGGTTCGTGAGCGTCGTGCCATACCTGTTAGTGTAGACCCCTACCGGCAGCAGGCCGATACCGTGCGCCGAAACAATGGTCAGGGGTCCGTTATTCGGCAGACTGCCGCTACCGCCGCCATTAAATGTTACCGCGCCTGTTCGTGCCAACGCCCTTCCCTCAGTGATCGCACCTACGCCCATCGTGATGCTTACGTTGGCCATGATGGTCCCCTTGAAAACGGAGTACGCTCCAAGAGTCGCCGAACTGCCTACTTGCCAGAAAACGTTCTTGGCCTGTGCGCCGCCAGCCAGGATCACCCGGCTATTGCCAGGCTTGTCGGCCGGGGTTGAGCCGGCTGCCGTCGTCAACGTGGTTCCCATTTGAAATATCCAGACTGCATTCGGATCGCCGCCCGCGTCAAGGGTCAGATCCCCCGTGATCTGTATCGAGGAGGAGGACAAATAGAGCCCCGGTGCGAGCGTGGTTCCGCCAATATTTCCTGACACTGTGATTCGAGCTAACGATCTGCCCGCCGCGTCGATATACGCCGAGGTTAAGTCGCCTTGCGCCGTAGTCAATAGCGCTGGCGCCATCACCGATCCTGCGGGACCGCTGACATCGACTGCATAAATTGTCCCTTTCACTTGGGCTGCGGTCAAAGCCGTGATGGCCGAACCTGCGCCCGGACTCAAGCCGACATCCCCATTGATGATACCCCCGCCACCATCGGTCGAGACTGCGGTGGCGCCCAAAATCGTGAACCCGGCGCACGAACGCAGGCTCACCGGCGCAGGACTTGCCGCCTGCAGCGTCTGGCAAGGCGCCAGTACGGCCAGCGCAAGGGCAAGGCACGCGAGAATCTGTATTGTTGCCTGGGGCGCCGCATGGGACGGCCGGCGAGTATTCGCTAGTTGCCACATATGCGTGGTCGTCGAAGGTATCGTGCTTCGTTCTGTGTTCATGTTGTTGCTCCTGTTGCTAGTCCTGTCAAAATGCCTGCCGACGCGGAATGCGCCGGCAGGCCATAAAAAACTGCTTTATTCAGTTTTGGCTTCTGCGACGGTCATCTCGTTCTTCACCGCGGTCACGCCCTGGATGTCCTCAACCAGTTTGGTGACCAGTGACTTCTCGGCCGCGTTCTTGGCAATGCCGGTCAACGTGACCTCGCCATTACGTGTCGTGACCACCGTCTTCAGGGAGCTGGTCGAACGATGGGTCCACAGCGCCGTCTTGACCTGCGCGGTGATGGACGCGTCATCCACCTTCTCGCCTGACGTGCGCACAGCCGACACCGGCGTTGCCGCCACGGTCATCTCGTTCTTCACCTCTTTTACGCCGTCAATATCCTTGGCGTAGGCAGTGGTAAGTTCCTTATGGGCCAGGCTCGAAGCCTCGCCCTTCAACGTTACAATGCCGTCCTTCACCTCGACCTTGGTGTTGATATAGCTGACGTTGCGATGAACCAGCAGGGCGAAATTTACCTTGCGGCCGATCCACGTATCCGCGTTCTCGGCGGCGGCTTCGGCCTTGGTGGTCAACTTGTTGTCCACTTTGCTGACACCGGGCAGACCTGCCATGGTTTCCATGGCCAAACCCTTGTGAGACTCTTCGGAGACCGTCCCGGTCAACGTCACGACGCCATCCTTGGCGTCGGCCTTGATCGAATCATCCTTGAGATACGTCTTGAAGACGTAAGTCTTCTTGAAAGACGATTCGATTTTGTCATCTGTGTCTGACGCGCGCAGGGGTGCGCTGGTCAGGAGTGTAGCGGCTGCGACTGCAGCGAATGCGATGGGATACATTGATTTCCTGTTCATGCTGTGACCTCGTTGCTTTCGTTGTTGTGTTGTGATTCGGTTTTTCGCTTGAAGGACATACTACGGGATGGGTTCGGACAGAACTATGGGGTGTAACCCTACCCGCGCACTCATTTCAGACCGTGCCGGTTTTCCCCGCCGACCAGCAATTTCTTGTCGTCCGAGGCGCCGATTTCCTTTTCCGAGTCGGCACATGCGACTTCTTCGGCATGCGATTCGATGTCGTCTTTCCGGTAGTACTCCGGATAAAGTCTCATGATGCAGTCCGGACATATACTGTGCGTAAAATTGATGGCCGGAAAGCGACCCGCGATGTAGGCCTCAATTTGTTGCCAGTAGCCTTTGTCGTCACGTATGCGTTTGCAGGAACTGCAGATCGGCAGGAGCCCGTGCAACGTCTTGACCAGAGCAAGGGCTGTTGCCAGCTCGGCGGTCTGCGACGTTTGCTCCAGCTCGGCAGACTCGATCCCCGAGATGTCCATGACCAGGCCGTCATAGGCGATCATCTGCCCCTGTGAGTCAAACACTGGCACGGAAGTATTCCTCACCCGGTGAATCGATCCGTCCTTGCACATGACCCGGTGATTGATGGGTGAAGGCGTCTCGCCCCGCAGCAACCGGGTGATCTGGCTTGTCACGAGTTGCCGGTCGTCGTCAGGAACCATCGTGATCCAGAGCAGCGGCTGCGCCTCATATTCCGCCTCGGTATAGCCGGTCACCTGCGCGCAGCCGGGATAGCGTATCGTGCCAACGGAGTGCCCCTCGCGAACCAGTACCGTGAAGATGAAGGCCTTGGCGGCGTGAGCAAGCTGCTCATACCGCATGACGTTCTTATCGGGCTCGTGCGCGATGGCGCTCGCGGGCGGCAGGACCTCCCTGCCCGTGCGCGGGGCCTTTCGCGTATGGACGATGCGGGTGATTGGGGCTCGATCTTTCAGTAGTGCTCCTTGCTTGTTGATCGAACTGAACAATCATTCGTCCGTCACCAGCGTCCAACTGCTGTCGGTATTGTAGGCCTTCATACTGCGAACGGTGTCCAGTGTGTCCGCCCCGAAATCTTTTTGATAGACCTTTCCGTGGTGGCTGACGATGAACGTCATCACGCCGGAGATGCCGTACTCGGTGGGACATGCGACCATGGCGAAGCCGGCAATCATGTTGCCATGGATGACATAATCGTATTCGCCGCCGGGCGTGCTGGGCCCTTGGTGCGTGAGGATGCGATAGACGTAGCCGTGGTATGGTTTCAGACCGGTGCAGCCATTCTTTCCGGGCGTGTAACCTTCCAGCGTGGCCTGGGCGACAAACGGGCCGAACGGGCTTTCCTCTTCACCGGGCTTTACATCCCAGTAAAGGCCATCCTTGCCGTTCTTGCTAATAAAATGCTGCGCGTATTTGAGCACACCGCGGCCGTCGCGTTCCACACTGGCGTATGCGCGCTGCGCTGTGAGATAGGCGCGGCAGACGTGGATGGTTTCCAGTTCATTGGCGCCGATCCGACGGACGAGAATTTCCTCTTTGCCGGCCTCGGTGTCGAAGAACCATTTGCCGCTGGCGAGACGCGTCAGGGGAATCGGGAAGGGCCACTTGTCCTTGCCAATGTCGATAACGGAGGTCTTGGCGTCCTTCTTTTCCAGCTCGATACGATCATTGACCTTTTTGACAAAGTGATCGAAGGCCCTTTCGTCCTCGACCTTGTCGCTGGAGATGAACTCGGTGACGGACGGGCCGAAGATGTGGCGGATGGCGTCGTGGTCGCGTGCCTTGGCTGCGGCGACGAGCGCGGTGGCAGCCTGGTCGTCGGTGTCAAACTGCTGTTGGCCCACACCCGGTTCGCCAGCAGGCCGGACGAGGGCGCTCTTGGGCGCAAGGGTGCCGCAACCGACGACGACGGCGAACATCAAAGCGATGCCCCCGACAAGTGCCGCAGATGCAAATCCACAAGTTCGAGAATACATGGTTGTTCTCATTTATTACCGTTATCGATCGCGCGACGCATTGCCGCGGGAACTTTGGGCGCGAGTTTCGGAGGCCAGGCCGGCGCTGAATACATTGCTGGGAGCGGCGCGCGACGCAAGCCATTCGTCGCGTGGGTCGGGGGTGAGCGCCACTTTCGCCGCAGGCTCGTCGGGCATCACGGGCGGACGGGGGGCGGGCGTTACCGCAACTGGGCGCGGCGCCGGTTGGGGATGGACAGCCGCCGGCGGGCGAACGGCGGCCACTGGCTGGACGGACGTCGGGCGGGCGCGTTGCACGGCACGTTGAACCGCAACGCGGCTTTCCGCGGAACCAAAGACATTTTCCAAAACTGAAGGTGCGGGCCGTTTTCCAACCGCCGTCGCCGCCGACACGTTGCGTGCCGTGCCAGGTGCGGGATGCGCGAGGGTTACACGATGCGGCCGCACGAGACCCAGGTGGCCAACGGCTGCAGGCGTGAGCCGGGGCGCAGAGCTCGACGCGGCACGTACCCATGGTTTGGGCTCGGCAACCCATCCTGCCGGACGACGGTCCCATCCAGGCCGCCACCGATCCCATTTCTCCGGGTGATGCCAGCCGTAGTACCAGCCGCCGCCGTTAATAATGTAGCCGCGTAGCCAGTCGAAATCGTTATTGCACCAAAAGCCGATGGGAAAGCCGATGCCGAACGAAAGCGGATAGATTGAGTCGTACACCAAGTTTGGGTCGTACTGCGGCACATAGATCACTTCGGGGTCGGCCGGTTCGATGCGTATGGCGCCGTTGTAGTCGAGCACCTGCTGCTGCGGGGTGGTTTGGAGGTTCTGGTGGGCTTGTGCCCGGGCACGCAGCCGCTGGACCGAATGCAGGACGTCCTGCTGGCAACCCGCAAAGGATGCACCCAGAGCTTGGGTCCAGTCGATTCGATCATTCATCATCTTGAGGACGCTGGGATAATGGACCAGGCCCTTGATGGAGTCATCCCAACCTTGTGCGACGATGTCCGCCTCGGTGGGATTAGGTGTCGCCAGAAACCACTGCACGGCCGCGACAATGTCTTGGGGATAGGTGGCGGCGGGGAACATCAGGGACAAAAGCGGGTCAGGATAGAGCGCAATCGGCGCTAGCAATCCGTCGAGCTGACCCGGCGTGAGCTTCACGTTCACTGTGGGCACAACGGGCGGGGATCCTTGCGGATATTGGACATGTTGAGGGTATTGTGGCGCCTGTCCCACATGCCCCATGGCGCATCCACCGGCGCAGCAAAGACTCGCCATGCCGGCCAGACACCTAATCGCTTGCCATTGTTTTTTCATGGTAGTTGCCTCACCAACGAACTTTTCGCGCTTGCGAGGAGAGGCACAATCATGCCCCGCCTCAGTCGTTGTGGCGCGAGTCCTTGTCCTTGCGCATATCCTTGTCTGCGTCCCTGCTGTCGCGTGCTTCCCTGCCCCTGTCCTCGCCGGACGGTCGGTTGGGCGGCCCCTTCTGAATGACATCCGGCACCTCCGACCGGTCAACGATCGGACGGGCCGGAAGCCGCACCCGTTCCGGTTCGATCGTACGGGTCTCGCTAGGCGGAGCGACTACGGGCTCCCGTGTCACGGCCGGCGGCGCCGGCTCTTTGCGCTCGACCGATGGCGTCACGTCAGACTTACGCTCCTTCTTCGGCGTGACAGTTTCCTGATGCCGCTCGTCCGGTGTCACGGTGGCCTTGTGTTCCTTGATGGGTTCGACGACGGTCCTCGGACTGGCCGCCTTCGCCTCCCAATGGCTCCGATCTTCGCTGAACTCATGCGAGGCCGTTGCCTGCTTCACGATTTTCTGCCGTTCGCCGGTGTTGATCCGCTCGAATTTCAACGGGGTCTCCCGGTTGGCAGCGGCCACCGCGATCGGCTGGGCCACTTGATGCGCACGACGTTGCGGTTCGGGCAGTTTGGCAAGCCGGGCTTCCTGTTCGCGGTACGTCCGGGCCGGGCGCAGGCTCTTGTCGTCGCGGCTGCGACGGTACGTGTCTCGTTCGCGCGCCTCCCAGCGCGGCTCGGTCCGGTGGTGCTGCCAGCGGTCATGCTCGTAAATCGGATCGTACCAGGTGTGCAGCCTCCGGCTGTCGAACCAAGGGTAGATGCCGACGCGCAGGTACGCGTCATCGTAGTAATCGCCAAAGTAATAATGGCTGTACCGCGGATATGCGAACAGGCTGACCTGCAGCAAGCCGATGTCGAGGACAACGCTGGGCGAGTAGGTGTAGCCCGACCGCCCGTAGACCGACGCCGGAAAATACACGGGCGCAAACAGCACGCCCCGGCGCTCCAACGCGTAATCCCAGTGTCCGTCAGCGAAGACGTAGCCCCGCGGCGTCCAGACATAGTGCGACGGCGCCCAGATCCAGTCCGGTTGCGCCGCCAGCCAATACCCGTCACGCCGTGTATACTGACCCTGGACCCAGTACATGCAGGGCGGCACCCAGATCGTATCCGCGGATGGCGCCGCATCGCGCGGCTCCACATCGGCGACAGCCGGCGGAGCCGGCAGATAGACAAACTCCTGCGCGCCAGCCGGCGTCCAGAACCCGGAGACCCACTTCCATCCTCCGGGCGCCTGAGACCAATAGCCGGGCACCCACGACATTTTCGGCGGCGCAACCCGCCAGCAGGCGCTGACCCAGATGTAACCGCTCCGGTCCGCATCCAATGACCAGTACCCCGGGATCCAGACGAATTGCTGGCCCTGGGGCTTTTCCGCCGGCGGCACTTCCTCAATGATCGCCGGCGGCTGGCTCGGAGTCACCATGCCTTCTTCGAGCTGCAGGTCGACCGGCGCCGCAAAGGCCTCATGCACCGGGCCACGGCTCAAGACTTCCGGCTGTTCCTGGGCCGGCGTCGCCGGAGGCGCGTCCTGTGCGCCCAACCACTCACCACCCAATAGCGTCACCGCCAGAAAGGCCATGACCCCTGTTACCAGACTCGCATGAGAGGCGCGCATGTTATCGCTCCTGATGTTCCGATTCATGTTTCCGCTTCTGTTCCTGACCCCGGTTGTTATCCATGTCCCTGAACCTGACTTCTTTCGGGTAGTGGTCACGCGGCAGGCTTACCCAGGGTCCGCTTCGTGATTGCGCGTAGAACCAGCCACCGTTACGGTAGTGATAATGATAGCCCTCATGGACGTAGTACGGTTCCGCATCCAGCACCACAAGCGCCGGAAGTATCGGTACGATGGTGATGCCCTCGCCCCGGGGACCGCGTGACACCAGACACCCCGCGATCAGCAACGGCGCCAGCAACCCGGCCAACAGAATTCGTTTGTTACGCATACTGTGAGTCCTCTCTTTGCACGGCATTAAATACGCTTTGGTGGTACGGCACCTATCGTGCCGAACGGCATGGTGTCCCGCCATGGGGAGTAACCCTACCGTCGGTTGTCTGGCTGGCAGCTCTCATTATGGCGACACGCATGCCCTTACGGGCACACTACGAACGGTTTTCTGCCGTTTCTAGGCCGTTTGTAGTGACGCCGTAAGGCGTTCCTGCACTATAATGAGAACTGCTGGACGGAGTGGGTAACTATCGTAACCTGTCCGACAGGCTTCCCATTAGTTTGTCGAATAACTGGTTGAATTTCTCGACGCCCTCGGCCTCCAGCCGTTGCGCCATTTGAGGGATGCGTATCCCAAGTTCCGGCAACTGCTGAAGAACCCAGACGGCTTCCGGGACATTCTGCTCAAGTGTGGGTTTGGGTTTACCATGATCACGAAACGCGTTGAAGGTTTCAGCCGAAACCGCGCTGATGGTGTCCGGGCCGATCAGCGCCTCGACATATTTGATGTCGCTGTAGTCCGGATTCTTGGTGACGGTACTGGCCCAAAGCAGTCGCTGCCCACGCGCGCCCTGTGCTGTTAGCTTGTTGAAGCGTTCGCCGCTGAAGTTCTCTTTGTAAATCTGATAGGCCAGCTTCGCACTGGAGATGGCAACCTGTCCATGAACCCGGGTCGCTGCTTTTCCCGCGGCGCCGTCTTGTGCGATGAGTTGATCCAGTAATGCATCCAAAATCGTATCCATGCGACTCAGAAAAAAGCTGGCCACCGATACGACCTGCCATACGGGCTTACCGTCGGCAATGCGCTTCTCCAGACCAGCAAGGTAGGCGTCCACGACCTGCTGGTAACGCGACAACTCGAAGAGCATGGTTACATTGACGTTGATGCCCTCGCTGATGAGTTGCTGGATAGCCGGCAGGCTTTCTATCGTGGCAGGCACATTAATCAGGATGTTCGGGCGCCCCAGCGCCGCCCACAAACGGCGGGCTTCTATGATGGTACCATGGGTGTCATATGCCAGGCGGGGACTGACCTCCAGGCTGACGTAGCCATCCCGGCCGTCTGTCCGGTCGTACAGCGGACGGAACTCGTCGGCGGCGCTCCGCACATCGTGCTGGCTAAGCGATTCATAAATCTCGCGGGCGTCCTTGCCCAGCGCAGCCATCTCCCGAATGTCAGCTTCATAATCGCGGCTCACAACAATGGCCTGCTCGAAAAGGGCCGGATTCGACGTCATGCCCCGCAGTCCGTCTTCCTCGATCAGACGCCGGAGTTTGCCGCTGACGATCAGGTCGCGCCGGATATAGTTCAGCCAGACGGACTGCCCAAGTGCGCCCAATTGTTTAAACGAGTTGGTTTTCATGATCTTTCACGGCGCGCCGCGAGACTGCGTCTGCTTTGCTTGCCAGTCGCAGGGCTCTTGTCATCGGTCCAAACATCGCTCAGCGGATCAATTGCATCGGCAAGGCAATGCACCAGATTCGCAGTCGGCAAAACGGTCGACACCCGATTCCCGACCTTCAACACAAGCCTGTTTTTAACTCGGGTCAGCCATACAGCCTCATTGGCCGACGTCCATTCCCATCCCAGAAGAATGTCGCCAGTAGTATAGTTGTCAGCAAACGCTTTCATTGTCATCGGGCGCCTCCATCGGGTTGTGGTTTGATCGCAAGAACAGATTACGCGCGCCGGATCTTCCCGGCCATGGGGTGTAACCCTACCCGCTGTCGGCCGTCACGGGGTTTATCATGCGCCAATGCGCGGCGTGTTGTTCGTTGTTCCGGTTGTGGGTCGTTCTATTTCGTGTTGCCTGTGTTGCATGAGGAGTGTCATCATCCAGGCGGCGCTCGTTGTCTCCTGACCATCTTTGGGTTTGACCTTGTACGCTTCTCCAGTCAGAAGGCTCTCCGTGGCGGCGAGTCGGATGAAATCCTCGGGTGTCTTGATCTGATCCTTAAAATGCTTGTACTTGGTCCGCAGATGATCGGCCGCCTGCGCGCCGGTGTAGGCTTTCCCGTTTCGGATAAAGGAGCAGTCTGCCTTTGCCACGACATCAAGAAGATGGGTGATGGTCGCATCGGTGTCTTCCGTAACACCGGTCTCTTGCGCAAGAAGCGCGCATCCGGAGAAAACCATCACCGAGAGAATCGTGACTAATTGTTTGTGCATGCCATGCGCCCTTCCTGACAAATATCGTCTGTGTGCTCATGATGATAATGCAGCAGACGGCTGAACGGTCATGGGGTATAACCCTACTTCCAAATGGCACCGCTGCCGGTCAAGGCCTGCGCCTAACCTCCCCGTAGGGTTACATGGTCTTTTCCTGAAGCGCCACTTTGGCGGCTTCCACCACGAAGATTCGAAGAACACGAAGGGCGTCCGCGATTAATGAATTCTTCGTGTTCTTCGTGTCCTTCGTGGTAAAAAACTCCCATTCATCTTGCAGCTTTTGTGAGACATCTTTAACCATTCCTGTTTTGCGAACATTCCAATCTGCGGAATCTGTGAAATCTGTGGACAAAGCATTCTCATAGCGCCTGAACTGAGTAGTAACAGTTGGTGGAGAAAAGGCGCCATTCCCGTTTTCCGCATGCACCTACTGAAAAATCAATTCCCCGCCTTTCGCCGATCAGCGGACATCTTCACCGCAATCGCGGCTGCCTGTTCGGCAGGCACGCCCTCTGTTCGGCGTTCGTACTCTATTTCCGCGCGTTCGTCCCCCACACGTTGTGCCACATCCGCGACCTGCTCCTGTTGACCCGGAAGTTCCACACGCAGTTCTTCGATCAGCATCATCACCGTCGCCGCAACCGGCAGCGCGAGTAGCGCGCCGAGGAGCCCCATCAGCGTCCCGCCCGCCAGGAGCGCGAACAGCACGACGGACGACGGCAGACGCATGGTCTGTCCAAACACGCGGGGCACGAGCACCCGGCTCTCAAACTCCGCGTACGCGAACATGACCAGCAGGACTACGATCACGACGACCGGGCCGCGCGCCAGCGCGGTCAACACCATCGGCACCATCGCCACGAGGGCGCCAAGGTACGGCAAAACATCCGCCATGCCCGCAAACACCGCCAGCGCCAGCGCATGCGGCACCCCGCACGCCACCAGGAGGATGAACGAAAATACCGCAATGAACAGACAGGTGATCAACTGCCCGCGAATGTACAGCGCAAGGAAGATGGCGCTCGCTGCATAGGCGGCGCTCGTGAAGACGCGTAGCGATAAGGCAAAAGCCGTGGCGCTCACGACACTCGCGGGTGCGTCATACTTGAGGTTGCGCAGCCAGTCCGCGAAAGGAGCTGTCAAGTTTGAGAGGGCGAGATGATCCGCCAAGCGTGCACGGAACGCGGGTTCCTGCCCGACCATTTCGGATGCCTGCGCCACCAACGCCGGAATCGTCAGCGTCCCGACGATGAGGAGCGCAACGATCAACACCAAAAAGACCGGCCAAAGCCGGATCAGCAACCAGATGCCGGCCACAGTGAGAATGATGTGAATCATCGTCGCGGGCGATATTTCGAAGCGCGTCACGCGCGGTTTTGCATGGTCCATTCTCATCGGCAGCACCTATCCGGAAACCCGACCTCGCTCAGTTCCGTGCGGACGCCCCGGAGGTGCGTCCCTACCGATTTTGCGGCACAAAGCACCACACCACGCCGCCATACGCCGCCTCACAGCCGTCCAGGGCGTAATCCAGACTGACGCTCACTTTGTGAAAGACATAGACATAGAGTGCAATCGCGCCGCTTTGCGCCCAATCTACCCCGGCGTTCGCCGGTGAAGTCACGGTTTTGGGAAGCGGTTGGCCCGGCCAGGGTACAAGATGGTCCGTCCCCGCGTTTACCTCGCCCAGGGTTTCCTGCACCCAATCGGTCAGGTAAATCACACGCGTGAACAGAAAATACGAGACCGGATCAGTTGGCGCCATCGCGATCCGGGTGGCGCCGGTCAGCAGGGTGGTCTTCTC
>JBAXVM010000100.1:0-9686 GCA_037129105.1 bacterium
GGTCGTTCTCCGGGATCAGCGAAGCGCCGGAGATGATCCGGTGCCCCTTGGATTCGAAGAACTTCAGGTATTTTTCGCGGAGTTGGTCGGCGGTCATGTGGGGAGTCCGGGGTTCAGGGTTCAGGGTTCAGGTGAGAGGGGAGACAGGATAACGCGGAACGACGCGGGGCAAAACAAAAAAAAGTGGGGCCAGCCGCTCACAGGCGCAAGTCAAAGTTGACGCTCAGGTTACACACACCTCATGATTCACGCGTTGCCGGTTCGAACCCAGGTGGCCCGGGCGCTCCGCGCGCGGGCAGATGCCGAAACAGCGACGGGCCAGCAACCGCCCGCGCGCGGAGCGCCCGGGCCACCTTTTAATCAACACCCTCAAGTCACAATCCCGTCAACTCTGACTTGCGCCGGCCATGACAGGCGGTGGGGCATCCGCCACAACAGCAGGATCACCACGATCGCAGCCACCATCGGCACCAGATACGTGAGCAGTAGGTGATGCATGCACAATGCATGGTGAGCCAGCCACCCTTCTCGTGTGGCACAAGTGACGTTCTGAATACGCCAAGGCATGGCCAAAACTGCAGTAGTATGTCCCAGCTTGCCATCGCATGCTCCTCACCCCCGCACGCGAAATCCTTCGCGCTGCGCGGCAGAGGCGAGGCGCGCGTCGAAACAGACAAAGTCCATGGTGTCGGGTCGCCCCTCGGAAGCGAACCAGGCCGAGGCCAGTTGCAGGGCATCCAGCGAACGCAAAACGTGCGTGCGCAGAAGGCGCATGGCGGTGCGGCGCACGTCTTCCAGCGGCTGAATTTCGATCCATTCGGAAGCCATTCTCTCCAATTTGGCGAGATGTCGATCCAAACAGGCTTCGCTGATCGATCCCTCGCGCTGCAGGCGCGTAAGCGCTGAAAAGACTTCAACCCGCGTATGCCAGGCCACCACGATCGTATCGAGCGCTGACCATTTCCGCACTTCGATCGAATGGGACTCCTCATTCAAAACGGGCACCAGGGCAGAACTATCCCAGAACGTCATCGTGACTCCTCGCGCTCCTGCTGCAACGCGCGGGAAAGGCTGTCCGCCCCACCGCCCAGCCGCTCTGGGCGGCCCAAAGCCTGCAGATTGATGTGTCCGCTGCCGCCGGTGATGATGCCCATGCGCCGCAAACGCTGGATCCGCCCATCGGAATCGGCGTCAGCAGCGGCATCCGGCTGCACCAGCATGGCCACAGGAATGCCGCGATCCGTAATCACCACGCGCTGCCCATGCCGCACCTGGTCCAGCAGGGCACTCAAATGATTTTTGGTGGTCGAAATGGAGGCCGTTGTCATGTAGCTATAATAGCCTTTTGATGGCTGACGGTAAAGCAACAATGCCACCTGATTCAACGCAAAACAGAACGGAAAGTCGCTTACGCCGCGGGAAGCGGACCGGCGGCAACCAGTTTCTTGCGGGATGAGTCGACCATGAGGTTCAGCCCTTCCAGCGTTCGCGCGCCGAGCAGCACCAGATCTCCGGTTTCCGCAAAAACGACCTCGTCGATCGTGAATGAGCGTTCGACCCGAAGGATCGCAAACCCCACACTGCGCGTAACACACTGGCCATTGGCCATGACAAACCGAAGGTCCTTTTTCTCCCGCACCACACCGATGCTTTCCAGCTTGGCCGTGGGAATCCAGGTGTATTCGCTGCCGGTATCCACCAGCATCTTGGAAATGCCGACGGAATGATCGCGTCGAACGTGGTTCTCGATCCTGCAACCTATGTGAAAAGTGCCCATGGCTGTTATAATACGCTGGTTTTCATGATCGCAAAACCAATTTGGCCATCTCAATCCGCCCCAGCCTTGACCGGCTTGACGCCGGCTTTGATGGCCTCGTGGACCTTGGCCACGATCTTGGCGACCACGTCGGGGTTGGAACGCAGGTGCTCGGTGGCGACCATGGCGCCTTGTCCGATCTGCTCCGAACCAAAGCTCAGCCACGAGCCGCGCTTAGTGACGACATTATACAGCAACGCCGCGTCAAGCACCGACCCCTCCCACGAAATGCCGCGGGCGTACAGGATGTCGAACTCGGCTTCGGTAAATGGCGCCGCAACCTTGTTCTTCACGACCTTGACGCGCGTGCGGTTGCCGACCACCGCGCCGGAAGGGTCCTTGAGCGCGCCGATGCGCTGCACATGCAGGCGCACGGAGGAGTAGAACTTGAGTGCGCGCCCACCCGGCGTAGTCTCGGGGTTGCCGAACATGACGCCGATCTTCTCACGGATTTGGTTGGTGAACAGGCAGAGCGTCTTGGTCTGTGAAATGGCGCTGGTGAGCTTGCGCATGGCCTGTGACATCAGGCGCGCCTGCAGGCCGACATGCGAATCGCCCATGCTGCCGTCCAGCTCCGCCTGCGGTGCGAGTGCGGCCACGGAATCCACGACCACCACGTCGAGCGCACCGCTCTTAACGAGCTGCTCGGTGATGGTGAGCGCCTCTTCGCCGGAGTTCGGCTGGCTCACCAGCAGATCATCCAGCTTCACGCCCAGACGCGCCGCATAGTTGGGATCCAGCGCGTGCTCGGCATCCACGAACGCCGCCATGCCGCCGTTCTTCTGGGCATTGGCAATAATATGCAACGCCAGCGTGGTCTTGCCGGACGACTCCGGTCCGAAGACCTCCACCACCCGGCCGCGCGGAAGTCCGCCCACGCCAAGTGCCAGATTGAGCGAGAAGGATCCGGTGGAAATAATCGAGATGTCCTTGGACGCTTCCGCGTCGCCCAGACGCAGGATGGCGCCTTCGCCGAACTCTTTGCGAATCTGGGAAATAACCGATTCCAGCTGCGACGGTGAACCTTTTTTTTCTTTCTCAGCCATATAGCCTCCTAGTCGGAATGAATGCGTGAAGTGTCGGTTGTGGCGGGAGACGTGTCAAGGCTGAATACGCACTTCGTTCAATTTCCGGCAACGTGGCGCTTCAGGAAAAGCCCCTGACCCTGCCTCCCACTCTGGTATATGCAGGTTGCGGCTGCAATCTTACACCTGCCGTGCAAAAAAATTAATTGCGGCCGTCGTGAACGGCCGCATATGCCTGGCATGGACTTCGCGCTGACCCGAAAACCTCCGGTTACCGCCCTGCGTGCGCCTGGGCCGTAGCGACCGCGCACCGTCCGGTTCAGCTCTTCGCCGCAGGGGTTACCACACCGCGCCAGGCTTCGATCTTGGACGCCCAGCCCTCCCGGGTGATGTATTCCTGGTCGAGCACCTCCGCGATGCTCTTCCCGCGCAACGCGTCCCCGTGGTCAAACACGTTGGCACAGTGCACGGCGGCAACCGGGCTGAACCCTTTCGACTCCAATACCGAAGGCTGATGATGAAACGCGCAGGCGTTGACGATGTTGTCGGAGAAACCCCAGAGCGCCATGAGGTAGGCGCCGGCCTCGGCATGGGTTGCGCCCAGCACTTCCCTTTCCGCCTGCCGCGTGGAAAGGCCGCGCTCACGGACAAGCTTCTGGATATGGTCGCAGGATTCGGGAAGATTGTCGGCGATGATAATCTTGCCGATGTCATGAAAAAGTCCGGCCGCATAGAATTCATCGGCCTGTTCCCGGGTGCAACCTTCCGCCAGCGCAATCGCCTGCGCGCCGGCCGCCACACTGAGCCCATGGCGCCAGAGCTCCTGGATGGAAAAATACGGGGTGTACGACGTCTTCCATGACGTAATCAGGTGCAGGCCGAGAAGCAGCGACTTCATGACCTCGCCACCGAGGAGGACAACGGCCTGGGCTGGCCGGGTCACCCGTTCATGCATGCCGAAGAATGCCGAGTTGACGAGCTGCAGAACCTTCGCGCTCATCGCAATATCTTTTTCCAGAATCTTGCCCACCGACACCATGGAGCTGTTGGGGTTGTTCAACTCCTGATCGAGCTCCGTGTAAATGGCCGGCAGACTCGGAAGCGACCGGATGTGCGAGACAATCAGATCCATGCCTTGCGTCGGAAGATTGTTCCGCAGACGTTGGACACTTTTGATTCTCTCCGCGATCAGGCTGATGGCGGTAGGCTTGAGAAAAAACTGGTGTGCAGACCCCGCGGTCCTAAACCCGATGTCGTTGTTTGCCCGCAAAGCCGTGAAGACCATCCGTGTGGTCTTGGGATACAATTCGGAAACAACACTGATCAGCGTGGCACCATCCATGCCGGGCATGCCGATATCCGACACCACAACGTCGATGTTCTCTTGCTCCATGATCCGCAACGCCTGGGCACCGCTGGTTGCGGTCAGGACTTCGCATTCGATGGTTGCCCGCATGGCCATCTGAATGACCTTCAATAGCATAACTTCGTCGTCGACCAGAAGCACTTTGAGTTTCGTCATAAAGACCAGCGCATTGCCTGTTCACGCGGCGTTAGTTTATTGCAAAAGTTATATATACGAAAGGAAACGTGACGTGTCAACAGATTGCAGGGCGCAGATTGCAGGGCGCTGTTCTCGTTGAGCGCATCTGCGCTTCATTGACTTGCCGCTGCATTGGGGTAGAGACGGCTTTACGCCGTCTACCCGCAACTGCCGGATTCGCAGGCTGTGCGCTTGAATTCCACGGCCCGGACCCGATATAGTGCCCCGTGCTACACCTCTTCCCGGGAGAACACATGAACTCGCTCGTCCTGCTGCTGATCGCGTTATGTGTCTTTGCCCTGGCGTACCGCTACTACGCCGCATTTCTCGCGGCCCGCGTGCTCATGCTGAACGACAGCCGTGTCACGCCAGCCGTGCACCTCAACAACGGCCAGGACTATATTCCCACCAACAAGTGGGTGGTCTTCGGGCACCACTTCGCCGCCATTGCCGGCGCGGGCCCGCTGATCGGCCCGACCCTGGCGGCCCAGTTTGGCTGGGGGCCCGGCTTTCTCTGGATCCTGGTCGGTTCGGTCTTTGCCGGCTGCGTGCATGACATGGTGATCCTGTTCGGCTCCGTGCGCCACGGCGGACAGTCCATCGCCGTGATCGCGCGGCGCGACGTGGGGCGCGTGACCGGCTTCCTGACCGCGATTGCCATCCTGTTTGTGATCGTTGCCTCGCTGGCCGGGCTGGGCGTGGCAGTCGTGAATGCCATGAAGAACAACGCCTGGGGCACCTTCTCCATTGCCATGACCATTCCGATCGCCATGGGGATCGGGCTCTACATGTTCCGCCTCCGGCCCGGGGCGATCCTCTCCGGCTCGATCGTCGGCGTCACGCTGGTCTGCGCCGCCGTGTTCTGCGGGCCGTGGGTCGCAGCGTCCGGCTTTGCGGGATGGTTCACCTTCAGCCCTAAAACGATCTCCTGGATGCTGCCGGTGTATGGCTTCTGCGCCGCCATCCTGCCGGTCTGGCTGCTGCTGGCGCCGCGCGACTACCTGAGCACCTTCATGAAGATCGGCGTGATTGCCGCGCTGGCCATCGGCGTGATCGCTGTGCACCCGGACATCCAGATGCCGTTTGCTTCCGCGTTCATCCAGGGCGGCGGGCCGATCATCTCCGGGCCCTGGTGGCCATACGTCTTTATCACCATCGCCTGCGGCGCGATCTCCGGTTTCCATGCCCTGATCTCCTCCGGCACCACGCCCAAGATGATCGAGAAGGAGAGCCACATCCCGTTCATCGGCTATGGCGCGATGGTAACCGAGGCCTTTGTTTCGCTCATGGCCCTGATTGCCGCCACCACACTCATGCCCGCGGATTTCTTTGCCATCAATTCTTCCAAGGAAAAGTTCGATGCGCTCGGACTGGCCGTGGTCAACCTGCCGGAACTTAGCCAGCTCGTCGGCCTCGACGTGGCGCACCGTCCGGGCGGCGCCATCTCGCTGGCCGTGGGCATGGCGCACATCTTCGCCAGCATCGGCGAGGGTCTGAAGCATACGATGAAGTACTGGTTCCAGTTCATCATCATGTTCGAAGCGCTCTTCATCCTGACCACGATTGACGCGGGCACGCGCGTCGGGCGCTACATCCTGCAGGACCTCCTCGGCTATGCCTACGCGCCGTTCCGCAAGGTGGACTGGCTCCCCGGCGTACTGCTTTGCGGCGGCCTGATCTCCTGCGCCTGGGGGTACCTGCTCTACACCGGCGACATCTCCAGCATCTGGCCCATGTTCGGTGCCGTGAACCAGACCCTCTCCGCGCTGGCGCTGGCCATCGGCACCACCATCATTCTGCGCGTGGCCAAACGCAAGGTCTACGCGCTGACGACCGCCATCCCCTGCCTGTTCCTGACCGTCGTGACGTTCTGCGCCGATGTGCTCAACATCCGCACCTACTATGCCAAGCACGACCTGCTCAAGCTCTGGCTCAGCGCCGGCGTGCTGGTGATCGTGGCCGTCGTGATCGCCGATAACGTACGCGTCTGGCTGCGGCTGCTGAAAACCAGGGAGCCCGCCGGCCTGAACGACGGCTGCGAAACGCACGACGCGTCGATGGATGTGCCGGAGTAGATGCCGCGTGCCGCGGCATCTACGTTGCGACGATCCGAAAACAGGTGTTTCGCTACCGATTTCTCCACCCGCTGCGCTGGAGGCACGGAGACTCGGAGAAGATGGCACAGCAAGCTCAAGGATCCTTCGATTCACGCTCTGCCTTCACTCCACTTCGCGTGTTGCGCGGGTTTGCCACGCTGTGCGACCAGATAATCCGGGATGAATCCATCGCTCATGGCCGCACAACGTGGCAAATCCGCGCAACAGTCCTCCGGAAGAGGGCACGGAAATGCTACGCCGACTCCGTGCCTCCAGCGTAGCGGGTGGTTAATCAAAGCGAGGTCAACGAAACGGAGATGCACCCCCGTTGCGTTACCATGGTCTTTTCCTGAAGCGTCACTTTTCGCCTTCCACCACGAAGATTCGAAGAACACGAAGATTCACGTAATCGGACGCTGGAAATAGCCGAAACTGTCGGATTAATTGACCTTCGTGCTCTTCGCGTCCTTCGTGGTGAGAATTCGAGACAGCTTCAGTAAAAGACCCTGCACTGAAACCAGAAACGTGAGCGTCCTGCTCTTGCTTACACCGGAAATCTGCTATACTTTTTCGCCATGCAAATACGACTTGGATTTTTCACGGTCCTGATCGTCGGATTTCTCGCCACGGGGCTGTCCCGCGCGGAATGGCGGCCGCTGCCGCCGCGTGCCGCGACCGACCAGACGCCCCCCGAGGTTCGCAACGTGATCATGATGATCCCGGATGGTTGTTCCCAGAGCATGGTGACGCTGGCGCGCTGGGTTCACGGCGGGCCATTGGCCGTCGATCAAATCCAGTCCGGCGCAGTCAAGACCCACTCGGCCGACAACCTGGTTACCGACTCGGCTGCTGCCGCAACGGCGCTGGCCACCGGCGTGAAAACCGCCAATGGCACCCTGGGTGCAGCGCCGCCACAAAATGCCATTTTGCGCCCGTCCAACCTGCCGTATGGCGCATACCAGCCGCTGGCCACCCTGCTCGAGGGCGCGAAGCAGTCGGGGCGGTCCGCCGGTCTGGTCGTCACAGTCGGCGCATGGGAGGCTACGCCAGCCGCCTTTGCCGCGCACGCGGTCTCGCGCAGTTCCGACTGCGATATCATGCAACAGTTGGTCCATCAGGACCTCGACGTGGTATTCGGCGGCGGCCGGCAACAGCTGCTTCCCGCCGATGCAGGCGGTGTGCGCCGGGACGGCCAAAATCTGATCGAACAATTGCAAAAGCGCGGCGTGCAGGTCATTGGCGACGCCCGCGCCATGGAACGCCTAACCAGCGGCAGGGCCTGGGGGATTTTCTCGCCGGGCAGCCTGTCAGCGGAGATCGATCGCGCCGCACGCACGCCGGACCAACCGTCGCTCGCGCAAATGACCGCCAAAGCCATCGACTTGCTGAAGCAAAACCGCAAAGGTTTCTTTCTGATGGTGGAGGGAAGCCAGGTAGACTGGGCCGACCACGCCAACGATCCGGCCCGGGGCGTGCGGGAGTTTCTGGCCTTCGATGATGCGATGGCTGTAGCGCTAAAATTTGCCGCCGGCGAGGGACAGGGGCAGACGCTCGTGCTCGCCTGCCCCGACCACGACACCGGCGGCATGACCATCGGTCACCGTGCGCGCACGCCACGAACCCGCGCCGATCTGGTCGATTCCATGACCCGCATGCAAATCTCGACCGATCTGCTGGCTGAAAAGATCGGGACTAATTATACGACTGCCACCATCGCCGCCAATGTCGAAGCCTGGTGGAACATCCGCCTGCCCGACGCCACCGCCGAAGAAATCACCAACCGCGTAGCCAAAGGCGCCTCCATGAGCAGCGCACTCATGGAGACTGCGGTGCGCCCGCAATCCGCCATCGGCTGGACGTCAGGCGGCCACACGGGTGTCGACGTACCGCTCTGGAGCTATGGCCCCGGCCGTCCCATCGGACTGCTTGACAATACCGAGGTCGCGCAGGTCGCGGCCCGCGCCCTGCGCCTGAACCTGCCCGCGCTGACGCGCGAGTTGTTCGTGGATGCGCAAAAGCAATTTCCTGCCGCGCAACTGGACTGTGCCGACCCGACGCATCCGGTGCTGACCATCGGCACGGCGCGGCTGCCCGTGAACCAGAACGTGCTGATCCAGAACGGCCAGGAGCAGAGGTTTCGCGGCGTGGTCGTGCACATCGAAAAAACCGGCCGCACCTATCTGCCGCAGGCGGCGGTGAATTTGATAAGCAAGCACCCCATTCCGCCCGCGGACCGGGGCGGTCCGGGGCTACCGGCAGCAGAACGCGCGGAATGAACGAAATCGCAGCGGGATTCTCAGCTACGGATAGCGCAGATTTCGCGGATTGGGAGAGTGGGTGGCCCTTGAGTGCTCTCAACCAAACAAAATCCGCGCCATCCGCGTAATCCGTAGCAAAAAAGAATCTCCCATACTTGCTGGTGAACCCTTGTTTAGGGCGCTTGATCGCCTCGTGACGGGCGCATCTGCGATTCATTGACTTGCCGCTGCATTTGGGTAGAGACGGCTTTACGCCGTCTACCCGCAAATGCCAGATAATGGACGGCGTAAAGCCGTCCCTACCGTGAAGGTCAATGAATCGCAGATGCGCCCGATTCGAAGAACACGAAGATTCCCGTACTCGGACGCTGGGAATGACCGAAACTTTCGGATTTATTGCACTTGCCTATAACTTGAATTGGGACAGAAGGCTTGTCTCACATCTAACTCGTTGTGATTGTTGTGGTAGCGAACCGCCAAGACGCCAAGGTCGCCAAGACCAACAAATTCGATGTTTTCGCCTGCGGAGAGACAACGTCTGGGAAACTTGGCGTACTTGGCGTCTTGGCGGTTAAAAACGCGGCTTATGTGGTGCTTCAGGAAAGACCATGGGATTGCCGCATGGTCTTTTCCTGAAGCTGTCTGGAATTCTCACCACGAAGGACCTGAAGAGCACGAAGTTCAACAAATCCGTCGGTCTCGATTATTTCCAGCGTCCGATTACGTGAATCTTCGTGTTCTTCGAATCTTCGTGGTGGAAGCCGCGGCTTTGGCGCGATTCCGGAAGGCAATGGAGGCTAAGCATGTTCAATTAGAAACGCGGGAAGGAGCAGGTGCTTTAATTTGGAACTCATGAACTCAGGGAGTTCATGCGTTCGCATCATAGTCCTGATCCAGCAGTTCTCATTATGGCGCCAAAACGCCTTACGGCGTCACTACAAACGGCCT
>JBAXVM010000101.1:0-9293 GCA_037129105.1 bacterium
TGCCTTCTGCCGACAGGTTCCTAGTTGTGCAACCCGCGGATAGCGGGTTGCAAGACCTCAAAAAACGACCCAAAATCGCCGGAAGGCGTTTCGGCGCCCGATTGAGAACTGCGGTGGCTGTAAACAGTGCGGGCGCGTGAGAAGCCTCACGCGCCCGCACAAAAACATTTCCAGCCCGGAAGTCTAGGCTGCGCCCAGCTGGTAGCGCACGAAGCGACGAATGGCAAGCGTGTCGCCAACCTTCTTCGCCGTGACATCCACGAGCTGCGAGATCGTCTGCTTCTTGGCCTCGTCCTTGACAAAGACCTGATCCACAAGACAGACCTCACCGAAGAACTTCTTGATCTTGCCATCCAGAATCTTCTCGATGATGTTTTCGGGCTTGCCCACCACCTGTGTGCGGTAGATATCCTTCTCCGCCGCGATCACATCCGCGGGCACCGCGGCACCGTCCAACCAGCGCGGCGCGGCCGCGGCAACCTGCAGGGCCAGGTCATGGATCAACTCGACAAACGCGGGGTTGCCTGCGGTCTCCGCCTTGCCGCACGAGAGCTCGACGAGCACGCCAACCTTGCCGCCCATGTGAATGTAGGATTCCAGGCGTCCGGCTCCGGAAAGGACGAAGCGCGACACGCGCCGGATCTTCACGTTTTCGCCGGTGGCGGCCACGATGCCCACCAGGTCGTCTTTCATGGTTTCGGCGACATTCTCGTCGCCGGCCAGAACTTTGTCGGCCACGGTCACAACAAACTTTTTGAAGCCATCGGTCTTGGCGACAAAATCAGTCTCGCAGTTTACTTCTGCCAGCGACATGGCGCTGCCATCCGCGACGGCGGCGGCGCTGACAATGCCCTGGTTGGCCTCCTTGGCGGCGCGCTTGACCTGAATGGCCTGGCCGCGCTCGCGCAGCAGTTTGATCGCGGCGTCCATGTCGCCACTTGTCTCCTGCAGCGCTTTTTTGCAATCCATCATGCCGGCGTTCGTGCGGGCACGCAGGTCGGTAATCATTGCGGTAGTGAGTTCTGCCATCGTGAGTCTCCAAAAAATGGTAACGAATCCGGATTAACAGGTGTAGGTGTCGCGTGTAGGGTGTTGCGTATCAGAAGAAAATGAAGCAGGCGCATGATCCCAAACGAACAGGGGGGCACGCCGCCTGCCTCCAGATCCTTATGCGTCCGCAGGTGCGGCTTCCGCCGGGGCGTCAGGCGCTTCTTCTGCGGCAGGTGCAGCCTCGGCAGCACCTGCCGGCTCGACAGAGGCCGCGCGTGCCACCACCGTATCCTTGGCAACTTTTGCCGCCGTCCGGCGCTGGCGTGCCAGCTTCGCCTTGGCGGCGACGGCGTTGGCATCCTCATCCTTGTCCTTGTCGGCGCGCGCCTTGCGTGTGGCGCGTTCCGAGGCATCCGATGCGGCGCGTTCGGCTTCGACCTGCCGGGCTTTCTCCGCCGCGACACGGCCGTACTGCTCCGACGCTTCCTTGATCACCTTGGCGTAGGCGTCCACAATCAATTTGACCGCGCGAATCGCATCATCATTGCTCGGGATGACATACTCGATCGGATCCGGGTCGGCGTTGGTATCCACCACCGCTACGAGCGGAATGCCGAGGCGACGCGCCTCCTCGACCGCAATCCGCTCGCGGCAAATATCCACAATGAAGAGCGCGGCAGGCAGACGCGTCATGTCCGCGATGCCGGACAGGTTCTTCTGCAGCTTGTCGAGTTCGCGGCGCAGGTTGGCCGCTTCCTTCTTATGGACCGACAGCACGCCGTTGTTATTGCGGGCGATCGTCTCGATCTGGCGCATGCGCTTGATGCTGCGGCAGATGGTCTGGTTGTTGGTCAGCGTGCCGCCCAGCCAGCGCTCGGTGATGTAAAACTGGTTGCAGTCCACTGCGGCCTGCTTGACCACGTCCTGTGCCTGCTTCTTGGTGGCGACGAACAGGATGCGACCACCGCGGAGCACGACGTCGCGCATAAACACGGCCGCCTCTTCCATCATGGTCAGCGTCTGCGTCAGGTCAATAATGTGAATCCCGCTGCGCTTGTCGAAAATAAAGCGCTTCATCTTGGGATTCCACCGCTTGGTCTGGTGGCCAAAATGCAGACCCGCATCCAACAGGTCCTTGATCGTGAGGCCGGTGAGGCTCGTCGTGGCAGGCGTATCCATGTATCTCCTGGAACCGTTATGGAAGCGGCACCCTGGAAACGGTTGTCCGTTTCGCGAAAGGTTTGCCGGCTTCCGGTTAATCCGCTTTGCCCGCTGCCCTGCTAAAACCGCGGGTCATTCGCTTCCGCGCATCCCTGCCACACGGCCGGGTGCGCTCCGAAAGAGCCAAGAAAGTACAGGATTTGTGGCCGCCGCACAAGCAGGAAGATTTTCTGCGACATATTTTTAACGTAATCTATTGACACACGGCGTGCGAGAAACGACACTGTACAACCGCGCATTGCAAAAGCCTGTTCGTACCGGACAGCGCCCTGTGCTGCGCAGGAGAACACAACACATGAGACGTCTGCTCATCGCATCCCTGTTCTGTGCCAAACTCGCTGTCGCCCAGACTTCCACCGTCGCCGCAACAGCCCAACCCGCGGCGCCAGCCGCCAAGGAGAACAACGTGATCATCCTCATTGAAACCAGCCTGGGAAACATCACCGCCGAGCTGTATGCCGACAAGGCCCCGATCTCCGTCAGCAACTTTCTCGCTTACGCGGACGAAAAGTTTTTTGACGGCACGATCTTTCATCGCGTGATCCCGGGGTTTATGATTCAGGGCGGTGGCTTTACCACCCAGATGAAGCAGAAGTCAACCAAGGCGCCCATCAAGAACGAGGCCACGAACGGACTGAAAAACGAGCGCGGCACGCTGGCCATGGCACGCACCGCCATCGTCGACAGCGCCACATCACAGTTCTTCATCAATCACAATGACAACGTCTTTCTGAACCACACAGCCAAGACGCCCCAGGGGTATGGCTACACCGTCTTCGGCAAGGTGATCGATGGCCTCGATGTCATGGACAAGATCGCCGCGGTAGCCACCGGCTCGGTCGGGCCGTTCCAAAATGTGCCCCAGACGCCGGTTGAAATCAAATCCATCCGCCGTCAGGCTGCGGCCACGACAAAGTAACGGCCGCGCCGCATCCCATCGTAACGCCCCCCTGCTCCCCGCCTATGGCTACTTCGCCCCAGCACCAGTACGACGAAAGCAAGATCCAGACGCTGTCCGCCGTTGAGCACATACGCAAGCGCACCGGCATGTACATCGGCCGGACCAGCGACGGCGGCCAATACGAGGACGGCATCTATATCCTGCTGAAGGAAGTCATCGACAATGCCGTGGACGAATTCATCATGGGGCACGGCAAAAAGGTCGACATTGAAGTCGACTTCAACACCGGCGCGGCCAGCATCCGCGACTACGGACGCGGCATCCCGCTCGGCAAACTGGTGGAGTGCGTTTCCCAGATCAACACCGGCGCCAAGTACAACGACGATGTATTCCAGTTCAGCGTCGGCCTGAACGGCGTGGGCACCAAGGCGGTCAACGCGCTCTCCACGCACTTCTTCGTGCGGGCGTTCCGCGACGGTGAATTTGCCGAAGCGTCCTTTGCGTGCGGCAAGATCAAAAAGGATAAGCGCGGCAAAGTCACGGGCGAGCGCGACGGCACGCTGGTCCAATTCACCCCGGACCCGGAAATCTTCCCCAAGTACCGCTACCGCGAGGAGCATATTCTCCGGCGCCTGCGCATGTATGCGTATCTCAACGCCGGCCTGACGCTGAATTTCAACGGCACGGCCATCGTGTCGGAGAACGGCCTGCTTGACCTGATCCACGACGAGGCCCAGTTCGAGAAGATCTACCAGCCGTTCCATTACCGCTCGAAGACGATGGAGCTCGCGTTTACGCACACCAACCGCTTTAGCGAGGATTACTACTCCTTCGTTAACGGACAGTTTACAAACGATGGCGGCACACACCTCAGCGCATTCA
Source organism: bacterium (assembly GCA_037129105.1). Taxonomy (GTDB): domain Bacteria; phylum Verrucomicrobiota; class Kiritimatiellia; order RFP12; family CAIWXQ01; genus CAIWXQ01. The sequence goes on from JBAXVM010000101.1 coordinate 3,995, forward strand.
AGGAAGGCATCGTCAAGGGCATCAACGAGTTTTCAAAGAACGGAAAATTCGAGGGCGATGACGTCCGGGAAGGGCTCATCGGCGCCGTGGCCATCCGCCTGAAGGACCCGATCTTCGAGTCGCAAACCAAGAACAAGCTGGGCAACCAGGAGATCCGCTCCGACCTCGTGGCCGAGATCAAGCGCGTGGTGGAGGAGATGCTCCACCGCGAACCGCATGAGGCTGCCAAGCTTTTGGCCAAGATCGAAGAAACCAGCAAGCTGCGCGCCGAGCTCAACTCGGTCAAAAAGCTGGCGCGCGAACGCTCCAAATCTGTCACCATCCGCGTACCGCAGCTCAAGGACAGCAAGCAGCACCTGAAGAAGCTGCAAGGCACCGGGCTCGACACCATGATCTTTATCACCGAGGGACAGTCCGCCGCCGGCTCCCTGGTGAGCTGCCGGGAAGTGGCCACGCAAGCGATTTTCACCTTAAAGGGGAAACCGCTGAACGTCTGCGACCTCAAGCGCGACGCGCTCTACCGGAACATCGAAATCTACAACCTGATGTGCAGCCTGGACATCGAACAGAGCGTGGATAACCTCCGCTACCAGAAGGTGATCCTCGCCACCGACGCCGACGTGGACGGCCTGCACATTCGCAACCTGATGATCACGCTCTTCATTCGTTACTTCGACCGCGTCGTGAAGGAAGGCCACCTCTACATTCTGGAGACGCCGCTCTTTCGCGTGCGCACCAAGAAGGAAACCATCTACTGCTACAGCGAAACGGAGCGCGACGCCGCCGTCAAGCGCCTCGGCAAGGGGCACGAGATCACGCGCTTCAAGGGACTGGGCGAAATCTCGCCCAAGGAATTCGAGGATTTCATCGGCGACAACATGCGCCTGACCCCCGTGGACATGGGGCAGGATTACGGCGTGCCGGAAACCATCGAATTTTACATGGGCCGCAACACCCCGGAGCGGCGTCAGTATATTATGGACAATCTGGTGATTAGCGAGGACGTGCTGGTGTGAGCAAGCCGACCAAAAAAAATCCCGCGCGCCCGGCAAAATCGGCCGCTTCCCACAACGCGCAGAACGAACTTCCGCCCGTGCAGGTCACACAGGACCTGCTGTTTGACCTGAGCGCCGTGACGGTGCCGGTACCCGCACAGCATCCAGCGGCAAAAACCGGCAAAAAACCGCTGCCGGAGGCGCCGGCCGAAGCGGCAGCTTCCGTGTCGCTCGTCCCCCTTCCGCCGACGCCCAAGGCGGCCACCCCCGCGGCGGCCAAGGGCGATTTGCCGCCGGACCATTTCGTGCGTCCGGGCGAACGCGGCCCGCTCAGCCGGTTGATGGATGGCAACTTCCTGCAGTTTGCCTCCTACACCATCTGTCACCGCGCCATACCCACGGTCGAGGACGGACTCAAGCCGGTGCAGCGCCGCATCCTGCATTCGCTGTATGAGAAGGACGACGGCCGCTTCATCAAGGTCGCCAGCGTCGTCGGCCATGCCATGCAATACCACCCGCACGGCGACGTCTCCATCGCCGACGCGATCGTCAACCTCACCAACAAGCGCTATCTGATCGAGGGGCAGGGAAATTTCGGCAACATCCACACCGGCGATCCGGCCGCCGCCTCGCGGTACATCGAATGCCGCCTGACCGACCTGGCGCGGCACGAGTTGTTCAACCCCAAGACCACCCGCTACATCTGGAGTTACGACGGCCGCAATCAGGAGCCTTTGCTGCTGCCCTCCAAGCTGCCGCTGCTGCTCATGCTCGGCGCGGAAGGGATCGCGGTCGGACTCTCCACCTCCGTGCTGCCGCACAATTTCATCGAGCTGCTGGAAGCGCAGATCGCGATCATTCGCAAAGAGTCGTTCAAAGTGCTACCGGACTTCCAGACCGGCGGCCAGATGGACGTGAGCGAATACAGCGACGGCATCGGCCGCATCAAAGTCCGTGCCAAAATAGCCCCCCGGCAAACCAACCGGCTGATCATCACGGAGCTGCCGTTCGGACAGACCACCGAGTCGCTGGTGGAATCGATTGAAGAGGCCATCCGCAAAAAAAAGGTTCCGGTTCGACAGATCAACGACTTCACCGCCGAGAAAGTCGAAATCGAGCTGGTCCTGAGCCCGGGTGCGTCGCAGGACGCCGCGACCAAAGCGCTCTTTGCTTTCACGAATTGCGAAGTCTCCGTCACCAGCCGCCCCGTGGTGCTCTTCGGGAACCGCCCGCGGGAAATGCCCACCTCCGAGATCCTTAAAGCCAACACCGCGCAGCTGCTCGACCTCCTGAAGCGTGAACTTGAGATCCGGCAGGGCGAGCTGCAGGAGGAATTTCACCACAAAACGCTGGAGCAGATCTTTGTCGAGGAGCGCATCTACAAGCGCATCGAGGAATGCCGCACCTACGAACTCGTGCAGCAGGCCGTGCTGGAGGGGTTCAAGCCGTTCCGCAAGCGCCTGCGCCGCGAGATTACGGCGGAGGACGTTGAGAAGCTGCTGCAAATCCGCATCCGCAGGATCTCCCTGTACGATATCAACAAAAACCGCGAGGACATCGAAAACATCCTCAAGGAACTGGCCGAAGTCGAGGCGAACCTGAAGGCGCTCCGCGCCTATGCCATCAAGTACCTCAAGCGCCTGATCAAGGAAAACCAGGACAAGTACCCGCGCCTGACCACGCGCGCCACGTTCGGCGAGATTGAAGTCCGCGAACTCACGGCCACCGAGCTGACAATCAAGATCGACCGCGAGGGCGGCTATATCGGCCACGATATCCGCAACGCCGAAACGCTCTTCCAGTGCTCGTCGCTGGACAAGCTCGTCGTCTGCTGGGATGACGGCCGCTACAAGGTCATGCCGCCGCCGGACAAGTTCTTTGTGGATAAGAACATGATCTACTGCGCGATCTTCGATCGTGACCGGCAGCTGACCTGCGTCTACACGCAGAAGGACCACGGCTTCTCTTACCTGAAGCGCTTCACCTTTGGCGGTGCCATCCAGAACAAGGAATATCGCCTCGCACCTGAAAACAGCGAGGTGCAACTCCTGCAGGAAGGCACGCCCGAAACGATCTACATCAAGTACCGTCCGGCCAAGTCCCAGCGCATCCACCAGCAGACGTTCACGCCATCCGAGGTCGGAATCAAAGGCGTGTCGGCCCGCGGCATACAGATGACGTCCAAAGGCATCTCCAAAATCGAATCCCACAAACCCCGGTGGTGGGAAGACGACGTTGATTCACCCAGGGGCGTTCTGCTGTAGCAGCCGGTCGGACTTAGATCTGGATCAGTACAGATTTTGTGCCGACCAAGCTGCTAGGAACCTGTCGGACTTAAACCTTGGATCGTTCCAGCACCTTCTGCCGCCAGGTTCCTAGTTGTGCAACCCGCGGATAGCGGGTTGCGAAAACTCAAAAACGACCAACTGGCAGCAAACGCGCAGTCATTCTGCCTGTTTTTAGAGTTATCGCAACCCGCTATCCGCGGGTTGCCAACTAGGAGACTGTCGGCCAGAGGCTTCCGAGCGATCCAAGGTCTAAGTCCGACAGTCTCCTAGCGTGGCTTCAGCACATAGAGTCCCGTAGTCACAGTCCAGGCATCGTCGAACGGCATGCGTTTGATCTCGTGGCCCGCGCCCCAGGTATCGCTATAGAGCAAATCGCCGGTTTTCTCGTTGCAGCCGATAATCAACCGCATGTGCCCGTAGGTCCCGGGCGGATTGATTGGCGGCACCTCGGGAAACTTGCCCACAATGCAGGACCAGAGCATGGGCACGCCCGCAGATGTGCTGGCCTTGACATGGGTCTTGAACTGCGCCAACTCCGAGGTCTGCTTGACCATGACCTTGCGCAGCAGTGCGGCGTCCATCTCCTCGTAGACGCGCGTCACGTTGATAACCTGCCCGACCACCACCGCGGGCTTGCCGGCGGTCTTGGCCGCGCGGTTGTACCCCTCGATGACATGTGACAGACGGTTCCAGTCCAGCGTAATCACAGGCTTCAAGTCCAGGGTAAAACGCTGGCCGATCGACTCCAGCGCCTTGATCATACCATCCAGCGAGGTGCCCTCCTTGGCAGCAGTGTCGGCCAGTTGCGCAATCTGGTGCTGATCCACCGCACGCCCGTAATAGCGCAGCAAACGCTCCGCGGAAGCGGCGGCGCAATACCCCTTCTCGCCCTGATCCACCATGGGCACGCCGTCGACCCAGACATCGCCCGTGTCGGATTTCTTCACGTGCTTCTTGATGGAGAGCGTGCTGGCGCCGGGGATCCAGTTGACCGTCGTGGAATCCTTGACAACCTGCTGGTCATTATTGACACGCGACAGGGTGATCTTCACGAAGTCCGCACGGAACGGAAGACTCTCGCCGCCCTGACGACGCGGCTCCACATATGCCCGCGTGAGCTGCGCGGCACAGGGCGCTTTTATCCAGGTGTGCTTGCGCACAATGCTGCCCCGGTCCTTCGTGGTCTCCTCCACGGAATTGCCGGGGTTGCCGGCCCAGCGCGTCAGACCCTCGCCCAGCACCTTACCCAGCTGTTGAAAATCGGGCTCCTTCAGTACCCCCGAATCTCCCCGGTTATAAATCGAAAGCTCGAGGCGCTTGACGGCCCCGGTCTCGAAAAAAGCCAGCGCCTCCCAGACACGCTGCCCCTGGAACGTCAACCGCTTGTCAACCGAACGCGCGCAATCCCGCTGCTGCGACACATAGCCGAACCCCAGCGGCGTATAGGCCAGCATGAAGTCCGAGGCCGGTTCATTCCAGACAGCCGACGATGCTGTCAGGCGGTCCAGTTCCGGCGAGGCGTCCATCGCGCCCGCTGTCGCGGCAATCCAGACCGACGCCGCCCACGCTGCCCATTGGCACACCCTCATCGCAGCACACAATCCTTCCGATTACAGCCATGCTGGCTGAGATCAAATGTACCGGAGCCGCACGGTTGCCAGCAAGCAGCAAGTACAGCGGATGGTGGGCACATCCCCGTTTCATTACCGGGTTGCATTCGGTAGGCCGGAACTCCGGTTCCGGCCTTGGAATGGGCCGCAATCGGAGTTGCGGCCTACAACACCATACCGCAAAATCACGGATTGGGCAGGTAGGGCGGGGCCGCCGGACCCGCCGCTGGCGTGTACTTCCAGCAGCGTATACCGCAGACGCGGCGGCACGCGTGAGAACGGTTGGACAGTTGGCGGAAAGAGAAAGACAAAGAAAAGCGGATAATATCGGGGTCGGTATCGGTATCGGGGCGAAAAGGAGATCGGGATGGCGTTTGGCCACGAGAAACTGGACTCGGCCAGCGGG
>JBAXVM010000102.1:0-9195 GCA_037129105.1 bacterium
AAACAGCGATTCCGAATAGGGGCTGCCGGAGGGCAGCCCCTATTCGGAATCGCTGCTGTCCCTGCTCCTCTATCGCGTTTACCCCCCCGATGTGCTAATCTGTTCCACCTGTTCCGACACCGGTCTTCCACTACCCACACCAAAGGAGCCTGTCATGTCATTCACCCTGAAGCTTGGTCAGAAAGCGCCGGATTTTTCGCTGCCCGCCACGGATGGCCGGACCTACAGTCTGGCCTCCTTCGCGGAGGCCAAGGTGCTGGTCGTCTTTTTCACCTGCAATCACTGCCCCTTCGTGACCGGCTCGGACGAGGTGACGCGCCAGACGGCCGTACGCTTTGCGCCGCAGGGCGTGCGGTTTGTGGGGATCAACGCCAACAGCCCCCGCACCTATGCCGAGGACTCCTTTGAGCACATGGTGGCGCGCATGAAGGAGCATGCTTTCCCCTGGGTTTATTTACACGATGCCACACAGGATACCGCCCGCGTGTATGGCGCCCTCCGCACGCCGCATTTCTTCGTTTTTGACGCTGCGCGCCGGCTGATCTACACCGGCCGGGGCGTGGACAACCCGCGTGACGCGGCACGCGCGCAGGTCAATGATCTGGCCAGCGCCCTCGAAGAGCACCTGGCCGGGCAGCCCGTGCGCACGCCGCTCACCAACCCCATCGGCTGCAACGTCAAGTGGGACGGCCGCGACGCCCATTGGATGCCGGCCGACGCGTGCGACCTGGTCTAGCAGCCTGGTCGGATTTTCTGGAGAAATATCGAATGTCGAATAAGGAATCATGAATCATGAAGGCAAGAGGCAGGCAAACAATCTTGACTTCATGATTTATGATTCCTTATTCGATATTCTGCGGTTTTCCAGAAACTAGCAGACGGTTTGTACCCCCAGAAGGCTAATACCCAGTAAAATCCCATTGCCACCAACGGCCGTCCTGCGCATACTCTTGCCTCGCTCATGACAGACCTTCCTCAGAGAGCTGTGATTCTTGCCGCCGGGCTGGGCACGCGGCTGCGCCCGCTGACCTGGGTGCAGCCCAAGCCGCTGGTGCCGTTGTGGGGGCAACCGCTGATTCTCCGCATCGTCGCGATGCTGGAACGATGGGGCGTGCGTGAGATCCTGGTGAACCTGCACTGGCAGCCGGAGCAGATTCGCGCCTGCCTGGAGGCCCATGCCGGACCGGCGCGCATCCGGTTCTTTACGGAGCTGGAGATCCTTGGCACGGGCGGCGCCTTGCGCGCCATGCAGACGTCGCTGCAGGACGCGCCGTTCTGGATCGTGAACGCGGACATCGTGGCCAGTGTGGCCCCGGAGCCATTTGTGGCGGCGCTGCAGCAGCATGACCGGTATGTGGCGTCCGCCTGGCTGGAGCCGCGCAAGGGGCCACGCACGGTGGAAACCTCGCGCAGCCACCGGATTACTACATATCACTCGGCACATCCGGGTGCGCTGGGCACGGCCACGTTTTGCGGGCTGCAGCTGGTGTCGCCCCGGGTCTTTGACTTTCTTCCGGCCAAGACGGTCTGCAGCCTGGTGGATGTTTATCAGTCCGCTGCGGCCGTGGGATGGTCCGTGGCAGGTGTACGCGTGCCGGGCAGCTACTGGGACGATGCCGGCACCGTTGCCGCCTACCTGCGCATCCATGCGGATGTGCGCCGGCGCGCGCGGTGCGGTCAAAGCGGCGGCGAGTTGTACGATGCGGCATACGATGCGCGGCAGGGAGAAGCAGGCAGCGGATTTCTGTGTCGGAACCCCGGGAGCGCGGGCTTCCCGCCTGCTGCGGCGGTGCTCCCCATGGCGGATGCAGGCGGGACGCCCGCGCTCCCGGGCTTTAGCGCACGGGGTTGCGTGCTGTGGTCCGGCGCGCGCGTGGCACCCCGTGCCACACTCGCCAGCGCGGTGGTGGCCGGTGGCGCGGCGGCGGGTGGCTCGTGGCGCAATACGGCTTTAATTCCGGCGGCGGCGGCTCCGGATCGCATGTTGACGCAGGCCCTGGAACAGCTCGGCTGGACGGCCGCGGAGTCTGTGCTGTCGTTTCTGGGCGAGCGTGGCTCCAGCCGCAGCTTCTGGCGGGCCGGGCAGGGGAAGCGCCGTGCCATGCTGGTGCGCTACAGCCCGGAGCGCGCAGAAAATGCACGCTATGCCGGGCATGCGCAGCTGTTGTTGGAGGCCGGTGTGCCCGTGCCGCGGGTGCTGCTGGATCTGCCGGAGGCACGCATACTGGTGCTCGAAGACTGGGGCGATGTGGATCTGCAGCAACGCATGTGCCGGCGTCAGGCAAACCCCGATGCGCTGTATGAGCCGGTGCTGGCGGCTATTGCGCGCCTGCACACGGTGGCCACCGAATTGACCGTGCGGCGCCAGCATGCGCTGGAACCGCCTTTTGATCCCACCGTGTACCGGTGGGAACACGAACTCTTTCGCAACCAGCTGCTGGTCAAGCGATATGGCATGGAAGACCTCCCCGCCGGCGTGGCGGAGGAATTGTTGTGTGCGGCGCAGCGTCTGCTGGACGCGCCGCGCGTGGTGGTGCACCGCGACTTCCAGTCCAGCAATGTCCTGCTGCGCCGCGGGCGCATGGCCCTGATTGATTTTCAGGGGATGCGCATGGGGCCGGCTGCTTACGATCTGGCTTCGCTGCTGTGCGATCCCTATGTGCAGCTCCCGGCGCCGGTGCGGCAGCGCCTGCTTGCGCGGTATGCCGCGATCTGCCCGGTACAGGGCGAATCCGCGACCGGGCTGTTTGCCTGGGCGGCGGTGCAGCGGCTGGTGCAGGCGCTCGGTGCGTTCGGACGCCTGGCCGGGCTCGGACACCGGCGCTTCGCGTCTTATATTGCTCCAGCCGCGGTCACGCTGGAGGAGATGGCGACAACCTGCGGGCTGGCCGCGCTGGCCGCGCTGGCGTGCGAAATCCGGGAACGCGAGGTGCAGTTATGATCATGGCGAAACCGTCCGACGTGATGACGCTCGCCTATTCGCCGCGTGCGCGGATTCAATTCGTGCTGGTGGACGTGGCGGATGCAGCCCGTACGCTGGAGCAGAGCCATCTCTGCGGGCCGACCGCGGGCCTGGTGCTGGCGGAGGCGCTGACCGGCGTGGCGCTGCTGGGCGCAGACCTGACGCGGCCGCAGGAGACGGTCACCCTGCGCATGCGCGTTTCCGGACCGGCACAGGGGGTGCTGGTGGAGATGGCGCAGGACGGCAGTCTGCGCGGCTACCCCAGCCGGAAGGTGATTAACGAGCTCGATGACCGCGAGGAGATGGACAGTTCGGATGCGTTTGGCGACCATGCCGAAGTGCAGATCATCCGCTCCGTGCCCGGGCATATCCTGGCGCATGCCAGTCTGGAAACTCGGCCGGCTTCGGTGCGCCACGCGGTCGAAAAATACTTTGAGCAGTCGCTCCAGCGCGCGGTGGCAGTACAGATTGTGGCCATTGCGTACGGCGGCCGGCTCGAAATGGCGCGTGGGCTGCTCGCCCTGGGTCTGCCGGATGCCGACCGCGCCGGGTTCGAGCGCCTGTCCGCACTTTTTGAGGACGACACCGTGGCGCAGGAGCTGGAGTCCTGCGGTGCGCTGGGGGAGCTGGGCGAGACGCTGGGATTTTCAGACTTGCAGTTCGAAGCTTCCCGTCCGCTGCGGTTCGCCTGTCGCTGCTCGCGTGAACGCGTGCTGGACATGCTCGTCGCCTTGTCCATCCCGGAGCTGGCTGACATGGCGAAGCAGGACAAGCCCACTTCCATTTACTGTCACATGTGCGGCAAGGGGTATGACGTGCCCGTCGAGGATCTGGTCACGATGCTGGCGAAGCGCAAGCAGGGGTAGCGGACGCGCCTAGCAGCCTGTCGGACTTAGCCTCCTGGAGGCACAAACCTTCTGCCGACAGGCTGCTAGTTCTAGGAAACCCGCCGGCATGAGCAAAATCTACGCGCAAGTGGTAGCCAAAGACCCGGCAAAACAGCCAAATTCATGGTTTTGGCACCATTAGCCAACCGTTTACGGCGGGTTTCCCTTGCTAGGAACCTGTCGGCAGAAGGCTCCGGAACGATCCAGGGCATAAGTCCGACAGGTTCCTAGGGCGTTGCATCTGGAACACTTCCCCGCAATCTTACTCGCCACCCTTACACGCCACCCTTACTCGTCTACACTTACTCCACCCGCTTACACGATGGCCGGATGAAAGCGGGGCGCAAGTCAGAGTTGACGGAAGGATTCGAGTTCATACTCGTGAGGCGCGGAAGATATCGAGGATGGCCCCGGCGGGCTTGCCCCGCCGGAGCCGAAGATCCGGTGAAAAGACGCAGGAAGAAGCTATCGCGCGAGGTGAAGTCGAAACGTCATGACCTCGCGCAAACCGATTAGATGTGAGATCGTTTTGCATAACGATCGCGGTTTCCTGATCTTGCGCTCCAGCGGGGCAAGCCCGCTGGGGACGCATGCGAAAGTTAGTCACAGGTACAAGCGCAGGGGCAGGCCCGTCAACTTTGATTTGCGCCCATGAACGCGTAAATGCGAAGAATGGCATTGACGCGACACAACGGAGTGTGTGAGCATATGTGTGGAGAGTTTTTATGGCTACGAATCTGCAACTCGATGATCGACTGATCGCGGAAGCTGCCGAGCTTGGGAAACACCGCACCAAGAAAGCGGCGGTAACACAGGCGCTGACCGACTACATCCGTCATCTACGACAGGAGCAAATCCTGGACCTTTTTGGCAAGGTGGACTTTGACTCCGGGTACGACTACAAGCGACAGCGGGCAAGAGCATGAGAGCGCTGATCGACACCAGCGTCTGGTCTCTGGCGTTGCGGCGAAGCGAACATGCCGAGAATCCGGAGGCAAGGGAATTGCGGCGACTGATTGCGGCTCATGTGGCTGAGATTATCGGGCCCATCCGGCAGGAACTCCTGTCCGGCGTTCGGGACGCGGCGCAGTTCAAGCGACTGGAGGAGAACCTCGCTTTTTTCGTGGATTTGCCCTTGCTCACCGAGGACCACGTGATGGCGGCGAAGTTCTACAATCTTTGCCGAACCAAAGGTATTCAGGGCTCCAACACGGACTTTCTGATCTGCGCGGTGGCCGTGCGTCATGACTTGTCGATCTTCACCACGGATGGAGACTTCCCCCGCTTCGCGAAGTGTCTGCCGATTGCTCTTTACGAACTCCGAAAAACTGCCGAACCAACACCTTCACGTGATCGTCGCGTCCGCGCCGAAACGTGAGGTATAACGATCGCAACCCAAAGGATACGATCCCATGCATACACGTCTGGCTCCACTTTTTGCAAGGCGCAGTGTGCGCCGCTATTCCGGCGAACCGGTGACGGACGCCGAACTCCGCGACCTGCTGGAAGCTGCCATGGCCGCGCCCTCCGCCGTGGCCAGGGATCCGTGGCACTTTGTCGTGGTGCGTGGACGCGCGGCGCTGGACAAACTGGCGGATGTCCTCCCCAACGGTCCGATGCTGCGACAAGCTGATGCGGCCATCGTGGTCTGCGGCGATCTGGCGCGCACCCACCGCAACCTGGAGTCCTACCTGATCCAGGACTGTTCCGCCGCGGTGCAGAACATCCTGCTGGCTGCTTCGATGCTGGGCCTGGGCGCCTGCTGGCTGGGCGTGCATCCCAACGAGGAGCGCATGGGTCCGATCCGGCAGCAGTTCGGCATCCCGGCGGCCATCCTGCCGTTTGCGGCCATCGCGCTGGGACGCCCCGCCGAGTTCCCGGATCCGCGCACGCGCTTCCGGGCCGAGGCCGTGCATCAGGGGCAATGGTGAGTTTCTTTATTGCATGGGGCACTCAGGAAAGCGGGAATCAAACGCGAATTGGGTTGAGGTGCAGGCATGAGAGTGGTTTGCGACAATAACATGCCCTTTGCCGCCGAGGCGTTCGGGACGCTTGGCGAGGTGACGCTGCGCGAGGGGCGCGCCATCACGGCGGCGGATGTGCGCGGGGCGGATCTGCTGATCACGCGGTCGACCACCCGGGTGACGCGTGAGCTTCTGGCCGGCAGCAGCCTGCGTTTCTACGGCTCGGCCGTGATCGGCACGGACCACATCGACATTCCGTATCTCGAACAGGCCGGCATCCCCTGGAGCGCCGCCCCCGGGTGCAACGCGGAGAGCGTGTCGAACTACCTGACCGCGGCCCTGCTCTGGCTGGGCGGGAAACACGGCTTCCGGCTGGAGGGGAAGACGCTGGGGGTGATCGGCGTGGGGAATGTCGGCCGCAAGGTGTGCGCCAAGGCGCGCGCGCTGGGCATGCGCGTGCTGGCGTGCGATCCGCCGCGGCAGCGCGATCCGGCAGATGCGGAGGCACAGTCGTTTGTCGCACTCGAAGCGCTTCTGGCTGCCTCCGACATCCTCACCTGCCACGTGCCGCTCACGCACGACGGACCGGACCGCACGTTCCACATGCTGGACCGCGCCGCCTTTGCGCGCATGCGGTCGGGCGTGATCCTGGTCAATGCGGCCCGCGGCGAGGTTCTTGAAACCGATGCGTTGCTGGAGGTGTTGGGAAGTCGCGTAGCGCATGCCGTGATCGACACGTGGGAAGGGGAGCCGAACTACCGGACTGACCTGCTGGCGCGTGTGGACCTTGCCACGCCACATATTGCGGGACATTCGTATGAGGGTAAGGTCAACGGCACCATGCAGGTCTACGAGCAGGCCTGCAAAGTGCTGGGCGTGGCGCCGACCTTCCGGCTACAGCTCCCAACCCCGCCGGTGCCGGAATGGTGCGGTGATGCCGCCGGCCGGCTGGACGAGGATGTGCTGCGAGAGGCGGTATTGGCAGTCTATGACATACTGGCAGATGATCAACGCCTGCGCGCCAGCTGTGTGCCGGACGCTGCGACACGCGCTAAAGCCTTTGACCGGCAGCGCAAGGAGTACCCCATGCGGCGCGAATTTGCAGCAACCGCCGTGCGCCTGCACCACGCTTCCGCCGCGCTGCAGCGGAAGTTCAGGGAACTGGGGTTTAGATTATTGAAGATTGAAGAGTGAAAATGGAAGATTGGAGATTCAATAAAAACGTGCGAAAATTTCTGACCTCTGACCTCTGACCTCTGACCTCTGACCTCTGACCTCTGACCTCTGACCCCTGCCCCTGATCTTATGGGCCTTACCGACAGAGACTACATGCGCCGGGATGATTTTCCGGTTCGTTCCCGCAGCGAGCCGCGCCCGGGATTCTGGGCACGCCTGCGATTTGCGCTCTGGCTTTTCTGGCGCGGCTTGTGGCGGCGACCCCGGTAGTGGGGCACTGAGTCGTGGCGGCGGGCGAGGGCGAAAATCTTGTGTTTGACCCGATCCGCCCATGTCATCATATGCGTGACGGCGACCATGGTCTACCACCCCGCGTCGATTCACAATAAATTCTTTTCTCAGCCATTATAAATTTGGTAAGGTACCTCAATTCTTATGTATCCATGCGTTACCAATGCGACGCTAGGCGCGAAAGGGAGGAATCAAATGCAGAAGCTCATGTTTTGCGGAGTATTGTTGGCGGTTTGTGCTGCAACACAGTCAGGTTGTGTCAGCGGCGCGAGCCATGCGGCGGATCTTGGAAGCGCGAATGAGCGCGCCTTGACCGTGGGTGTGGTGCAGAAGGAGATCCGTAAGGGACAGAGTCAGGCGGATGTGGCTACCTCATTAGGTTCGCCCAATATTGTGACAAAGGACAAGGATGGCAATGAGACCTGGGTGTACGACAAAATCGCAACCGAGGCATCCTACTCAAATAGCAGCGTGGGCGTTGGTGGTGCAGCCGGCGCGGCCGCGTTCCTGAGCCCAACCCTGCTTCTTGGTGGGGTCAGTGCAAACTACTCGCGCAATGCGGGCGCGTCCAGTTCTACACAGCGCACATTGACAGTGATAATTAAGTTCGATAAGTCCGGAATGGTCGATACCTTCTCCTACCACTCCAGTAAATTCTGATTTTGTTAAGGAAACGGCTATGAAGAACATGCGGTTGCTTGTGCCTGCGCTTGTTGCGTGCATGGGGGTGATGCTGGGTTGTGTAAGCAGCGGTCGCAAGCAACCGGCACAGACACAGTTTCAGATACGTGAATTCCAGACCCGGACCTACGAGACCAAGGACGCAACCAGTGCGCTGAAGGCCGTGCTGAATGTCTTGCAGGACGAAGGATTCATTATCAAGAGCGCGGATTCAAACCTTGGTTACTTGACTGGCAGCAAAGAGGTTGATGTGGCGGACAGCGGAGAAGCCGTCGGCAAGACTGTCCTGATGACGGCACTTTTCGGACTTCCAGGAGCACTCAGCGCATCCTGGAAAAAGAATGCATTAATCGAGGCAACGGCAAACGTTTCGCTTTTCGGAGACCAAACGCGTGTGCGTGTTAACTTCCAGCGTAAGACTTTGGATAACCGGGGCAATCCTGTGGACGTCGAGCAGATCGACGACGCGGTTTTTTACAAGAATTTTTTCGCGAAGGTTGACAAGGGAATTTTCATCGCCAAGGAAAATTTGTAGCGCGAAAAACTATTCGATCACTTCTGCAATTCGAAAAGCTGTTCGACTTCATCCTCTGCGAGCGCGCGGTTGAAAACCATCACTTCGTCAAGCAGCCCTTGGAACGAGTAATTGACCCTTGGACCTCCCCCGGGCTGGTTGTTCCCTGCGAACGTGCCGATGCTCCAGGTGTGGTTGAGGTCCAGCGGATCGTTCCGGCGAACTTCCCGGCTGTAGGTGCTCTCCAGCAGTTTTCCGTCGAGATACGTGAAATCATATATCAGAAAGAAGCCGGTCTGGTATTGGCCTGACTCGGCGTCGGAGTGGGCATCCAGAATGTACTGCCGGTCCACCCAGGCGCCGCTGCCGTTGACCTGCGGTTTTCGCGGCTGCACACAGGTCCACAGCGCTACGGTAAAGTCGCCGACGTCCGGCATCTGCGCCGACGGTTTCATGGTGATGAAGTCATCGTTGCCGTCGAAGGCGGAGGGGGGCATCGGTTTGTGCCACTTCGCCTATTGCTGCGGTTGCAAGGGAAGCAACGCAGCCGATGGCCAGGACGTATCGGAGTTTGTTCATGGTACTCATGTGTAGTCCTTTAGCTTGGTCGGCAGACGGTTTGTACTCTCAGAAGGCTAAGAGCCTGTCCGAAAACCTACCTCGCGCATTTCCTTGCGGACGCCCCGGAGGTGCGTCCCTACCGTTTATGCGGCCATTGCA
>JBAXVM010000103.1:0-9180 GCA_037129105.1 bacterium
GCGAAGTCGAATGGCCGGACCCGCCGCTTGCCACAGTCCTGTTACTTGCCCCTCCACACCCCTTGCACCCCGCCCCGCGCTGGAACCAGCCCGCCATCTCCTGATTCGACGGCGGATCCGGCGGCCCCGCCGCGATTACGCATAATACGCGATAAGAAATCGCTTTTTAGACACAAGGGGTATGGATCCGCAGGAACTGGTGTGGAGCGTCACATTCATTGGGGAAACATAGCAGAACCGCCGGAGAATGGCCAGAATAGGTGTTGATGCAGGGTCAAGCAAATGCTACCCTCCCACTATGAGTGTAACGGTTGACCAGATTCGGAGTGAAGTGCTGGGACTTTCCGTGAGTGAACGCGCAAGTCTGGCGCACGACCTGATACTGAGTCTCGACGATACCGCCGATCTGGACCTTGGGGCCGAACAGGAACAGGAAATCCAAAGACGGGTTGCAATGGTGCGCGAGGGCAAGGCAACGGGACGTCCTGCGGATGCTGTTTTCGCTGACATCAAGGCCAAGTACCGATGAACGGCACGACAATTCTGCGCGAGGCAGAGGTCGAGTTGTGGGAGGCCGTGGCGTATTACGAGGCAAGAAGTCCTGGACTTGGGCTTGACTTTGAAGCCGAGGTGGAAGCCTCCATTGAGACCGTCCGCGAGTTTCCGGGGCGATGGCCTGTGCGACCCGATGGTACCTGTCGATATCTGACGCGGCGTTTCCCTTACATATTGGTCTACCTTCACCACCAGGACCACATCTGGATCATCGCGATCTCGCATTGCAAACGCAGGCCTGGATACTGGGCCAATCGGATTGAGACGGCAATCCAACCACGGCGACACATACGATGATCTATTGCCAGAAGGGGGGGCGATATGGGACTGGCGCGGTCGGTAAGGTTGCACGCGGCTTGGGCACGGACACAAATAACCGTTCCCATCATGATCACAGTTTCTCTACATTGGTGCTGGGGCACCGGTTATCTTGCGCGCCAGACGGACCGTATCTCGACATTGGACATTTCTCATTCGAGACGAATAAGGGGCAGGCATCAAAACAGAAAATAGCGCCACACCACCACATGCCTACCCACCACACATTCGCCACCCTCTGCGCCCGCCTGAACCGGGTCGCCGGTTTACGTGCTCGGTCTGCAGCGCCGCTTCGACCTGCATATGAGGAAAGCGCGCACATCAGGGGCGTAACCGACTAAGGAGGGTGGGACTAAGCAGTTAGACGGTGAAGCAACGCAGTCGCAGAAAAAGCACTCGTCTGGCACGCGGAAGTGTCGTCAGCATCGGCGCGGTTCGTTCATACCTCCCGCTCGTGATCCATCCAGGTGGTCCCGCGCAGTACAGCGGGGGCTGCGCACCCGCTGATCCAATGCGTCTCCTGCCAACCAAACAGCGGTCCCGTAGGTCCCGCTGTACCGGCGGCGCAGCCGCCCGATGGGAAGCGCGTCAGATTGGCCCGTATGCAAGGCTTGTCTTGAGCCGAAGGGGCAGGACTCGGAACCTGACGGCAGAACGCGATGGAGAAATCCTCGGCTACTCCCGTCAGGTTCCGAGGTGCGGCGCCTGCCAGCTGGCGGGCGTGTAGCCGTGCAGTTCGATGCGGTTGCCATCCGGGTCGGAGAGCCACGCCTGCCAGGACTGGTCACAGGCCAGAAACGGCTCGGTGAGTTCCAGTCCCTTGGCGCGCAATTCGGTCACGGTGCGGGCGACATCGTCCACTTCCAGACAGATGTGGGCGTAGCTCTGCTTCTCCGCGCGCGGGGCCAGTTCGGCGGTGAATAGCTCGATGAACGTGCGCGGGCCGGTCTTCAGGTAGACCCCGAAGCGCGTGCCGTCCTCGCGGCGAAACTCGAACGCGACACGGAATCCCAGCTTGTCGCGATAGAACTCCAGCGCGCGGTCAAGGTCCGAGACGAGGAAGCAGACATGCGCCAGGCCGATGACCATTGGGGATCTCCCGTTAGCAGAGGGATGCTCCTATTGAACGAAACCGCAGAATATCGAACAAGGAACTCCGAATGTAGAACGATCACAGCGGCAAAAAATACAATCTACAAATCGCCGTATGCGAAATTCGACATTCGGAGTTCCTTGTTCGACATTCTGCGGTTTCCAAAAAACTAGTAGCTTAGTCGGCAGATGATTCGTGCCGACCAAGTGCCATTCCCGACAAGCTGCTAGTTCCCCTGGCGACCCTTGACGCCAGTCGCGCAACCGGCATTGGCGCGGGCCTTCTCGTTGGGGCGCAGCGAACGCACGGCCGCGCCAGCGGTCCACATCTCGGAATCGCGGATCACGCGCAGTTCCTTATCAAGCTGCAGCTTGTAATCCTGGCCGCCGCAGGACGTCATGACACGGCGGGCTTCCTTCTGGCTTTTCACAGCCTGGTAGAGTGCCTTGAAGACCGGCAGGGTGGCCTTCTTGAACTTGGGCTTCCAGTCCAGGGCGCCGCGCTGGGCCGTGGCGGAGCAGTTGCAGTACATCCAGTCCATGCCGTTCTCATCCACGAGGCGGATCAAGCTCTGGGTCAGCTCCTCAACGGTCTCATTGAAGGATTCGCTCGGGGAGTGTCCGTTGGCGCGCAGCACGTCGTACTGGGCTTCCATGATGCCGGCCAGGGCGCCCATGAGCACGCCGCGCTCGCCCACGAGATCGCTCGTGACTTCATGCTCGAACGTAGTGGGGAAGAGATAGCCGGAGCCGATGCCGATGCCGACAGCCAGGACGCGTTCCAGCGCGCGGCCGGTGGCGTCCTGCGCCACGGCGAAGCTGGAGTTGATGCCGACGCCAGAGAGGAAGTTGCGGCGCACGGAAGTGCCGGAGCCCTTGGGGGCGACCAGGATCACATCCACGTCTGCAGGCGGCTTCACGGTGGTGAGCTGGTTGTAGACGTAGCCGAAGCCATGCGAGAAGTAGATGGCCTTGCCGGCGGTCAGGCGGGGTGCGACGATCTTCCAGACCGCCTTCATGGCCGCATCAGCCACGAGCATCTGAATGATGGTGCCGCGCTCGACAGCCTCTTCAATATCAAAAAGCGTCTTGCCGGGCACCCAGCCGTCTTTGACCGCACGGTCCCAGTCGCGGGGGAAAGCCTTGGACTGGCCGATGATGACCTTGATGCCATTATCCTTCATGTTGAGCGCCTGTGCAGGACCCTGAACGCCATAGCCGATGATGGCCACGACTTCGTTCTTGAGTGCCTTCTGCGCCCGCTTGAGGGAAAATTCCTTGCGCGTGACAACGGTTTCGACTGTGCCGCCAAAGTTGATCTTAGCCATACCATGAACTCCTGTTACGTACGTGGGCGGCAGGAACGTCCTATCCGCTCCGAAAGGCAAAGATAATAGCGAAAACGGCATGTCATTCCAAGTTGATTTGTCGGGTGAACGTAATGGGTCAGTTATGTGATGGCGGCGGGCGGCGGGTCCGGCGGCCCCGCCCTACCTGGGCGCGTCGAAAGCAAGGTAGGGCGCGGCCGCTGGACGCGCCGCGAGTGATACCAGTGCTACGCGGTTTACCGCCGACATCACATAACTGACCCATTACGGGTGAACCATCGTTCTTCTGCCATTCTCACACTTCTAGAAGTGTGAGAATGGCTGCAACTGTTACATCGCAAACAGATTCAAGCAGGAATCCCGTTGTGTGACCATCGATAGGTTTCTAGCGTTTGACAACGGGTGTCAGAGAGATTTCCGCGACTTCCACCGAGCCGGTAAACATGCCTTCCATGGCCAGCGTGACATAGCGGGTGTCCTTGAGCAGGTCGAAGGTCTTTTGCGTGTGGGTCCAGCCGGCGCGGGAGAAACGGAAACCCTTGACTTCCCGGCGTGCGTGCGACGTGCGATTCCCCTCGGCGTTCTCGCAGACCAGGTCCGCCACCAGCTCAAGGGTGCCGGAAAATTGCGCGCTGGTGCGAACACGACCGGACAGGCAGACGCGCCGAATATCGGACCCGGCAAGATCAACCGGTGCAGACTCCAGACGGATGCGCCCGTCAGGACTTGAGCTGATAATCTGCAGACAGGCATTGGACACCGCCATGGACTGCCGGGTGCGGTCTGCCAAAAGGTAACGCCAGCCGGAGATTTCTGCGCCTGTGGCAACCGCGGGGATGGCGGCCAGGAGGTTTTCCATCTGACCATCGGGCGCAGGCACAGCCGCGCTGACGCGGCGAGGCGCCAGGGCATCCGCCGGTACAGTCAGTCCCAGATTCAGCGGCGGATCCGTGTGCCACAGAAACGTGCCGCCCAACAGCAGGGCCAGCAGCAGCAGCAGGCCGGCCAGCAACTTCCAGCGGGCAACCCGGCGGCGCAGTGCGCGCGCCAGATCCTGTTCCGCCACGGCATGTTGTGTTTGCATCTCGACGCGTGTGGCAGGCGAGAAGTCGAGTTGCGCGCGAATCGGACAAAGCGAAGAGAGCGGATCACGCTCCATAAAGCTGTCCGCCAGGCCGGGCAGTCCGGCCGCGGCCAGGGCGCGCCGATAGGCATCAATGTCAAACGGAATGCGCCGCCAGACCACGGACTGATCGCCGGTGTCATAGATGCAGTAGCCGGCGCGCGGATCGGCGTCACGCGGAAATCCGACAGAGCAAACGCTGACCAAATAGCGCTTGCCGGGCTCGACGACAAAGTCCTGGGGATCCAGGAAATGCGGTGTGCCGCTGGCGCCGATCACGAAGATTCCCGGCATGTGGGTGTGTCCCACGAACAGCAGCGGCTCGCTCGTGGCCTGCCAGGACGGGAGGGCTTCGCCCGCCTCAAATACGTAATTAAAGGCGCCGGGCACGGCAAAATCGCCATGGGCACAGCGAAACCCCTCGCCAATCAATACCAGGGGCCAGTCGGCAATGAAATCCGTGGCGTGCGGCGCCAGCACCGACCGGGTCCAGAGCAGGATATCACGGGCGCGATCGTTGAACAGTTCCGGCGTCAGATGGCCACACAGTGCCGCGTCGTGATTGCCCAGCACCAGCGCATCGACATGGCGATGCACGGATTTCAGCACCTCTGCCGGATTGGGGCCGTAGCCGACGACATCCCCCAGGCAAACGATACCATCCACGCGGTTGCTGGCGATGTCCCGCAACACCGCCTCCCACGCCTGCAAATTGGCGTGGATGTCTGTGACAATGGCGTAACGCATGCACGGAAATATAAACGGTTCCGGCATAGCTGTCGACCGCGCGCTGGGACGCTGTGCGGGGCAACCCCTTTTCGTGGACTTGTCTTGGGTAGAGAGGGCTTTACGCCGTCTACTGGTGCATGGCTTGCAAGTGGACGGCGTAAAGCCGTCCCTACCGTCGTCAGACTGCCAAGCAAGTGGACGGCGTAAAGCCGTCCCTACCGTCGTCAGACTGCCAAGTGCGCCATCCAAGAACCGCGGGTGCAGCCAATGAAAGGGGCGCATGGTTTCGCCTTCGACTTGGCGTGCGCAGATGGATATACTTGTCGCTTTCATGGGGGCGAGGTCCCACAGGAGCACTGTTGATGAAAACCATTGTTGTGGCCGGTCACGTCTGTCTCGACCTGATCCCAGCCTTTCCAAAAATTGCGGCAAGCCTGGACACGCTGCTGGTTCCCGGCAAACTGGTGGAAGTCGGCCCGACCGTGATTGCCACCGGCGGGGCCGTAGCCAACACCGGGCTGGCGCTGCATCGCCTGGGCATGCCGGTGCGCCTGGTGGCCAAAGTGGGTGATGACGCCTTTGGACGCACCGTGCGGGAAATGTTCCGCGATGCCGGCGCGCCGACGAACGGCCTGCTGATTGACCCTGCGGCCGCCACCTCCTATTCGGTCGTGCTCAGCCCGGCCGGGTATGACCGTATCTTTCTGCACTGCCCCAGCGCCAACGACCGGTTTGGCGCCGCCGACCTGCCACCCGAAATGCTCGCCGGCGCAGCCCTGCTGCACTTCGGCTACCCGTCGCTGATGAAGCGCATGTACGCCGGAAACGGAGCCGAATTGCACGCGCTCCTGCTGCATGCGAAGAAGGCCGGGCTGACGACTTCGCTTGACCTCTCGCTGCCCGATCCACAAACACCTGCCGGTCAGGCCGACTGGCGTTCCATCCTGAGCCGGGTCCTGCCGCAGGTCGACGTGTTTGTTCCGAGCCTGGACGAACTGGTCTATATGCTGGACCGGCCGCGCAGCGAAGCCATGCGCCTGCCGGGAGCACGCGACATTCCGCTGGGCGGACTGTCGGTGGCCGAAGTGCAGAAAGTCGCTGACCATGCGCTTGACCTGGGCGCAGCCATGGTGCTGATCAAACTTGGCAGCGACGGCGTCTATCTGCAGACCACCCGCGACCTGTCACGTCTGCAAGCCTGCGGCGCCGCGGCGCCGGATCCGGTTGCCTGGCATGACGTCTCCTGTTATGCCACCTGCTTTGAAGTCGAGGTGGCCGGCACAACCGGCGCCGGCGATTGCACGATCGCCGGCTTTCTGGCTGCGCTGGTCAGGGGGCTGCCGCCGGACGATGCGGTGCGCATGGCGGTGGCCGTCGGCGCGGCCAGCGTGGAAAAGCCGGATGCCACCAGCGGCGTGCGCCCGTGGGACGACCTGGCGGCGCACATGGCGGCCGGATGGAAGCGCCACGCGCCGCGTGTCACGTTTCCACGCCAGGTATAAGAACGGATCTCGAGACTGAAAATGAAAATGAAACGACCTCTCTACCTGCATTTCGGCGCGGGCAACATTGGACGCTCGCTGGCCGGAGCCTTGTTTTCCCGGGGCGGCTACGACGTGCTGTTCGTGGATGCGCTGCCGGACGTGGTCCGGGCACTCCATTCGCGGCACTCGTACCGCGTGGTGGTGAAGGATGACCTTCCGCCGGATGCCCCCTGCGAATTTTGGATCGAGCATGTGGACGCCATTGCCGCACAGGATGCCCCTGCGGTGGCAGATGCCGTGGCACGCGCCGATGTGATCGGCACCTCGGTCGGGGCCGGCGTGCTGCCGCGTGTGCTGTCCGCCATGGCCCCGGGCTTGTCACGCCGGACGCGGCCGGTTTCCATCATCCTGTGCGAAAACCTGCATCACGCGGCTGACGTGGCGCGCGACACGCTGCGCCGGGAACTTCCGGCGGATTTCCCACTCGCAGAGCGCGTGGGGCTGGTGGAGACCAGCATCGGCAAGATGGTGCCGATCATGCCGGCCGAAGTGCGGGCGCGCGACCCGCTGGAGGTCTGGGGTGAGGCCTACAACCACATCATCGCGGACCGCGATGGCTTTGTCGGCGACGTGCCGCAGGTCGAGGGGCTTGACCTGAAGCCGCACTTTGCCGCCTATGTGGATCGCAAGCTCTATATCCACAATCTGGGCCACGCGGTTTGCGCCTGCGAAGGGTTCCTGCGAGGGCATGCGTTTATCTGGCAGGCCGCCGCCGACCCGGCGGTGTCGGGCGCCACGCGTGCGGCCATGGAAACCACGGCCGCGGCCTTGGCCAGCCGATATCCACAGGCTTTCACCCTGGCAGATCTGCAGGAGCACGTGACGGACCTGCTGCGCCGCTTCGGCAATCGCGCCCTGGGCGACACCGTCTTCCGGGTGGGGCGCGACCTGCCGCGAAAACTCGCGCCAGCTGACCGCTTCCTGGGCGCGCTGCGCCTGGTGCAGGCGACCGGCGGCAACATCGCACCGATTTGTCGCGGCATCGCAGCCGCCTTCCGCTTTGCCGCCGTGGACGAACAGGGCAATGCGTTTCCAGCGGACGAGGCTTTCCGTGCGCACGTGACCGAACGCGGCCTGCGGCAGGTGTTGCAGACGCACTGCCAATTGGACCTCGTGCGCGACGCGGGTGCTTTGGAACAGATCGAGGTCAGATTCAGAGAAAAATATTGAAACGCGAATATGGTGGGCGCTACAGGACTCGAACCTGTGACTTCTGCCGTGTGAAAGCAGCGCTCTAACCAGCTGAGCTAAGCGCCCACATGCGCTTGAAAACGGGTCTACAAATAGCATGACGGAGCATGCTGTGTCAAGAAGGTGCAAGAGAAAGCAGCAGTTCGCATGATGGCGTAATCGCGGCGGGTCCGGCGGCCCCGCCCTACCAGAAACGCCACGAATTGGGCAGGTAGGGCGGGGCCGCCGGACCCGCCGGGAGCCATAATGAGAACTGCTAAAGGAAAAGTCCATGTTCGCGGTGGCTTTCTTGAAGGTGGCCCGCGAGCTCCGCGCGCGGGCGGTTGCGGCCCGACATGGCATCTGCATCTGCCCGCGCACGGAGCGCTTACTTAGGTTACGATCCAACAAGGAGCACCCATGTACTTTGTCGGTCCGCACGTTTCCATTGGCGGCGGGGTTGCGCAGGCGCCGGTGAATGCCGCGGCCGTAGGCGCAACCGGCTTTGGCATGTTTACCAAGAATCAAGTGCAGTGGCATGCGCCACCGCTCTCGTCTGCCGGTCGCGAACAGTTTGCCGCCGGGTTGCTGGCCAACCAATACACGCCGCAACAGATCTTGCCGCATGCCGGCTACCTGATTAATCTGGCGAACCCGGACGAAGCCGCCCATGCCAAAGCGCTGGCCTCCTTTATCAACGAACTCCAGCGCTGCGAAGAGCTGGGGTTGCGCATGCTGAACCTGCACCCCGGCAGCCATCTGCGCAAGCTGGAGCCGATGGCGGCCTGCGCGCGGGTGGCGGAGTCGATCAACGAAGCCCTGCGCCAGACCCGCGACGTGATCGTGGTCATTGAGAACACGGCCGGACAAGGTGCTTGCCTGGGCTCCACATTTGCGGAATTGGCCGCCATCCTCGCTGGCGTGCAGAACCGCTCGCGGGTCGGCATCTGCCTCGACACGGCCCACACCTTTGCCGCCGGATTCGATATCCGCACACGGGACGGCTGGCAGCGCACCTTGGACGATTTCGACCGCACTGTGGGGGTCTCCTGCCTGCGCGGCATGCACCTCAACGACTCGCGGGCCGCTTTCAACACACACGTGGACCGGCATGAATCGCTCGGCGAAGGTCATCTGGGTTGGGAACCATTCCGGCAGATCATGCGTAATCCGCTTTTTGAAAACATGCCTCTAATCATCGAAACCCCGGACGAGGAGCGCTGGCCGGAGGAGATCCGGAAGCTGCTCACGTTTGCAGACTAGGAACCTGTCGGACTTCCGGGAGAAATATCGAATATCGAATAAGGAATCATGAATCATG
>JBAXVM010000104.1:0-9112 GCA_037129105.1 bacterium
CTTGGGAAAAAAGTGCCCGACGGTCTCCGCCAGCGCCTTCCCCAGCAACGGCAGACGGTTTGTACTTCCAGAAGGCTAAGTCCGACAGGCTGCTAGACGCCGTCAAACGTGGCCAGGCCTTTTTCACGCAAGCTGAGGTGGCCGGGGCGCAGGTCGGTCTCGCGGCCGACAATTACATGATCGAGCACGCGGATGCCGAGAATGCGCGAGGCTTCTACGAGCTGGCGCGTCACGCGCAGATCCTCGGGTGAGGGCGCAGGGTCGCCGGAAGGATGGTTATGCGCCAGGATGATGGCGGCGGCGGCATGCCGGATGGCGGTACTGAAAACTTCGCGCGGGTGCACAGGGCTGGAATCGAGCAGGCCGCGGGAGATCTCCTGGGGGCGGCCGATCAGGCGATTGCGCGTGTCGAGCAGCAGCGCCCAGAAAACTTCCTGCCGCAGCTTGCCCACCAGCGGGCGCAACTGCTGCGCCACGCTTTCCGGATCGCGAACAAATGGGGCCTCTGCCGCCGGTGTCTGCGCAGCGGCGCGGCGGCCGAGTTCCAGTGCCGCGGCAATCTCCATGGCCTTAACAGGCCCCAGGCCGGAAATACGCCGGGCCTTGATCTCCTCGAACGTGGCGCGCGACAGCGCGCCCAGGCCCCCAAACGCCTGGAGCACATCGCGGGCCAGGTCAACGACGTTGCGCCCGCGGCGTCCACTGCGCAGCAGGATGGCCAGCAGGGCATCGTCGGGGAGTTGCTCGGCACCGCGCATGACCAGCGCCTCGCGCGGGCGCAACCCCGGCAGCATTTCGCGCACGGTCAGCGGCGCGGCCGGATAGGCTGTACCTTCCTCACGACAACCGGATGGGGGTTGGGCCATGTTCACTCCAGGCTGCCAGCACGCGCGCGGCCATATCGGCCACCGGTTCCTCCGGCGTGATTTCAATCCAGGTCACCTCGGCCTGGTGCCGAAACCACGTCTCCTGCCGTTTGGCAAGCTGCCGGGTACGTGCTGCGATTTGCGCGATAGCTTGCTCCCGGGAGATGCGATTGTCAAGCAGGTCACAAACCTCGGCATAGCCGATGGCCTGGCAGGCCGTACAAGCCAGCCCCTCGCACGACCCGGCCTGCGCCGGTCTTCCGTCGCCAGACACAATGTCATCCGCACCCACGCCGCTTTTGCCAGGCGCTGCCGGCTGTGCTACCGTTCTCACACTTCCGGAAGTGTGAGACTGCCGTCCCCACGCCGGAAAACGGGCGCGCAGGGACTGTACCTCCTCAATCAAGCCGTCGCCGAACATCCGCTCGACGCGCGCCAGAATCCGCGCGTGCAGGGAGACACGCGGCAGGTGCAGCCCGACCAGCCGCGGGCGCGGAACGGTTCGCCAGCCAGCCGGCAGCGCACCATGACTGTCGAAATGCTCCAGCGCACGGATAACCCGGCGTGGATTCTCCGGGTCCGCCAGCAAATTCCCGGCCTGCGGCACACGCGCGATCAGTTCATGCCACAATGCCGGCAACCCCTCGCGCGCCAGACGCTCCTGCCAGTAACTCCGCCGTGCCGGATCAGCCGCCGGCACATCCAGCCCCTGCGTCAGCGCCCGCACGTACAGCCCCGTGCCACCCGCCACAAGCAAGCCGCTGCCCGCCGGAGATCCCGCCGGCAGGCACGGCAGATCACGCGACGCCATCCATTCGGCGCGAACACGATGCAGCCAAACACCGGCACTAAATGGTTCGTCCGGATCCGCCATATCCAGACCAAAATAGCGAACTTGCCCGCGCTCCGCGGCAGCAGGCTTGGCTGTGCCGATGTCCATGCCGCGATAGACCAGCATGGCGTCCGCCGACAGGATGGCCGCGCCCGTGCGCTCCGCCAGATGCTGCGCCACGGCGGTCTTTCCAACCGCCGTCGCGCCAACCAGGAACCAGGCGGCGGGAACATTTGTATTGTCGGCTAGTCTGTCCATAGCACGGATCGATCAAGGGCCCTGCGTCCGGCAGGCCGACAGCAGGCTGTCGGACTTAGCGCTTGAGCAGCACGAATTGTGTGCCGACCAGGCTGCTGAACCGCAGAATATCGAACAAGGAACACTGAATGTCAAACGAAAGCCCGCAGAAGAGAACGTAACTACTCAGCACACGTCTCGCAACGTCAGAAACCGGTGGACGACTACGGCGACGACTACGGCTGACGCGGGAAAATCCGGATTCGTCCACCGTAGTCGTCGCCGTCGCTACCCGCGGGTTGCCAACTAGCAGCTTGGTCGGCAGAATGTTTGTACTCCCAGAAGGCTACGTCCGACCAGGCTGCTAGGACGCTTTCCGCCGCTCCGCGAGCCATTGCAGCAGGATGAAGAGCCCCACGCCGATGCAAATGGAGGAGTCTGCCACGTTAAAAGCCGGAAAAGACCACGTCCGGTAGTAGAAATCGAGGAAATCAACCACGTATCCGAAACAGACGCGGTCAATCAGGTTGCCGCAGATGCCGCCCAGAAGCAGCCCCAGCACCAGCCAGCGCCAGGGCAGATCCCCCAGCAGCGCTTGCCGACGCCAGACCAGCAGCACCATCGCTGCCAGCGAGAAGATGATCAGAAACAGCTGACAGCCCGCGAGCATCCCCCAGGCCGCGCCGGGGTTGCGGATGTAGCAGAAATTAAAGAAGCCGGGAATCACTTCGATCCGGGCACCCTCGCAACTAAACGTCTGCCGGACCAGCCACTTGGTCGCTTGATCCAGCAAGACCACCGCGATGGCAACAACGCCAGGCCGCATGCGATGGAACCCCATGCTCAAGGAACCTGACGGCGAACGCCGCCTTTATTGCGGCCGCGCTCCATCTCCGACTGACACTGGATGCAATTCTTGGCGAACGGCAGCGCCTGCAGGCGGGGCTTTTCAATCAGGCTGCTGCAGGCTTCGCACACGCCGTAGGCGCCTTCGTCAATGGCACGAATGGATTCGTCAATCGTGAAAATAATATCCTGATCGCTGCCCGCACGCTCGAGGGTAAACAGACGATCAAACGCATCCGAGCCATCCTCTTCCGGATTCACCTCGTCATCGCGTGTGAGCGAATCCTGCCGCATCTTCGCCACCTGCCCCGTGAGGCGGTCGCGCAGCACCAGCAATTCCTTGCGAAAATGCTCCAGATCCTTGCTGTTGAACTGCACGGTCCGGGCCGGTACCTTCGACGCCGCAGCCGCAGCAGCCGCAGCCGGCTTCTTTCCAGGAGAGACAACTGCCTTGGCCGGCTTCGCAACCACGGCAGTCGGCTTGGCGATGGTCTTCACCACGGCCTTGGCCGGTTGCGACGACTTGCCCGCCGGTTTGACGATCTTGCCAACCTTGGTAACTTTACTTTTCGCCATGACAACTCACCTTTCGATCAACTGGAGACTTCCGGTCAAAGAGCAAAATATAGTATCGTATCCCTTTCGTGACGTCAACATGACTGCGTCCGGAACCAAAAATCTGGCATGCAGGGTTGACGGACGCCAACAACCAGCTCATGAGGGCCTGCACCATGCTCACCATACTTCCAGCCTTACGCGGTATCCTGGCCTCCAACGGACAACTGCCACGGCTGCGCATCGGGCCGGCGACGGCGGAAGCCGGCAAGCTGCGCCTCTCTGCCACCGACGCACCGGAAACGCTTGTGGCAGCCCTGCGCGCCAACGTGCCGGCAGGCGCGCGGCAGGTGTGCGTCGAAAATCTTGGGACCGTCACGGCCGAGTTTCACACCGGGTGCGGCCGCACGTCCGGGAAGATTGCGCTGGTCACCGGCGCAGCGCAGGGGTTTGGCTGTGAAATCGCCGCCGAGCTCGCCGCGCAGGGCGCGTGGGTCGCGCTGGCAGATGTCAATGCGGCCGGCGCCACGGCTGCGGCACAGCGCATTAACGAAACCTGCAAACGCGATGCGGCCATGGGCGTGGCCATGAACGTCACGGACCCGGCTTCCATCCAGACCGCCATCAGCGCCGTTGTGACCGCGTTCGGCGGCCTGGATGTGCTGGTCGCCAATGCCGGCGTGCTCCGCGCCGGCAGCGTGAAGACGCTCTCCGTGGCCGACCTCGACTTTGTTACGAACGTGAACTACAAGGGGTACTTCCTCTGCGCACAGGCCGTGGCGCCCATCCTGGCCCTCCAGCACCTGGCCTGCCCGGAGGCGTGGTTCGACATCATCCAGATCAACAGCAAATCCGGCCTGCAGGGCTCGAACCGCAACGGTGCCTACGCCGGAAGCAAGTTCGGCGGCGTGGGGCTCACGCAGAGCTTTGCCATGGAGCTGGTCGAGGACGGCATCAAGGTCAACTCCATCTGCCCCGGTAATTTCTTCGATGGGCCGCTCTGGTCCGACCCGCAGAACGGCCTGTTCGCACAATACCTGCGCACCGGCAAGGTGCCGGGCGCCAAGACCGTGGCGGATGTCAAACGGTTCTACGAAGCCAAGGTCCCCATGGGACGCGGCTGCACCACCCCGGACGTGATGCGCGCCATCTACTACCTGATGGAACAGCGCTACGAAACCGGCCAGGCCCTGCCCGTGACCGGCGGACAGGTCATGCTGGCCTAGGAGACTGTCGGACTTAGGCCTCGGATCGGTCTGGAGCCTCTTGCCGACAGTCTCCTAGTAAGGGAAACCCGCCGTAAACGGTTGGCGAATGGCACCAAAACCATGGATTTGGCTGTTTTGCCTGGTCTTGGGCTGCCACTTGCGCGTAGATTTTGCTCATGGCGGCGGGTTTCCGAATACTAGCAGCCTTGTCGGCAGACGGCTTGTGACTCCACAGAGCTAAATCCGACAGG
The DNA here is from genome assembly GCA_037129105.1 of bacterium. Lineage (GTDB taxonomy): Bacteria > Verrucomicrobiota > Kiritimatiellia > RFP12 > CAIWXQ01 > CAIWXQ01. Next base: position 4,796 of record JBAXVM010000104.1, read on the forward strand.
CTGCTAGTTTCTTGAGAACCGAAGAATATCGAACAAGGAACGCTGATTGTTGAAGTTTGCGTGTGGTGACCCGAAGTTTGCGTGTGGTGACCCTTTGTCTGATTTCAACTGCGGCCCTCCATGGTCTCTGCATCCTCTTCCGCCCCGTCCTCTTCCGCCCCGTCCTCTTCCGCCGGATCCTCTCCGCCGGCGCGGGCAAATTTCGGGTTGCCGCCGGCGATCACGAGGGTGACCTCGCCCTTGATGGGCTTGCCAACGAACTGCTGGACCAGCGCCGAGAGAAAGCCTCTGGCCACGCGTTCGTGCTGCTTAGTGAGCTCCACGCAGACTGCGGCCTCGCGATCGCCCAACACCTCGAGCGCGGCCTTTAGCGTGGCGCCCACACGGAACGGCGACTCAAAAACCACCAGGGTATGCTGCGCCTCGCGCTCGTCGGCAAAGAAACGCCGCAGCACGCCGGGGCGCCGCGGCGGGAACCCCTTGAACGTGTAGCTCGACGTAGGCAGTCCGGAAAGCAGCAGCGCCACGTCCACGGCCGAGGCGCCGGGGAGCACGTCGAACGGCACCCCCTCCTGCGCGGCACGCCGGAGCAGGCGGTAGCCGGGATCGCTGATGCCAGGATAGCCGCCGTCGGAACAGAGCACCACACTGCGCCCGGCGCGCACCGCAGTCACCAGCTGCTCGCCGGCGCGCTCCTCGTTCCCCTGCCGGTAGGAGATCATCTCCGGGCGCGGCAGGTGGTGCGCCGTGAGCAGTGCCCAGGTGCGCCGCGTATCCTCGCAGGCGATCAGGTCAGCGGTGCGCAGCGCCTCCAACGCGCGGGGCGTCAGGTCGCCGAGGTTGCCGATGGGAGTTGCCACAACGTGCAGCATCGCTTAAGTTCCTCCACCATTGCCACTCGAAGAATGTCCAGCCCCAGCCCGGAATTGGCGGACACGGGGATGGCTTGCGGCACACGCTCGGGCGCGTGCGCCACCGACTCGGCCGCGCCGGGCAGATCGCACTTGTTCAGCACCAGCAGCGACGGCACATGGCCGGCGCCGATCTCCGCGAGCGTCTCGCGGCAGACGTCCAGATGATCCTGCATGCGCGGGTGCGAGGCATCCACTACGATCAGCAGCAGGTCAGCCTGCACAGCCACATCAAGCGTCGAACGGAACGAAGCCACAAGCCCGTGTGGCAGGTGGCGGATGAAGCCCACCGTGTCCGTGAGCATGATGCGGTGGGCATCCACGCGCAGCAGGCGCGTCTTGGTATCCAGCGTGGCAAACAGGCGGTCATCCACGTAGGCATCCGCATCGGTGAGCCGGTTGAGCAGCGTGGACTTGCCGGCATTGGTGTAGCCGACCAGCGAAACCACCGGCCACTGGCGCTTGCCGCGCTGACGGGTCTGCCGCGCCTGAATCAGCTCCAGCTTCTTGCGCAGCTCTGCAATGCGGCGCCGCATGGGGGCGTTGCGGAGCTGCAGGTGGCTTTCGCCCGGGCCCTTCATGCCGATGCCGCCCTTGAAGCGCTGCTGCGCCTCCAGCACCGGGATGCGCGAGAGCAGAAACTGCAGCTGCGCCAGCTCGACCTGCGTCTGCGCCTCGGCGGAGCGTGCGCGGCGCGCAAAGATCTGCAGGATCACTTCGGTGCGGTCGAGCACGCGCACGTCCAGGCTCTTGTTCAGGTTGTAAGCCTGGACGGAGGTCAGCTCATTGTCGAACAGGATCTGGTTGGCCTGCCGCTCGACACAAATGGCACGCAAGTCCTCGAGCTTCCCCTTGCCGAGCAGCGTGGCGACGTCCGGGCGCGGGCGACGCTGGGTCAGCTGCCCCACCCCCTCAATGCCGGCCGTGTCAGCCAGCCGTCCCAGCTCCTGCAGTGAATCCGCGGCCTCGTCCACATCCATCCGGCCATGGATCACCTGCACCAGCACGGCGCGTTCGTGTTCGGCTGTTTCATGAAGGGCCATGCGGAAAGTGTCGTGCCTGCAGGGGGGGGAAGTCAAGCACGTCGTAACGCCCAACCGTTGCCCCGGCCCGCCCCGGGCCGAGGGCGGGAAGAAATCTTAATCTCCGGTCTTAATCTCAGGTCTTAATCTGTCCACCGGAAAGATTAAGACCCGAGATTAAGACCTGAGACAAAGACCCAAGCGCATGACCGCTACGACCGGAACGCGCGCGCCGCCGTCGTCGAACGTACGCGTCGTCCGGACTTGCGCTTTCGGTGGACGATTAAGAGAGGGAAGCACCTGACGACGCCACTACAAACGGCGCCGGGATTGCCACAAAGTACAACGGGACCTGCGGGACCGTTGGGGTGGAGAAGTGAGAGTTATTCACCACAAAGAACGCAACGAAACGCAAAGATCACCCCATGTTTTCTAACCGCTTCTTTGCGCTCTTTGTGTTTTTGCGGCAAAACGCAGTTGGCTGCGGCGGCAAGGGATTGCCGCCCTCCAGTTTCCGGCGGACGACTACGGCGAAGACTACGGGGGACGATTACGGGCCGAAGAGACGAAGCAGAAAGACGAAGAGAAAAGACGAAGTAAGGCTTGCGCACCATACTTTGTCTATCCTCTTCGTCTTTCTACTTTGTCTTTCGCCTTGCCTTCCGCTGAAGTGAACGAAAACTTTAGCCTTCAGCCTTCAGACGTTAGCCTTACCAGCGGTCCCGCAGGTCCCGCTGTACTTACCTAAACAGGAACATCGCGCCGTTGGGCGGGGTGAAAATCCAGTTGATATTGTGGCCGTTGTTGACCGACCCGACCTTGGCTCGGAAAGTCCAGCCATTGGTGGCGTTGCTGTCCTGCACCTGCACCACGCCCACATCCTGCGTGCCGGCACCCATTTTCCGCAGATACCACCAGACGCTGTTCGAAGTGGACTGCAGGGTCACGTTGTTGCTGAAGGCCGGGATGCCGTAGACGTATTGGATCGCATCTCAGGTCTTAATCTTTCCAATGGCAAGACGAAGACCCGAGATTAAGACCGGAGACAAAGACCCAGGGCGCATGCCCGCCGCGACCGGAAAGCGCACGCCGCCATCGTCGACCGTAATCGTCGCCCGTAATCGTCACCCGGACTTGCGCTTTCGGTGGACGATTACGGGCGACGATGACGGGGGACGAGGGGAATTCCAAATTCGTCCAACGACGAGCACCACCTGAACTGGTAGAATCGTAATCGTAATCTTAATCCTGCTTCGGGAAACAAGATTAGGATTACAATTATGATAAAGATTGCGATTCGGATTCCGGGTATTCCCCTGCGACTTCCCGCCTGAAAAACCCGCGCACCCGATGTCGTGGCAAACCCGGAAGCCCCCTCTGTTTCCACTGAAGTGAACTACAACTTTAGCCTTCAGCCTTTAGCCTTTAGCCTTACTGGAGTTACGGATTGAATATTTACCATGCCACGTTCATACTTGGGACCCGTGCGAACAAGTCACGGATCTGAGAAAAGTTGGCTCGTCTGCGGTGAGGCGCATTACCGGGAAGCGCCTGACGGCGCCACAACAAACGGCGCCGGGATGGCCACAAAGTACAACGGGACCTGCGGGACCGTTGGGAAGCGCCTGACGGCGCCACTACAAACGGCGTTTCGGTGCGGAATGAATGTGTAGCAGGAAAGGACTTGACCATGAAGCAACTGACACTGGCCATCGGCGTTCTGCTGGCAGCCTGCACGGCGCAGGCGTATGTGGCGCTCGTGAACAAGGCGGACCACACGGAGATCCATGTGGTCCCGACTCCGGGGGTCGTGACGATCGACGGCAAGCTCGACGACTGGGATCTGTCCGGTGTTAACCTGATGTACCTCGACGAGTCGAGCAAGCAGAGCTACTCGGTCCGCGGCGCCATGATGTACGACAAGGAGTACCTCTACTTCGGCGCGCATGTCAAAGACCCGACCCCCATGATCAACAACTACACCTTCGGCGGTGAGGTCAACATGTCCTGGAACGCGGATGCGATCCAGATCTTCCTGCTCGCCAACCCGGACATCCGCTCCACGGTATCCACACAGGGCGGACCCAAGATGCCGCCGGATCAGCAGAAGTTCGTGAACATGCTCTGGATGTGGTACTCCACGCAGGACAAGGCCGCCGGCTATTTCTCGTTCTATACGCTGGGCTTCCAGAACCCCACGCTGAACCCGCCGGAGGTGAAGGGGGCGTATCTGAAGGACGCCGATGGCAAGGGGTACACCCTAGAGTACCGCATCCCGTGGGCGGTGCTGCGCGCGACGCGCCCTCTGACCGGCGGCGACCGCATTCAGATCATGTGGCAGATGCACTGGGGCAATGACCAGGGACTCGGCGTGCGCTGCGGCA
>JBAXVM010000105.1:0-9105 GCA_037129105.1 bacterium
CTCGTTCGCGTGTCCGCACACCGTAACCACGTAATCGAAAGCCACGTCCTTCAACTCGTCCACATGCTTGGACCGCTGCCCAAAGATGTCCACCCCCGCCTCGGCCATCACTTTCACGGCGTTCGGTTTCAGCCCGTGTGTTTCGATCCCGGCTGAATACGCCTCGATCACGCCTGGCTTGAGCGCCCTCGCCCACCCTTCCGCCATCTGACTCCGGCACGAATTGCCAGTGCAAAGAAATAGAACCTGTAGTTTCTGAGACATCGGCACCCCTCCGTTCTCTCTGTTGCCTCATGTTCAAACCCGGTCTTGCCGAATAAAGACTTTTTGCCGGAAATACAACGCCACATTCACCAGCCCGATCAACGCCGGCACTTCCACTAACGGTCCGATCACCGCGGCAAAAGCGGCCCCGTGGTTAATCCCGAACACCCCCACCGCCACCGCAATCGCCAGTTCGAAGTTGTTGCTCGCGGCCGTGAAGGAGAGCGTCGCTGACTTTTCGTAGTTGGCCCCTGCCTTGGCGCTCATCCAGAAACTTACCAGAAACATGACCACAAAGTAGATCAGCAGTGGAATCGCGATCAACACCACGTCGCCGGGCTTCGCAATGATCTTTTGCCCCTGCATGGAGAACATCACCACGATGGTGAAGATCAGCGCAATCAGCGTGATGGGCGAAATCTTCGGGATGAACCGCGCGTGGTACCATTCCTTCCCTTTAGCCTTCACCAGCACGAGCCGCGTCAGCATTCCGGCGATGAACGGAATGCCCAGATAGATGAACACGCTCTGCGCAATCTGGCCGATCGTGATGTTCACAACCGCCCCCTCGATCCCGAGCAACGGCGGCAACTTCGTCACGAACAGCCACGCGTACACGCTGTAAAAGAACACCTGGAAGATCGAGTTGAACGCCACCAACCCCGCGCAGTACTCAGTGTCGCCCTTGGCCAGGTCGTTCCACACAATCACCATCGCGATGCACCGCGCCAGCCCGATCATGATCAACCCAATCATGAACTCCGGCTGCCCGCGCAGAAAGAGAAGCGCCAGCCCAGTCATCAAAATCGGCCCGACGATCCAGTTCTGAACCAGGCTCAGCCCCAGCACCTTCCAGTCGCGAAAAACGTCCCCCAACTCCTCATACCGCACCTTCGCGAGCGGCGGGTACATCATCAAAATCAACCCAACAGCAATCGGAATACTGGTCTGCGTTCCTTCCGGCCGCAGCGAACCGATCCAGTTGCCGAAGGACGGCCGCGCATACCCCAGCCAAACCCCTATCCCCATGGCCAGGAAGATCCACAACGTCAGATACCGGTCCAGAAAGGAAAGTTGCTTCGTGATCTTCTCGCTCATGTTGTACCTCTCCTACTAGAACGTAACCAACAGGTAGAACCCTGCGCACACAAGCAGCGCGCCGGCCACCAGCCGAATCACGGGCTCCGCCTTCCTTGTCCGGATGGCCATCTTTCCCAGGGAGACGCCGCACAGGAGCGCGGTCAGCGGCAAGCCGAACCCGACCGCAAACGCGGCCATCAGTACCATGCCCCACACGAGTTTTCCCATCAACACGCTGGCACCGATGACGATGAAGATCCCCGGGTTGCACGGCAGGGAACAGGCCGCCACCCCGCCACCGAGAAACAGCCCGCCCAGCACCGCGCCCATCTTGCCGCTGCCCGTGGCCTCCGCGCCATCCTTCGGTACGCGGCTCGGAAACTTGAACGGCAACAGTTTCAGTGCGGCCAGCCCGAAGAGCACCGCCACGAAACCTGCGAACAGTTTCCAGTAACGCCCAAGGAAGACCTGCGCCGTCCGCCCGATCAACCCCGCCACAAGGCCCAGGATCACGAGCGCCAGTACCGTGCCGACCAGGAACCAGACCCCGGACAGAACCGCCGCGCGCCGGCTTGTGTCCTGTCGCGTGCCCGAGTAGGCCACCAGCATCCCCATCGCCGGCAACGTGCAACAGGCGCTCGCCACGGCACTGACCAGTCCGAGCAGAAACGCCAGCGGCAGGGCCATCGGCCCCATGCTGGCACCCTGCAGCGCTTCCGTCGCCCATTTCAGCATTTCTGCCATGGCGTCCCCGCTACTTGCAACTCGTAGGGCCGCACCCGCTCGATGCAGGGCCGCAGCCACCCGCGCTCGACGCGGCGGCAAACCCCTGGATCAGTTTCGCCTCCGTAAGATCGCCGATCACCGGCGCCATGCCGCGGCCCTTGACCAGCGCGAGCACGCCCGGCACTTGCATCTGCTTGGCGATCTGCACGTAATCAGGGGTGCCGGCCTTGAGCGTAAAGATGCCGACTTTCCCGCCGTTCAACTGCGGCGCCATCGTTTTTACTGCGCCTTGGATTCGATCTGCCGGGATCTTCGCGGACGCGTCGTTTGTGCCTGGCAGGAACACGAAGACACCGATCATGTCGTCTGCCAACTTGTTTAACTCGGAAAGGGCCGCAAGTTCCTGGATGGCCGCAGCGGCCGCGGCCTTCGCCGCAACATCGGTCGTGGCCGGCTGTTCCGGGGGCGGCAACGCCGCAAACCCCGTTGACGCCGGCGCGACCGGGGCACTGTTGCTCTTGGACGCGGCCCGTACAACCAGCGCGCACGCCGCCAGCAGCACGACACCCCCGACCACCCACCGCCACCGGCCGACTCCGGATGTTCCGCAGTTACACCCGGGGCCGCAAGCCCCCGCTTCTTCCTTCTGTGTCTCGTTATGTTCGTTCATAATTGCTCTCCCTTTCGTGCGCTTCACGCGCAGCAACTTTTGCCTTTTAACTTTCCGCCCTTGCAACAACTCGGTGCCGCCGCAGCCGGCACCTCAAATACTCCCGCCGAAAACTGTTTCATGGCCACCATGGCGCCCTTTTCAACCATGTGACCGACGCCCCAGGGACGGGTTCCCGCCACAGGTTCGGCCAACACCTTGTCATCGCCGTCTCGCATGCCTGTCTCTCCTGCTAGCGTTCCCGTTGCCGCCGGCATAGCCTTGTGGGATCACCGGCAACCACCGCCTTCAGCTTCTTCGCATCCTTCACCGTTGTTTCGTCCTTCTCCAACATGGCGGCCAAGCAATTCAACACGGGGCGTGCAAACGCGCCGTGTTTCCCCTCGGGCAAACGGTAGTACATCCATCGCCCCTCCTTGCGCGAATCCACGAGGCCAGCATTACTCAAGACGGATAAATGCTTCGAGACCGTGGAAGGCGCCAGCCCCAGCACCTCGAGAATCTGACACACACACAACTCCCCGGCCCCCAGCATCATCAGGATGCGTATCCGCTGCTGGTCGGCCAGCGCCTTGGTCACACGCAGGGTTGCTTTCATGGCCTCGCTGTTCATCCTTGCCTCCCGGGTCGCGCCCATAGCAACAACGTCGAACTCAACACGACGGAGACGCACCCCGCCTCCTGAAAGATCACCGCCACAACCGGGGTCAGCAGCCCCAACATGCTCAGCACCAGCCCGACGGCGTTGTAGATGATGGACAGGAAAATGTTCGTCTTGATCCGCCGCAGCACCTTGCGCGACATCGCCACGAACTCTACGACGCGTGTCAGATCGTCATTCATCAACGTCACATCCGCGGCCTCGATCGCCACGTGCGTCCCCGTCGCGCCCATCACGATGCCCACGTCCGCCAGCGCCAGTGCCGGCGCATCATTGATCCCGTCACCCACCATGGCGACGATGTGTCCCGCTCCCCGCAGTTCCTTGACCACCCGCTGTTTGTCCTCGGGCAACAGTCCTGCCCGAAAACCATCCAGATGTGCCTGCGTGGCCACAGCCTGCGCCACTGCGGCATTGTCACCCGTGAGCATGAGCACCTGCCGCACGCCCAGCGCCTTCAACCGGTCCACCGTCTGCCCCATCTCCGCACGCACTTCATCTGCAATGGCCAGCAACCCCACCGCTATCTGCCCGCGGGCCACCAGGACCGCCGTGCGGCCTTGCCGGGCTTGTGCGGCGAGTTCCGCCGTGAGTCGGGGCGGCACCTGGATGCCCCTTTCGCGCAGAAAATCCTCCTTGCCGACCACGATGTCTTCGCCCACGCTCCGTGCCGTAACGCCGAAGCCGACCTCGATCTTGAACGCCTCGGGATCCGGCACGTCCAACCCGCGTGCGCGCGCGGCGGCCAACACCGCGCTGGCCAGCGGATGCTCCGAGTACTTCTCCGCAATCGCCGCCAGCCGGACGACCTCCGGTTCCGTCACGCCATCCACTGCCACCACAACCTCGACCGTAGGACGCCCGAACGTCAGCGTCCCGGTCTTGTCCACCAGCAGCGTATCGATCTTGCCAGCCAACTCAAAATATACACCGCCCTTAATGAGCACCTGTCGCCGCGCCATGTTTGCAATCCCGGCGCTCACCGCGCTCGGCGTTGCAATGGCGAACGCGCAGGGGCATGCGACCAGCAGCACCGACACCGCCACCTTGAGATCACCGGATGTGAAGTAGGCGATGATTGCCAGAAGGAGAACCGTTGGGAAGAACCACACGGTAAAACGGTCGGCGATCGTCTGAATCGGCGCCTGAGTCTCCTGCGCCTCTTCCACCAGATGCACGATACGGGCCAGCGTCGTGTCGCTGCCGCACGTGACCGTCCGCACGTCCAACCGGCCGGTCTCATTTAACGTACCGGCGAAGACCTCGGACCCCGCGGTCTTTTCCACCGGCATGGATTCGCCGGTAATGGGCGCCTGGTTGACGGCACCCGCGCCGGCAGCGACCACGCCATCCACCGGAATCCGTTCGCCCGGTCGCACCACCACGATGTCGCCCACCTGCAACTCCGCTGCGGGCACCGGCACCTCTACACCGTCACGCCGCACCGTCGCCAGGACTGGCGCCAGACGCAGCAGATCCCGGATCGCGCGGCGGGTCTTGTCCAGCGTGTAGGACTCCAGCGCCCCGACCACGGCCATAATGAAAATAATGACCGCTGCCGGACGGAACTCCCCGACCGCCACCGTCGTCGCCAGTGCCACGGTCACGAACACGTTGACCGTGATCCGGCCGCGCAGCGCATCCTTAAAACCCGCGATAAACCGCGGGACACCCCCCAGCAACATGCCTGCCAGCGCCACGGCCGCGTTCAGGCTGTCCGGTCCGATCCGCCAGTGCGCCAACCCCCAACTCGCAAGGATCAACGCCAGGATCAACGCCGGGGCGAGGGCCAGAACCAGCACCTCCCGCCGTCGCTCAGCGCGTACATTGTCCGGATCGGAAACCGACATAGGTTGTTACGCCTTCCGCGCCGGTTTTGCAGCCGCAGTGCCCCTGGCGGGCTTCTTGTCGTCAGCCGCGTGGCACCCGCATCCCGGGCCGCACCCCTCGTTACTCTTCACGATCGACTCCTTTAGCATCGCAAAGAACCCCTGCTTCCTGACCTTCTTCTCGGTTATAGCCGGCATTACAGCTCCCCTTAATTGATTCGTTATGTGTCGAACTATAGTACAATACGTGCCGCGCGTCAATGTGCTACCAGCTCATCCGGCGGCCTCCGGTACAGGGCTGTACGACGTACGACATGGCTTGCCCCCGGCAGACGGGCTTGCACTTCAGGCAACCCGAGCAGCGGAGAAAATCGATCCAGGGCTTGTCGATGCGCGCCTCGCGAATCACTGCATGGAAAGCGCACACGCGTTCCACCTCACAGACTTCGCATGCGAGGCAACGTTCCGGATTGATCAGCGCACGCGTCATCGGCACCTCATGCTGGCGTGTAGGTTGCTCATTCGTGTTCCCTCACCGTGCCGTGTAGATCAGGTACAATCCGCCCGCAAGGACCAGACCGCCGCAGACTCTTTTCAGGATGACCGTGCCCCTGGACTTCTCGTTCCAGTCCAGATAGCGCTGCACGGCCTCCGTGAACGTGCCGGCCAGCACGATCACGGCGCAGTGACCTGCGCCGTACAGCAGCAGCAGGAGGATCCCGTACGGCAGGTTTGTCGCTGCCAGCCGGAACGTCACCGCCAGCATCGGCGCCATGTAGGCGAACGTGCACGGCCCCAGGGCAATACCGAACAGCAGCCCCAGGATAAACGCCGCCAGAAACCCCTTCCGCTTCATGCCCGGTTGGGCCGCGCCGGGCATGGGCAGCCGGATTACACCCAGCAGGTGAAGTCCGACCAGGAAGAAGATCACGGCCACAATGTAATTTCCGTAGCGCCCCACCTCCCCGAGCATCCGCCCGGCGGCCGCTGTGATGAAGCCGAGCACCGCGATTGTGACCAGGATGCCCAGCGCGAAAAGGAACGAGATGCCGAAGGCCCGCCGCGTCGTAATCCGCCCCTGTTGACCGATAAACCCCACGATCAGCGGGATGCTCGCAAGATGGCAGGGGCTCAGCAGAATACTAAGCACTCCCCACACCAGCGAGGCTGTCATCGCCACGGCCGGCGCGCCTTCCACGGCGTGCGTCATGGTTATGAAGATTTGCTCCAGCATCGCGCGACCTCTCTGCCTGTGACGTGTGCCTGACTAGGAGACTGTCGGACTTAGGGGGCCGACGTGGCCGTCAGGTCCACGCCGAATTCCTTCCACTTCGCCAGAATGTCCTCCCGCGCGAAGAACCCTTCGTGACGGAACAGTTCCTTGCCCGCGGCGTCATAGAAGATCTGTGTGGGGATGATCTTGACGCCATACTTCGGCGCCTCATCCGGGTTTACCCACACGTCAATGAACTGGACCTCCAACCTACCGGCAAAGGTCTGCTTCAATTCTTCCAGGATCGGCGCCATCAGCTTGCACGGGATGCACTTCCCGGCGCCAAGGTCGACCATCCGCGGCAAATTCGCCGCTACCTGTGAACCGGCTGCTGCACGAGGAACAGCCGTAGCTGTCAATCCGGTGTTGGTTGCGCCTGCGGCCGTAGGCAACGGGCAAATCTCCCCGCTGCAACAGGCCGACGGCCCCCCCTTGTTGGCCAGTTTGCCGAGCACGATCACGCCCAGCGCCACGGCCAGCGCTACCCAGACCCACTTGGCTTTGCTGCCGCAACAACTGCCAGCATCGCCATCCGGCTTTTTCTCTTCTATGTTGTTCATCGCTCGTTGATCCTTTTTAATCCACCGTCACTTCGCCGAACCGGCAGTCGCGGCCGGCGCGGGATCGGCTACTCGCGGCATCGCGTTGGTCACCGCGGCCGTGCCATTCGTCGTCACAGCGCAACCCGCAGGGGCGCAGTTGGTTGGTGGCGGCGCTAAACTGTAACCGCCAACTTCGCCGCCCCGGCCGCTGCCACCTTCGCAATGGCTTCAGGCGTCGGAGGGGTTTTCCCTTTCTCCATGCCCAAGTCCGCCAGTTGCAGGTGCTCATACTGCTTGAAACCGGCCTGTTCCAGCCCGTTCTTGACGCAATTGACTGGGCACCCATCGATCGCCAGGACTCTCGCAGCTGATTGCGTAGTCGCCAGTATCCCGGGCACACGCCCGCCGATGCCGGCCAAGCAGAACATCTTGCCTGCGCCATCTTTGGTAAGTTTGCGCGCCGCCTGGTCGGCAACTGCGCCCACATCCGCCGCCCCTGAACACGCGAAGATCAATTTCGGCGCGCCCGCACTTGCACACGTTGTTGCATCACTCATGATCATCCCCCCTGTTTGGCTTCACGATAGAAACTTCTTGATTTCATCCGGGCTCAGCACCCTACCGGCGCTCTTGACCTGTCCGTCCACCACGAGGGCTGGCGTGGTCATCACGCCGAACTTCATAATGTCCGTGATCTTTTCCACCTTCTCAATCGTCGCCTCGATGCCCATGTTATTGACGGCAGCTTCCGCGTTCGCCATCAGCAACTTGCACTTCGGGCAACCTGTGCCCAGGATTTGAACCTTTTTCGCCATACGAACCCCCTTTTTGAGTTTCCCTATCGCCTGCAAGGCGTTCAGAATTAACGCGTAATACAGTGGAGAGTGTCGCAGTCACGCGCGTATGTGCCTGCGGATGCCAGCCCATTACCCAGAACAACACCACAAAACCGAGTACGTACGCAACTGGTACATGCCAACCGTGCCTTACCCACCCCCAGACCGACCGGCCTTGTGGAAACAGGTTGGTCAAGGCCACGCCAGCTGAAGATCCAAACCAGACCATGGAGCCGCCAAAGCCCACGGCATAGGCAAGAAAGCCCCAATCGTATCCGCCCTGGTCAAGCGCCAGCTTGGTGAGCGGGATGTTGTCGAAAACAGAGGAAAGGCATCCCAACATGAACGCACTCGACACGCTTGCGGCCGGCAGCGAAGCCACCGGCATCAGCGAGGCACACCAGACCAGCGCAACCAGGAACAGACTCCCCTTCAGGGCCCGGCGCAACTCGTGCCAGTGCGTCGGGCGAAAACCGGCGCCCGCCAGGATCGCAATCCAGACACCCGCCGCAGGCAACCCGAACCAAACATTGGACAGGATCGCACCTGCCAGGATACCCGCCACAATCAGTAGGCGTCCGCCGTCAATCCGAGCCCCGGTTGCGCCACGCACGATTGGATGATACCGCTCCTGCTGATGCGCAGCCACCAGGCCGCAAAACAGCAGACTCACGCCGGCGCCAACATAGGCATGCAACACATCGCGCGGTGCCACACCATTCAGCCACATCATCGTAGTCGTGGTATCCCCCACCACACTGCCGGCGCCGCCCGCATTGCTGGCGGCCACGAGCGCCGCCAAGTAACCCACATGGATATGCCCCCGGAAAACCACCATGGCGATGGTCCCGCCGATCATGGCAGCGGCGATGTTGTCCAGAAACGCGGAAAGCACAAAAACGATGACCAGCAACACGAATCCGCCCATCCATCCGGACGGCAGCCATCGCAGCAGCGCGTCCGGCACATGCGACTCCGCAAAGTGGCGCGCCAGCAGGGCAAACCCCATCAACAGCCCGAACAGATTGAGCAACAGCAACCACTCGCCCTGCAGGTGGTGCAACAAACTGAAGGGCGTGGCCAGCAACCGGTATCCCGTGATGACCACCGCTCCCGCGATGGCCACCTCGAATGTCCGGCGATGGAAAATCGCCACGCCGATCAAGACCAGAGCAAATAGGAGGAAGAGCATGGCGTATTCCTGAGAGTAAGGCTAAAGTCTAA
>JBAXVM010000106.1:0-9102 GCA_037129105.1 bacterium
GAGCAAGAGGTTTTGGCCGGCGCGAGCGCGAAGAATGGCTAATGTGGAGTTGTTGTCGCAGCAGTTCTTATTAGGCCATGGTCTTTTCCTGAAGCGGTCTGGAATTCTCACCACGAAGGACACGAAGAGCACGAAGTTCAACAAATCCGACGGTTTCGATTATTTCCAGCGTCCGATCACGTGAATCTTCGTGTTCTTCGAATCTTCGTGGTGGAAGCTGGCAAAGTGGCGCTTCAGGAAAAGACCATGTTATTAGGCCGGCGTCCCCCGCGACCTTGGGTCGCGGGAACGGGAGATTGGGTGGGGAAAGGTGCGCCTTTCTGACCCAATCTCCGCCCCCTGCCGCACGAGGCGGCAGGGGGGCGAGCCATCATGAGAACTGCGCGTGCGCATTGACGGTTCCTGCCGCCCGGTGATACGCTTCGGCCACATGGGAGCTGGTGATGCCGAAGATTAATTTTACCTATACGCAAACGGCGGCTGATCCGGAGAAGTATGGCCCGGGGTTTGTCTTTAACGCGATCCCACAGGCGGAGTTTGCCGCTTTCACCCCGGCGGCGCTGGGGTTGGGCGATATCAACCGCAGCGGCACGCAGGTGCAGGCGTTGGCGGTCTTTCTTGATTTGGAGGGTTTTGCTGACTTCTGCAACCAGGTGGATTCGCACCTCGTGATACCGGAGTTCTTTTCGCGCTATTTTGACTGGCTGTTTAAGACGCTGGCCGAGCAGTTTCGCGAGGGCGAGGCGGCCGGGCAGGTGCGCATCTGGGGGAGCCTGCCGTTTTATGCAAAGTTTCTTGGCGATGGCCTTCTGTTTCTGTGGGACACCGACCGCAACCCCGGCCTCTCCGGCACGGTCAACATTGCGCGGAATCTCCTGGATATCACCCAGTTGTACGAAGCGCAGTTTGTGCGCGAAATCCGCCGTTCCGTGAGCAAACCGCCGGCGCGGCTGCGCTGCGGCATTTCACGCGGGCAGGTCATTGCCATTGGCGGCGGCACGGACTACGTGGGTTCCTGCATCAACGTGGCGGCGCGCCTGCAGAAGCTGGTGTCGCTTTCGTTTGCGGTCTCCGGTCGCGGGTTTGATCTCTCCAAGGCGCCGGAGGGTGAGGGGACGCTGCGCTCCTTCCTGGTGCTGAAGGAGACTTCGCTGCGCGGCATCGGCGAGCAGGAACTGGTCTACATCCGCAAGGACGAGTTCGAGGCGCTGTCCCGCGCGGAACGTGCCGAGTTCCGTGAGCCGTGAGCGGATGATCCGTCCGATCCGTCCGATCCGCCGGATCTCGCCAGCCACAAACTTTTTTTGCGCTTCCCTGTAAGATTTGCCGTGCGCCGTGCATATACCTGAGCAGGAGGCACACACATGGCCAAGTTACGACCCAGCGGCGGCTATCGCGAGACCTGCAGCTTTCAGACCGCGACGATCATTTACGATGCGACGTACGGATTCTGCGAGCGCTTTCTTGATTCACGCTCGCGTACAGTTGACCAGATGCTGCAGGCTGCTCGCTCCGGGCGGCAGAACATCGCCGAGGGGAGCCGTGCGGCGGCCACGTTGTCGCAGACTGAACTGCGCCTGCTCAATGTGGCCCGCGCAAGTCTCGAGGAGTTGCTCCTCGACTACGAGGACTACCTCCGCCACCGGCGCCACAGTCAGTGGCAACCTGACTCACCTGAGGCGCTGGCTGTGCGTCATGTGCCGCGCAAATTCGCGCAGGATCGGTCAGATCGGTCCGATCCGTCCGATCTGACCGATCTGACGGATCAGCAGCGCTGGGCGCTGTACGCGACTTGGCTGGATCACGAAGACCCGGCGATTCGGGCAAATGCGCTGATTTGTCTGATCAATCAAGCCAATTTTCTGCTGGATCGTCAGATTGTTGTTGTAGAGCACCAGTTTGTTGAGGCCGGCGGGTACAGCGAACAACTGGCTGCTGCGCGCCTGGCGGAGCGCAATCGGCAGCGAATGCGGGAGCCTTCGCCTGGTCCGATCCCGGAGTGTCCGCTCTGCGGCGATCTCATGGTCCTGCGAACAGCCCAGAGCGGCAAGAACGCCGGATCGCAGTTCTGGGGTTGCTCCACGTATCCGGATTGTCGCGGGGTGGTGAATGTGTAGCGAACGAGGCGGTTGATCCGTCTGATCCGCCTGATCCGTCTGATCGGACGGATCGGACGGATCCGCCGGATCTCAGGGCTTTGCGGCAGCCGAGGGGCGCTCCTGGATCCACAGGTTATCGGTGCGCGCCGGGGGTGTGCCGCCAGCCCAGGCAGCATCCAGATCGGAGGAGAGTTCGCTGATCGCGCGTACCGTGGCGGTGCCAACTTCCTGTTCTGCGAAGTCGTCCGGGTTGGCGCGGTCGCGCAGCGTGCGTGCCACGACAGCGAAGACCATCCCTGTGTGTCCGCCCTGGAATGTGCCGCAATCGGCGCGCAGCTTGGAGCCATCAGCCTGCGCCACCGGCGCGAGCAGCGGCTTGAGCGTAACGAGGCGCTCGGCCACGCGGCCGGACAAGTCGGCGCAGATGGCGGCGATGTCGCCGCCTGCCGGACAATCGGCCAGGAACGTGGCGCGTACGTCCGAGGTCTCGGCGTCCACCAACCGCAAGGCCAGCTTGTCTCCCTGGGCGGTGGGGAGCAGATCGCCGAGGAGCAGGAGGCTGGCCGGGAGCAGTTTGCGGATGGCCATGCGTGCGCGCGGGTCAGACAGGTCGGAGGCGCTGATCTGCTGCTCCTGCAGGACGGATGCCAGGGCTTCGCGTTCGACAATGCGCGCCACGCCGCGGTTCCCCAGTTCAGCGGAGAGCAGCACGCGGTAGAGCAGGGCGGAATTTTCCGCTGCCTGAAGCCCGGCGGGCAGTGTCGGCCCGATGCAGGCCAGCACGCGCGGACGCGCGGCAGGTGCCTTGGACGCATCCCCGGCTCGTGCGCGGTTACTCTCCTCGATCTTTTTGATGAGCGCCTGTAGTTCGTCGCGTGCTTCCTGCTTGCCACTGCGTTGAATATAGGCGGCTACGGCCTGTGCCATCTGATCCTGCGCATTCTGCTGTACCATCACGGATGCCAGACGACCGGCTGACTTGGGTGCGCCAGCTTGCAGGAGCGTGAGCGCATCGCGCATGACCTGCTGTCGGGCGGCATTGGTGGCAGCGGGGGATGACGCTTCTGTGCCGCGCAGGAGACCGTCGGCAGCGGCGACCGTGTTTTCGAACGGTAGCGCGGCGAATTGGGTGCTGGCCTTGCTACGCACAAAAACGAATTCACCGCCCGCATGTTCGCTCACCGGCAGCGGCCCCATCTGGACCATCTGCCCGGTCAGCGTGGCCACCCGCTCGCGCAGGGCCAGGCCCAGGTCGTTGGACGAGAAGATGTCGAGGTTGCCGGTGCCCAGGTAGTTCAGGACTTGCTGTGCGAAGACACTGTGACCGCTGCCGCTGTCGAGCACAGGTTCCATGCCGCCGCTGCTGATCAGGTAGCGTGAGCGCTTGGCAAAGGCGCGTTCGTACCAGTTGCGGTTGCCGTGCGCGGACAGCGGCTGGTCGCCGCGGAAGAGCGCGCCGCTGTAGCAGGCGTCCGCAAGCACCAGCACATGGCGCGCATTGGCGGCGCCGAAGAGGCGGGTGAGCGTGGAGTTCCAGAGCCAGTCCTCCTTTGCATCGCGGCCGTTGGCCGTGCGGCGAGCATCCGCCGGGATCCAGTACCCCTCCTTGAGCTTTTCGTCGTAAAAGCCATGTCCGGCAAAGTAGACCAGCACGGCGTCGTTCTCGCCGCTGTCCGTGGCAAGTTCATCGAGCGCGCTCATGATGGCGCCGCGCGTGGCTTGGGCGTCGAGCAGCGTGCGTACCTGGAAACCGTAATTCTCGGATAAGCTGCGGCCGATCGACTCCGCATCCGGGCGGGCGGACTGCAAGGTCTGCCAGCCTGCGCCATTGTCGGCATTGTAGCTGTTGATGCCGATGGTGAGTGCGCGATAGACCGGTGCGCGGGAGGCTGCCGCGGGGTTTGCGGGCACGGGGGCTCCCAGGGATGGACGTGGTGCGCGCTCCACGTTGGCTGTGACAGGCGGTGGCTGGTGCAAAAATGACCGGACCACCAGCCCGGTGGCAACCAGCACTCCGGCAATCGCCAGGCCGATCGACAGAAACTGCCACTGTTTCGTGCGCGGTCGCTCGGGCGGGGGCGGCAGGGGGGCTTGGGGTGCGGCGGCCGACGGACGCGCCTTCGGACCGGTGAGGCCGCCCTTCCAGGCGTTCATGCCGGCGGCTGGCGTAGCAGCCTCCGCGCGGTTGTTGCGATCATCTGGCGTAGACATGGTCACCCTCCCTCACTGCCTCGCGCGCGTTGTCCGGGACGATCCGTGCTGTCCCGGATTCCTGTTGCACGCGTTCCATGGAAAGTTGTATTGGCCGGCCGTCGATGCGGCGCAAGCTGCCGTCGGGGGCGTTCTCCTCTGCGGCGCCGCGCAGCACGACAAACCGGCTGCCCACGGCAGCGCCGCTGCGCAGGCCGATGCTGAGCGTGGCGGTGGTGCCCTGGCGCCGCACAACTTCGCCGGCGACCAGGGGGAACCCCTGCTTGACCTTCAGGATCAGGCTGGCCGCGTCCTCATCGAGGGAGCGGTCAGGATCCACGCTGTAGATGTCGGTGGCAAAGAGAATCTCGCCGCTGGCAGTGTCCACGGCTTTGACGTAGAGCGTGACGCCGCGCGCCTCGGTGATGAGGCGCCCCATCAGCAGCAGTTCGGCGGGCATGAGTTTGCCGATGCGCAGTGCCGCGCGGGGGTCCGCCAAGTCTGAGACGCTCAAGCCCTGCTCGCGCAGGATGTACTCCCACCCCTCGTCGCGCTCGAGCAGGCGGAAGCGCACGGGGTCGCGCACGAGTTCCGACTCCATCCCGCGCTTGGCGCGCAGGCTGGCGGGGCCGGCGCTTTCCGGGAGCAGCGGCGGCACGCCTACGGCGAGGCGCAGCGAGGAGTCGAGATATTCGGGCGTGCGGCGCTCGACCCGCACCTGCCGGGCCGTGCGGTTTCCGGCGCGATCCATGGCCGCGACCTCCAGGGTGTTGGTGCCGAGCGTAAGCGGCACGCGGCGGGCAAAGCAACTACGTACGGCGCCGTGATCCGCAGGAGTCAGCAGATCTTCGCCATTGATGGTTACACTGCGCAGGCCGCCGCCGTCGGCGGCTGTGCCGTCGAGGAAGAACTCGGCGTCGAAGACCACGCAGACGTCGCGTGCGCCGCGCAGGCTGAGGGAGGGCGGCAGGCGATCGCCGGAGGCGTCTGTGGCAGGTGGTGCGAGGCGCGTGGCAGGTGTGGCGTCCGTGGCAGGTGCCTGTGCCGGTGTGTCGTTGAGAGCCAGGGCGCCGGGGTGGCGCAGCACGGCGTCGGCGGCAGTCAGGTTTTCAGGCGACAGACGTGTCTCGAGTCGGTTGCCAGCGCGGTCCACGGCTGTGACAACCGCGCCCAGGTTTCCGATGCGCACGTCGAATGGCCAGATGGTCTCGGTGCGGCCGGTCGGTCGGGGGATTTCCGCCGCATCCACGCTGAGGGTTGCGAGCGCACGGTCGTCGCGGCAGACACCTGCCACGTGCCAAACACCGTCTGCCTCGCGGGCGGCCCGGGTGATGGTTAGCAGCGGCGGCTGCCAGTCTGCGATCCAGGTGCGGTGTGCCGTGCTGCGCTGTCCGGCAAGATCCACGACCTCCACCATCACCTCGTTGGTGCCTTCGCGCAGGTCGACGCGTGCATCAAAGGGGAGCGTGGTCTGAGCCAGTTCCACTGTTTGCACCTGGCCGGCGATTGTGATGCGGGTGGCATAGCCGGCGGCGGTCGCGGTGCCGCGCACCACGGCGGCGTGGTCGCGTGTGAGCACCGGGCCGGCGCCTTCCCATGCAATGTGCGGCACCGGCGGAGAAAGGGCCTTGACCTGCCGCTCATGTGCGCGGTTCAGGTAGTGCCTGGCGCGACTGGAGGGGGTTTGCTGCAGCGAGCGCTCGAGCCAGCGGACGGCATTTGTGAGGTCGTTCTGCTCGAAGAAGGCAATGCCGAGCTCGCGGTTGGGGAAGTAGCCGTCGACATAATGCAGGCCGTAGGTGCGTGCGCGCCAGCGGTCCTGATCGTCGCCGAACCGCGCGCCGGAGCGCAGGCCAAGGGCGCATTCGAAGTCCTTCTGCGCTGCGTCCGGCTGATTGGCGGTTAGGAAGGTCAGCCCGCGCTGGTAGTAGTTCCACCAGTTGTTACGTTGGAGCGTTCTGGTGGAATCGCCTGCCTGCGGTGCGAGGCAGCCAGCCAGAATGGCGAGGAGGACGAGTCCCGCGGCCCAGTGCAGAACAGGAAGGCCGGCACTTCTACAAGTATGTGATAACGGGCGCATGCTCAAGTTCTCCGCGGGTTCATGGGCGTGTCACAACGGCAAGGGCTTCGGCGATGAGCTGTGCGGAGGCGGGTAATTGGCTGTTGAACGATGCGACGGAGGAGTAGTCGCCGTTCCATTCCTGAACCTGCGCGCCGGCGCGGTTGCGTGCCCGCACGGTCACGGCGAAGGCGCCGTGGGGGAGTTCCTGCACGCGCACGGCGAGCGTTAGGCCGGGGCGTGGCACGAGGTTGTGCGTGCAGCAGGCACTGGCTACGGCAGCGCGCAGCGCCCGGTCGCAGTCTGAGGCCGTGGTCGATGTCAGTCGTGCAGGCGTGTTGGCCGGCGCGGATCCACGCATGACCAGTGGCGCGAATGCGGGGTGATCCCATTGCAGAGCCTGAGGGTCTGCGGGTGTGGACAGCAGCAGCACGAGTGCGGCGGCGGCGGCCAGGGCGGCGACCAGCGGCCAACGCAACCGGCGGGTCCACGACACGGTCCGGGGCGCCTCTTGTTCACGTTCCCATGCGGCGAGGGCCCGGTCGGCCCAGACGGTTTCATCCGCCTCCAGCACGGCAAAGCCGGCGCGCAGGCGCTGGTCAAATAGGTGGGTAGCTGCGACGGAACGGCGCAGGGCGGGATCTCCGGAGAGCGCCTGCTCGAATGCCCGGCGCTCCGCGTCCGGCTGTTCACCGTGCACGTGGGCCCAGATCTGGGTTCGGGATGGTTCGGTTGGAGAGTTCACAGTGTGTTCCTGGACAGTCAGCATGCGCCGACACCCTTATGGTCGTGTTCGGCAGAAAAATCTTCCCAAGAAAAGTGAAATTGTGAGTTCATGGAGCGGCGGTTTCTTCTTTCAGGCATCAAGTCTCCTGTTCGCCAAGCAGCGTGCGGAGTTTGTCCAGACAGCGCGACAGGCGGCTGCCAACGGTGTTGATGGTAACTCCTTGGCTATCAGCCAGTTCCTTATAGGATTTGCCGTCTACATAGAAGGCGCGCACTGCGTCCTGGCAGACCGGGTCGAGTCGGGGCATGGCGCGTCGCAGGGCTGCGGCGCGCTCGGCCAGGATGATCTCCCGTACGGGGTCGTACGATTCGTCGGCCGGGGCATCGTAGTCCTGACCGGAGTCCTCCGGGCTATCCCAACGAGCGAGCGGCACCAGATGCTCCTGATCGCGCAGGCGTCGACGCAGTGTATCGATGCAGCGGTTGACACACACCCGGCGCACAAAGGCCGGGAGGGCGGCGTCGCAGGTGAGGTTGGGGAGCGACTGCGCCAGGCTGGCACGCGTGGCTTGTACGACATCCTCCCGGGTGTGGGCGTCAAATCGCCACTTGGGCCAGGCGGCGATGGCATGCAGCAGGGGGTCGCACTGGGTCAGAAAAGCAGACCATGCAGCAGGCTCTCGGGACTGCAAGGCCGCGACGTTGATTTGCGAAAGGTCAAGCTTGTGAAACATGCGCGATACTCGTGCCGGTATTTCCACCGCCAGAAAAGCTTTTGCGTTGGAAAATCAATTCTATTTGATCCCATGCGATGATGGAAGGGGTTTTCGTCCGTAAGGGGCGCTGGGCATCGTCTTTTCCTGGAGCGCCACTTTGGCGGCTTCCACCACGAAGATTCGAAGAACACGAAGATCCACGTAATCGGACGCTGGAAATGACCTAAAGTGTCGGATTTATTGATCTTCGTGCTCTTCGTGCTCTTCGTGTCCTTCGTGGTGAGAATTCCCGGCTGCTTCAGGAATAGGCCATGGGGCGCTGGGGTGCATCGCCGTTTCGTTGATTTGCCTTGGGTAGAGACGGCTTTATGCCGTCTGCTCGCAAATGGTCTGATAATGGACGGCGTAAAGCCGTCCCAACGGTCAAAATACGGACAATGCGCACGATCAGCAATGTGTGGAGGTCAACGAATCCCCGCTGTACTGGCCCGCCCAAACATGAATTTCGCGCAGCGAAATTCAGAGGCGCGGGATGGCGTGGCAGAGCAGGTCGGTCATCTTCTTGGCGTTGGAGTGGAAGACCTCGAGGATGGCATCCCAGCTGACCGGGGCCTCGTCCGCCTTCCAGCAGTCGTAGTCCGTGCTCATGGCCACCGCCGCATACGGGATGCCCGCCTCGTTGGCCAGGATGGCTTCCGTGGCCACGCTCATGTTGATCACGTCCGCGCCCCAGCGTTGGAACATGCGCGATTCGGCACGGGTCGAGAAGCGTGGCCCTTCAATCGTGACCACCGTGCCGCGTTCATGGTGCCGGATGCCGAGTTTGCGGCACGTGGCCAGCAGCACCTGCCGCAGTGGCTCGGAAAATGGGTCGGCCATGGGCGTGTGCGCCGGCGCATGCGGGGCGAACGTCTCGTGAAAAGTCATGCGGCGCTGGCGCGTGAAGTCGATGAACTGGTCGAGGATCACAAAATCGCCGCGGCCGATATCCTCCCGCAGTGAGCCGACGGCCGTAGACGCCAGGATGTGCGTGCAGCCGGCTTCGCGCAGGGCGTGGATGTTGGCGCGGTAGTTGACCTGCGTGGGCGGAATGGTGTGCTCGCGCCCATGCCGCGCCAGCAGGACCACAGGCACGTTGCCGATGACGCCACTCTTGAGGGGGGAGGATGGCGCGCCGTAGGGCGTGGTGTGGGTCTGGTCCGATGGGTTTTGCAGGATGTCCGGATTGTCTAAGCCGCTGCCGCCGATGATGCCGATTTTTTTCATGGGTAGTTTCCTTTTTTTGAAAGCTGCTGTTTTTGTCGCCGGGCCA
>JBAXVM010000107.1:0-9096 GCA_037129105.1 bacterium
CTCTCCTACGGTGCCAGCGTGCGCAGTTGAACCAGCGGGCTGCCAGCACGGTTGCCGCGGCGAAGGCGGGTGGAGTGGTTGGGGCACTTATTATCGGCGGGATTGAGGCGGGAAAATATTTCTTTGGCAGGTAGCGTGGGTGCGTTGTGGGTGCGTTGTTTATTTTGTGGGTGCGTTTGTGGGTGCTAGTGCCCTCCGAAATTCAACCTGTTTCAGGTTGTCGCGAGGCAGGGACTTGATAGCCGTAAATTTCAATATTTGCCAATAAAACCGCTACATTTTGCAACATTTTGAATGGAGCGGGCGATGGGAATCGAACCCACGTGACCAGCTTGGAAGGCTGGAGTTCTACCATTGAACTACGCCCGCGCTAGGCAGGAACGACAAGCGATACTGTCGCCTTGAAAAGCCAAGTTATAACAGCATCCGGTGGAATTCTCAATCCTCTTGTTGCGGAAGAATGGAACTTCCAACCTTCCATTCTTCCCCCTTCATGACTTTGCCGGCGGGTCGGGCGGCTGGATCAGGGCGTCGAGCTTATCGAAGGGGGAAAAGATCGATGGCTTGAGCTCATCCTTCTGTGCCGTGCGCCCCTCGAAGTAGCCACCCATGCTGGTGCTCTTGTCGTGCTCGTGGTCGTGGCAGTAGAGACAGAGCAGCTCCCAATTGCTGCCATCCGGCGGATTGTTGCGGAAATTGTGGTCCCGATGATGCACGGTCAGCTCGCGCAACCGCGTCCCGCTGAAGGAACGGCCGCAGCTGGCACAAACGTGCGGCAACACCAGCAGCGCTTGCTCCCGGTAGCTTTTCCGGCGCAGGGCCACGTCACGATGCAGCTCATGCGCGAGTTGCGCACGCCGCGCGTCATCGGGTGGTGTGTTGCCGGTTGCCATTGTCGAGACCTGTCAGCAGAATAGCTTTAGCTGGAATTTTCAACAACCAACATCCAACACCCAACCGTACTCCGTGCGCTCCATCGCGTGGCAACAGGAGACCCAGAACCAGGAACCTGTCGGACTTAGGCCCTGAATCGTTCCGGTGCGTTCTGCCGACAGGCTGCTAGATCTTGCGGAAGGCGATGCAGGCGTTGTGGCCGCCGAAGCCGAACGAATTGTTCAGGCAGGAGCGGATCGGCGACTGACGGGCAGTGTTCGGCACATAGTCCAGATCGCAGTCCGGGTCCGGCGTGGTGTAGTTGATCGTCGGCGGGACGATTCCGGTGTGCAGCGCCATGACGCAAGCCAGAGACTCGATGCCCCCGGCGCCGCCCAGCAGGTGCCCGGTCATCGACTTGGTCGAGGAGACCATCACGCGGCGGCAATCCGTCTCACCAAGCGCGCGCTTGATGGCCAGCGTCTCGCCCTTGTCGCCCAGAGGCGTGCTGGTGCCGTGCGCATTGATGTAATCCACGTCGGAAGTGTTCAGGCCGGCGCTCTCCATGGCGCGCAGCATGGCGCGTCGCGCGCCGTCGCCATCATCGCACGGGGCTGTCATGTGGAAGGCATCGCAGGTCATGCCAAAGCCTGCCAGCTCGGCGTAGATGCGCGCCCCGCGGCGGACCGCATGATCGTAATCTTCCAGCACCAGAATGCCGGCCCCCTCGCCCATCACAAAGCCGTCGCGCTCCTTATCAAACGGACGGCTGGCGCCGGCTGGATCGCTGTTGCGTGTGCTCAAGGCACGCATCGACGAGAATGCTGCCACGCCCAGCGGCGTGATCGTCGCTTCGGAACCGCCGGCGATCATGACATCACATTCCCCAATCTGGATGGAGCGGAAAGCAAAGCCGATGGAATGCAGCGCCGAGGCGCAAGCCGTGACCACGGCATAATTCGGGCCCTTCAGGCCGTACTCAATGGCAATCAGTCCGGAGGAGATGTTCGGAATCAGGGAAGGCACAAGGAAGGGCGAAACGCGCCGCGGCCCCTTGTCGCGCAAGGCATTGGCTTCTTCATAAAACGTTTCAATGCCGCCCATGCCCGCCGTGATGGCCACGCCACACTTCTCTGCATCCGCCTTCGAAAAATCAATGCCGGAATCGGCGACAGCCATCTTGGCCCCGCAAATGGCATACACAGAAAACCGGTCCATGCGCCGCTGTTCCTTCGGCGGCACAAACGTATCGGCTGCCAGGTCACGAACCTGCCCGGCAATCTGCACGGCAAAATCCGTCGCGTCAAACCGGTCAATGCGCGTGACACCGCTTTTGCCGGCCACAATGCTCTGCCAGAAATTTGTCACGCCACAACCGACCGGCGAGACCGCTCCCATGCCTGTCACAACTACTTTTCTCATACGAAAATCCTGCTGCTAGGTAGAATATGACCGGGGGGACGCAATCATCCACCCCGGTCACAAGAAAAACAAACCGCCCTTATTCCTTGTCGAGCCCCTTGCCCTTCAAGTAATCGGTCACCTTGCCGACGGTGGTCAGCTTCTCCGCTTCCTCGTCGGGAATCTCAGCGCCGAACTCTTCTTCAAACGCCATGATCAATTCCACGGTATCGAGGGAATCAGCGCCCAAATCATCAATAAAGGACGCTTCCGGCGTCACCTGCTCGGCATTCACGCCCAGCTGTTCGACGATGATTTCCTTGACGCGCTCTTCCAGTTTGCTTGCCATGTGAACCTCTCCTTGACTCGTTTACCTCACCCGACGGCTCCACGCCGCCTTACATCACCATGCCACCGTTCACGCTCAACACCTGACCCGTCACGTAGGCGGCGTCATCCGACGCCAAAAACACCACGCTCTTGGCCACGTCATCGGCTGTGCCGAAGCGCCCTGCCGGAATGGCGGCCATCATTTGATTCCGCACATCTTCCGACAACGCGTCCGTCATTTTTGAAACGATGAAGCCCGGCGCCACCGCGTTCACGCGAATGCCGCGCCCCGCAAGCTCCTTGGCCATGGATTTGCTCATGGCAATGAGTCCTGCCTTGGAAGCGGCATAATTACACTGACCGGCATTGCCAATCAAGCCGATAATGGAGGCAATGTTGACCATGCAGCCGGCGCGCTGCTTCATCATGATCTTGGCCACGGCGCGCGAAAGCAGGAACGCGCCGGTCAGATTGATGCGAAGAACCTGGTCCCAATCGTCGTCGGACATGCGGATCAGCAGCTTGTCACGCGTGATGCCAGCATTGTTGACCAGAATATCGACCCGGCCGTAGTGCTTCATGACCTGCTCAACAAAGGCCTCGACGGCTGCGGCGCTACCGACATCTGCGGCGCCGGCCATGGCCTTGCGCCCCATGGACTGCACGGATGCGACGGTGTCATTCATCCAGTCGACCTGACAGTCGCACAACGCCAAGTCAGCGCCCTCGCGGGCCAGCGCCTCAGCAATGGTGCGCCCGATGCCGCGCGCCGAGCCTGTTACAATCGCAATCTTTCCATCCAGCTTGCCCATGGGAGTTCCTTTCAGGGGTCAGGGTTCAGGGGTCAGGGGTCAGGGGTCAGGGGTCAGAAAGAAATGGAACACCTCATTCTGATTTCTGTCTTCTATCTTTCACACACTCGCCGCTTGCTCCAGCGTGGCGGCATCCTGCACATTGAAAGTCGTATTCTGCTTGTCAATCCGCTTGATCAGCCCCGAAAGTACCTTGCCAGGGCCGAATTCAACAAAGGTGCGGGCGCCGGTGGACATGGCCGTGCGCACACAATCGGCCCATCGCACGGACTCGGTCACCTGCCGCAGCATGGCATCCCGGATCGTGTTGCCGTCGGCAGCATGAGGCTGGCCGGTCACGTTTGCCAGCACCGGCAGGCGCGGCGACTGGAAGGTCACGTTCTGCAGAACCGATCCGAGCCGTTCGCGAGCCGACGCCATAAGCGGCGAATGAAAAGCGCCGGCCACATTCAGCACAATGCTCTTCAGACCGGCGGCAGCCGCCAGCTTCTCCGCCTCGGCCACCCCCTCCTTGCGTCCGGAAAGCACCACCTGGGCATCGGAATTGATATTGGCCATGACAATTCCGGCCTTCGTGCAAATGTCGCGCAGCTGATCCATGGTGGCGCCCATCACGCTGATCATGCCGCCCGACTGCTCCTCGCAGGCCTGTTGCATGAATCGTCCGCGTGCCTCAAGCACCCGCAAGGTGGTGTCAAAATCCAGAACACCTGCCACGTGCAGCGCCGTCCACTCCCCCAGGCTTAAACCGGCAGCCAGCTGGAAGGTCGCGGACGGGTAGCGCTTCTGAAAGGCTGTATGACACGCCACACTCGACACGAAGATCGCCGGCTGGCAGTAATTGGAACGGGTCAGATCCTCGACCGGACCTTCAAAACAGACTTTTTTCAGGTCAAATCCGAGCACCTGATTGGCCCTGTCATACAAAGACAGAATCTCGGGATTTGCCGCGGCCAGGTCCTTGCCCATGCCCACAAACTGAGCGCCCTGTCCTGCAAAAACACACGCTTTATCTGCCATCACGAGCTCTCCCTTTGCAGGTCGTTTTAATCTGCTGATTTGGGGTTAACGGGCGATTATTCTGACAGAAACACGGAGAATGTCAAAGCAAAATGAATCTCCCAAAATTCATGTGTAACATGTTGAACATGTAAGTGTTATGGCTTTATTTCATCGGGCTTTGTTTGCCGTGGATGGCGTACGGGGCCGTGCCGAAGCACAACGAGGCCTGTTGGTCGGCAGGTCGACGTTGGCCAAACGCCCATATTTGTATTTGCTACGCCGAAGCCGAAGGATTAGTCTTGGTTCGATCGGATCGATGGCAGGAAAGGTGGTTCTAGATGAAAGTGAACGGCGCGAGTTTCTTGATAGCGTGTCTTTGTTTATCGCTCGCCGGGTGCGTATCGCCGCAGGGCGATCCGGACAACACGGCGTCCGGCGCCTTAATAGGCGGCGCCACGGGCGCCATCATTGGCAGCGCGGTGGGGCGTCATCCTGGCACCGGTGCAGCGATCGGCGGCGCGGTAGGCATCATTGCCGGCGGCCTGATCGGTCACAGCATGGACCAGGCCCAGCAGGCGCGCCTGCGGACGGCGGCGCCACAGACCTGGCAAAGCGTTGAGCAGGGCCGCCCGCTCAGCCTCGAGGACATCAAGGCTCTTGCCAGGGCTGGCGTGAGTTCCGAGCTGATTATCAGCCAGATCCACAGCACCCTCACCGTCTACCACCTCGGTACATCTGACATCATCGGGCTAAAAAACGCGGGGGTTAGCGAAAAGGTCATCGACTACATGATCAACACGCCATCGACGGCGATGATTCAGCCTCCCGCCATGGTTGTTTCCAGCGAACCGCCGCAAGTCGTGCGGGAAACCGTCGTAGTCGCGGCGCCAGGCCCTGGATACGTCTGGATTGCAGGCTCCTGGATATGGTATGGAAATAACTGGCGATGGTACGGCGGACACTGGGCCCAACCGCCTCATCCGCAGGCACACTGGATCACCGGCAGAATTGAGATTGTGCAGAGCCGCCGGGTGTGGTGCCCCGGGCATTGGCGGTAGGACCGCGCGGCATGGCCTTGCCCTGATGCACGACTGGACCGTTGTTATAACGTTTGCGCACGAATCGGGAGATCACAATGATCCGACCACTCTTCCTGTTGGCATGCAGCGCACTTTTATTTCTGGCTGCGGCGGTGCGCGCGCAAGCGCCCGACCTGACCACACCGGATGTACAAAAGCTGAAGACCGAGGCCATGGGCCTACGCGAGGAAATCAGCCAACAGCGCGTGGAGGCCTTGCGCAAACTGATCGATGACCAGCTGGAAACTACGCGGCAGGGTCTCAGCAAGGCCAAGATCTCCGGCAACATTACGGCCACGGCGGCCGGTACAGCTGCCGTGAAGATCTTCACCGATGTCAAAAGCTCCTTCGACAAAAACGGCACCTATGCGGTCACCGGCAAGGTGCGTAACGATCTGGAAAGCAACGTGGATGAGTTCAAGCGCAGCGCCCAGGCCATCGAGGATAAACAGTCCGCGGACCTCCGGAAACTGAATCGCCGGTTTGCCACCCAATTGGGCGCCGTGCTGGCGCGGCAGAACACCCCGGTGGCGGACGAAGGGAAACTGCTTGATCTCTGGACGCCGCTGCTGACCGGATCCGCCGCCGTTCCAGCCACCGCACCGGCCACCCCCACCCCGACCGGAACCAATGTAGTCAAAGCGCCCCCGGCGGCCGCGGCGGTGTTGCAATCCCGCGGCGACACAGCCACCTGGACGCCCGTCATGAAGCTGGATGTCTCGGTCCGTGACGCGCTTGAGGTTGTCAGCGTTCCGCTCACCGGCATCACAGCACCCAAGTCGATCACGGGCATGGGCGCCATGGGCGGCGCGTGGCAAGTGCAGGTCACGCCTTACCAGGAACTGGTTCCGGGAAACACCACCCCGGCCTTCCGGATCCAGTCGTTGCCCCCTGCCAAGACACTGGAAGTGGCGGCATGGCCGGACGCACGCAACAACTGGACCATGGACCTGCGCGCCAAAGCAGACAAGGTCCCCTCCCGGCATGCGGTCATCCTGGAAACCGACGCCGCCGCCTGCAAGCCGCTGGCCGGAGGCGCTGCAGCTGCGCCCGTCACATCCCCCGCCCCCTCCACTGCCCCCGCTGCCAGCGCACCGGCCTCACCCGCGCATAGTCCCCGCGTCGCAACGGCGAAAGTCCACTTTGAAAGCCAGCCGGAGGGCGCCGCTGTTCTGGTAGACAATCAACCGCTGCTGGAGCAAAGCCAGCCGTTGCTGACACCGTGCGACTACACGATGCCGGTCACGGCCGTGGACATCACCTTTCGCAAGCGCGGGTATAAGGATGCTGTACTGAAGCAGGTGCTGCCGATGGCGAACAAGCCGTTCCACGCCACGCTGGAGGAGATCATCGGAAACACGGACGTGACGGTTCCGGTCGCGGCCAACAATAACACCGAATGGGCTCCCACCGGTGCACGCGTCCGGAAAGGAAACCAGGTCCGGATCACGGCCAGCGGCACGTGGTCCTGCGGAGCGGGCGGTGAGCTGGTGGATGCGAACGGTTATCCCAACGATGACACGTACTTTGCCTATTATCAGGATCCGATGCGGAACCCGCGCCTGTCGCCGCGGGCCAACTATGGACAACTGGTCGCCCGCATTCTGCCGGACAACGAAATCATCCCGATCGGCAAGCAAACCGCCTTTCGCGCCACGAGTGAGGGTGAAATCATCGTGGGAATCAATGAATCGCTGAACGCGCGCAAAGACAACCGCGGCACAATCAAAGTCCGGATCCTGGTGGACCCATGACGGTCTTGCTGGTCGATTGCTCGGCGGCGTTTGGCGGCGCCCAGCGCAGCCTGCTTGAGTTGGCGTGCGCGTTGCAAGCGCGCAGCCTTTCGCTGCAGGCCGCGGTTGCGGACGGCACACTGCAGGCCGCGCTGCTGACCGCGGGCGTTCCCGTGCATCGCATCCCGGCCGTACGATTGCACCGGCGCCTGAGCCCGGGGACGCTGAAGGAATTTGCCCGCTTTCTCGGCGCACTGGGTGCCCTAGCGCGCATTGTCCGCACCGTGCGACCGGAGATCATCCACGCCAACGGGTTAACGGCTGCCCTGCTGGTCGTATGCGTCCGGCGACAAATCCCTGTGCTGTGGCATGTGCGCGACCTTCACATGCGCGGCGCTATCGTGCGCTACCTGAGCCGGCGGGTCGCCCGCCTGGCGGGCATCTCGGAGACGGTCACAGAACGGCTGACCGAGCTGCTGCCGGTTTCCCAGCGCGGCAAGGTCCGTCTGGTTTGCAACGGCATTGACGTGACGCATTTTCAACCCGGCAATCGCGCGGCCGCGCGCCGCATGTTCCAGTTGCCTGCGGATGCGCCGCTGGTCGGCATGGTGGCACACCTGGCGCCATGGAAGAGACACGAAGCTTTTGTCAAACTGGCCGCCGCCATTCACGCGACCCGTGCGGATGTGCGATTTGTCATTGCCGGGCGCGACCTGTTCTGCGACCACCCGCAGCAGCGCGCCCGGATTGAATCGCAGATCGCGGCGTCCGGACTAACCGGGATCATCACCTGGGTACGGGAACTGGACGATCTCGCGCCGCTGCTGCCGGCACTGGATGTGCTGGTACACCCCGCGGCAGACGAGCCCTTCGGGCGCGTCTTATGCGAGGCCATGGCCGCTGAAATCCCCGTGATCGCCATCAACCGCGCAGGCCCCGGCGACATTGTGCCGGATGGCCAAGCCGGCTATCTGATCCCGCCCAATGATCCTGCTGCACTTGCCCGGCAAACCTTGCTGCTGCTACAGAATCCGGCACAAGCCCGCCAAATGGGAGTCGCAGGGCGGCAACATGTGCTGGCCCGCTTCGACATCACGCGTACCGCCGCCGAAACGCACGCGCTCTACACCGAAATACGGGCCCTTGGGGAATAGGCCTTTCGGCAACAGCCGGGAGGGCAAGCGTCCTCGCGAGCCGGTTGTCGGACAAGCACTTAATATTCTAAGTCCTGAAACTCTTTCTCCTTGAGCCGATCAGCAGCCAGACTGGCCCAGGATGATTTTGGCAGGTCAATGCCAATCTTTTTGTAAAGGAAGAACGCGGTCTTCATGTTTCGGCATTCCCGATGAATCTCCGCCAACAAAAAAAGCGCCTCGCAGCGTAGCTCTATATCGCGCAAGTAGCGCATGTCCACGATGCGTTGCAACCGGATCGCCGCAGATACCCGGTTCGTGGCGGCCACGAACGCTTTGGCATCGGCAAGCGACCGGACTGAATCCTGCACTTGAGCTTGTGCCAGAGCATCTTCATCGGCGATCTCTTTGGGCGACGGAGGTGGGGCGTTTGGCACCTTGGGCGCGGGAAGATCGAGCTTCTTGTATATCCTGGGCAGTATCTGCCTCGCCTTATCTGCATAATCACTGCGCGGAAACTCCCTAGTGATCCGTTCGGCGAACAACCTGGCCAAGGCATAATTTCCGGCTGTATACGCACCGAGTACGCCTTTAAGCAAAACGCCGTCTTTTAAAGGATATGCAGGATTTTTGGCATATTGTTCGATCATGACGATCGCAATATCATAATTCATATTCACGAGGTAATCGTCGATGATGCGTGCGATCGCTTCGCCACCCTCCGACATGCCGG
>JBAXVM010000108.1:0-9073 GCA_037129105.1 bacterium
CCTGAACCCTGAACCCTGAACTCTGGACCTGCGGATCAACCCATGAAACTACCTGACCTCCTGCAAGACCCGCGCGCGGTGGCCGCAATCCGCGCCGCCCTGGCCGAGGATATCGGCAGTGGCGATGCCACCACCCTGGCGCTGGTGGATCCGGGTGCGATCGCACACGGCGCGATTCTGGCGCGCGAAGCCTGCCGCGTGGCAGGTGTCAGCGTGGCGTGTGCCGTGATGCGGGAAGTCGCTGCGTCTATTCAATGCATAACCGTTGTGCCGGACGGCAGCGATGTGGCTGCCGGCGGCGAAATCCTGCGGCTGCAAGGGTCGGCGGCCGGCATCCTTACGGCAGAGCGTACGGCGCTGAACTTCATGCAGCGGATGTGCGGCATTGCCACGCGCACGGCGCAGTTCGTCGCGGCGGTCCGTGGATTTGGCACCCAGATTCTCGACACGCGCAAAACCACCCCCGGCCTGCGGCTGTTCGAGAAGTACAGCGTGCTCTGCGGCGGCGGGACTAATCACCGATTCGGTCTGTACGATCGCGTGCTCATCAAGGACAACCACCGCCGCCTCTGGCATGATGGCGATCCGGACCGTCTCGATCTGGCCGTGGCCGCGGCGCGGAAGCGGTTTCCGGCATTGGCAGTGGAAGTCGAGGTGGAAAGCCTGGCTGAACTGCGCAGTGCCTTACAGGGGCGCCCGGAGTGGGTGCTGCTGGATAACATGACGTGCGAGCAGATGCGCACCTGCGTGGAACTGGCCCGTGGAATTTCCAAGACCGAAGCTTCCGGCGGTATTACGCTGGCGTCGGTGCGCGACGTGGCAGCCACGGGCGTGGACGCCATTTCCGTGGGCGGTTTGACGCACTCGGCGCCGTCTGTGGATCTGTCGCTGGAATGGACGGCGGCTTAATTTGTTGTTTGTTGCCCATGCAAAAGCCAGTACACGAATTTTGCGCTGGGCTCGGGGCGAGCCCGCGCTACGTAGCCCCGGCCCGCCTCGGGCCGAGGGCATCCGGATTCTCCCTGAACCCTGAACCCTGAAACCCCCCATGCGCTGTATCGTCATCGACGTTGGCAACACTTCCACGGGCATCGCGCGTTATCAGGACGGGCGTGTGTCCCATATTGCGCACATCAATGGCGGCATCCGCCGGCAGCCGGAAGCCTGCCAGCAGGCCTTGCTGCGCGCGGCAGGGAAGGCTGTGGACGGTGCGGCGCTGGGGTCCGTGGTGCCGCAAGTCAACGGAGCCTGGAAAAGTATGGTGCGGCGTGTGGCAGGTGTGCCGCTGCTGGTGGTGGGGGCGTCCACGCCCATGGCTGTGCGGGTGGATTATCCCCGGCCCAAGACCATCGGCCCGGACCGTCTGGCCAATGCCTGCGGCGGTGTGGCGCGTTATGGTGCGCCGCTGATCGTAGCGGATTTCGGTACGGCGCTGACGTTCGACATTGTGACTGCCGATTGTCGCTACATTGGTGGCGTGATTGCGCCGGGGCTGCCGCTCATGACGGACTATCTCTTTGAGCGCACCGCGCTCCTGCCGCGGCTGAAACTCGGCGGTGTGTGTCCGCGCATCGGGCGCAGCACCAAGGGCGCCATGCGCATCGGCGCGCACATCGGTTATCGCGGCATGGTGCGCGAGATCGTGAACTATTTGCAAAAGTCGTCGCATGGCAAGTCGCATCTCTGTGCCACCGGCGGGTATGCGCGCTGGGCTATTCAGGGTCTGGATATGCCGTTTGTCATCGATCCGACGCTGACCTTGTTCGGCATGGGATGCATTTTCGAGAAACAAGGTGGCCCGGGCGCTCCGCGCACGGGCAGGAGCAGGTCTCGCGCCGGTACTGCCGCATGCCCGTGCGCGGAGCCCTTCGGCCACGAGCTCAGGGCCGAGTGGCGCCCGGGCCACCTTGGTGCCCGTCACAAGGCCGGGTAGGGCGGGGCCGCCGGACCCGCCGCGACCCCAAAGACAACAAAACGATTGATTCCAAGGAGAACGCCTATCATGTCCCCATCCAACAACCACGCCTACGCAGTCATCCTGGCAGGCGGGCGAGGGGAGCGGTTCTGGCCGCTCAGCACGGCGGCGCGCCCCAAGCAGTTCCTGACGCTGTTTGGCGGGAAGACTTTGCTGGCGCAGGCCGTGGACCGGCTGGCAGGTCTGATCCCGCCGGAGCGCATTCTGGTCATCACGTCGCGCGATCTGGTCGATGCCACACGCGCGGCAGCTGCAAATCTACCGGCAGCCAATATTGTCGGCGAGCCGGTCGGGCGTGACACGGCGGCTGCCTGTGCCCTGGCCTGTGCTCTGGTCACGCAGCGCGATCCACAGGGCGTGGTCTGCATCCTGACAGCAGACCAGTTGATGGCCGATGCGGTGACCTTCCGGCAGATTCTGGCCGATAGCGTAACCGTGGCAACTGCACGCGAGGTCATCGTAACGATCGGCATACAGCCGACGTATCCATCCACAGGCTTTGGCTACATCGAGGCTGGCGAGAACCTAAAAACCACCACCCCCACCACCTTCCAGCAGGCAATCCGCTTTGTTGAGAAGCCGGATGCCGCGGTGGCTGCCGGATACCTGAAGGGTGGCCGGCATTACTGGAATGCCGGGATGTTCATCTGGCGCGTGAGCGTGATGCAGCAGGCGATTGAACAACATGCGCCGCACCTTCTGGAACTCTGCCGGAAAGCCGCAGCCACACCGCCGGCGCAGCTGGATGCGCTGCTGGACGCGATCTACCCGCCGCTGCCTAAAATCTCTGTGGATTTTGCAATTATGGAGCACCTCTCCAATATCGTCATGGCGCGCGGAGCATTCGGCTGGGATGACGTAGGCACATGGGCTGCTGCGGCTAATCACCTGCCAGCGGATGCGGCCGGAAATGTGGTGGTCGGCGATTGCGAGGCCGTGGATGCAGCGGACAACGTGGTGATCTCGGAGGGGCGCCTGACAGCTGTGCTGGGCCTGAAGAATGTGGTGGTGGTGCAGACCGGGAATGTGACGCTGGTCTGCGACCGCGACCGCGTGCAGGATTTGAAGAAGCTCGTGCAACAGGTCGGCAGGCGTGCGGATGGCGCGAAGTATGTGTGAGGGGCGGGAACACAGAATCCGCGAATGCTTTGAATTTTCCTGCGCCTCACCGTAGCCCCGGCCCGCCCCGGGCCGAGGGCGGAAGATCGTCATAATCTCATATCTGAATCTTCGTGGTAGCATCCACCAAAGTGGCACTTCAGGAAAAGACGGGTGCAAGTCAGAGTTGACGGGGTTGGGTCTTGCGGTTGCTTTTGGGAAGGTGGCCCGTGCGCTCCGCGCGCGGGCGGTTGCCGGGTCGCCGCTGTTTCCGCATCTGCCCGCGCGCGGAGCGCACGGGCCACCCTTTTTGAACTCAAATCGAGTTAATATGAGATGTACAACGCCGAACGTGTCAACTCTGATTTGCTCCCGGAATAGACATGGCCGTTGACCCGGATTGACCGCCTGCCGCAGTTTATGATACGCTGACCCATATGAAGACAACCATAGATATTGCCGATGATCTGTTTCTGCGATCCAAGCAGGTGTCGCACGAGCGCGGCGTGACCCTGCGGGAACTGCTGGCCGAGGGACTTGTGTATGTTCTGGAAAAGCACGCGGCTGCTCCCGTCACCCGCGTCAAGCCGGTCACGTTCAAGGGTAAAGGGCTTTCACCGGAATTCAAGCAGGCCGGCTGGAGTTCGATCCGAAATGCCGCGTATGAAGGGCATGGATCATGATCGCTGTAGATACGAACCTGCTGGTGTATTCGCATCGGGAAGACTCGCCCTGGCATGACGCGGCGATGCGGGTGCTGACGGAATTGGCTGAGGGGCCGGCCGCATGGGCCATCCCATGGCCCTGTGTTCATGAGTTTCTGGCGATTGTGACACATCCCAAAATCTACCGCCCGCCAACCCCTATGCCGATTGCGTTGGATGCCATGCGGGCATGGACCCGTTCATCCTCGCTCCGCTTGCTGGGTGAAAGCCCCGACCATTTGGATCGACTGGCACATCTTGCGTTGGCGGCTAAAGCAAATGGGCCCATGGTGCATGATGCCCGCATCGCGGCGTTATGTCTGAGCCACGGTGTCCGGCAATTCTGGTCTGCCGATCGCGATTTCTCCCGTTTTCCGCAGCTCAAAATCCGAAACCCGTTGGTGGCGTAGTCGTTGAGCTCAAGGCCATACACGCCATGGACCCGATTCATTTTTCGATCGTTCGCTCCTACATGAAACCCCTCGAACCCAAACGTTTTCGTCTCACCATCGCCTACGACGGCACGGCGTATGTCGGCTGGCAGGTGCAGCCCAATGGCTTGGCGGTGCAGGAGGTGATCGAGAAGGTGCTGCAGGGGCTGGTCGGCGAAGAGGTCAAGCTGCACGGCAGCGGACGCACGGATCAAGGCGTACACGCGCATGGCCAGGTCGCGCATGTGGATCTGCACACGCGCATGGATGCGGCCGCGCTGCACCGGGCGCTGAACTCGCGCCTGCCGCCGGATATCCGTGTGTGGCAGGTGCGAAAGGCCAAGCCGGATTTTCATGCGCGTCGCAGCGCAGTGTCCAAGGAATATCGTTATTTTGTCTGGAACGGACCGATCCAGCCGCCGGATCGGAGGCTTTACACGGCGCCGTTCCGGCGTCCGCTGAACCTGCCGGCCATGCAGGCCGCAGCGCAGCGGTTTGTCGGCGAGCACGATTTCGCCTCCTTTACTGCCAATCCCAACCGCGTGATCGAGAGCACCGTGCGGCAGGTGACGATGTTCACGGTGCGCAAGCAGGGGCCGCTGCTCTGTTTTCGCGTGCGTGGAAACGGCTTCCTGTACAAGCAGGTCCGCAGCATGGCCGGTTTTCTGCTGCGCGTGGGCGAGGGGGTGGAGCCGCCGGAGGCGGTCACGGAGTTGCTGCAGCACGCCATCCCGCGTACCGCGCGCGTCCCCACAGCCGAGCCGCAGGGGTTGTTCTTGTGGCAGGTGTGGTACGGAATTCGCCGGGTACGGCGAATTCCGTAGGTTCGCGCTCGGCGCGAACGGGAGAAGTACAGCGGGACCTGCGGGACCGCGGGTGCGCAGCCCCCGCTGTACTATGCCGCGGTACAGCGGGACCTGCGGGACCGCTGGCGTTGGATTATCCAGGCCTTGGTACTTGCCGGGCAGGCGAGTAAGGAGGCGATAAAGTGTAAGCTGGGCGCATGGCGGCGGGTTTCCGGAAACTAGCAGCCTGGCGGCAGACGGTTTGTGCATCCAAAAGGCTAAGTCCGACAGGCTGCTAGGCAGCGGGTGCGCAGCCCCCGCTGTACTGTCTGCCGCGCGACATTCAGTTTGACACCCGCCCTGTCGCCAACGTACCCTTCACGTCATGAAAACGCCCCTGGTAAGAACACAGAATGACAAGCCCAACCAGCAGGCCTGGGCGCTGGCGGTGACTGCGGCTTTTCTGTTTGCGCTGGGGGGCGTGGCAACCTGGGCGCAGGAGTTTTACGTCTGGATACCGCAACGTGCGGCGACCATCAGCATTGTCTTCGGCTTGGCTTGCAGTCTGGGCGCGATGATCCTGACGACACGCGTGATTTTTTCCGGAGCCGTTTTGGCTGGTCGCCAGAACAGGGCGATGCTTTGGACCACGCTGCTGGCTGCTGTCCCCCCGCTGGCGTTTCTCGCGTGGGTGCTCTGGATGCGGATCTCGTTGGCGGAGAGCCTGTGAACGGGAAGACTGGAAGGATGGAAAGTTGGAAGGTTGGAAGTTCGCGAGAGAAGAGAGGTGGGAACGACCGAAGGAAATCGTGATCCGTTATCGTCGCCCGCTATCGTCCACCGGGATAAAGGAAGAATCGGTTGACGAGTACGGGCGACGAGAGCGATTGACGATTGGGCAAGCGCAAGATATGTGCATCCCTTCCGCCAGGCGTGGACGAGGAGAACTGAAAGCGACAGGTTCACGTGGTTGTCGAAAGCGTCAATTAATCTCTTAACCAAACCAAATCCGCGCCATCCGCGTAATCCGTAGCTAAAAGAATCTCCCATGCCTTATGGCGAACCATTGCTTGTGGCTCTTGATCGCTTTGTGATTGTTCGAACGGTTTGCGCTTGGCGTACTCTGCCGGAAGAGAGATGATTACACGCGAACTACGGCCTGGCGCTGAACGCTGCAAGCACTGGGTCGGTTTGGAGTTGAAGGCGCGACGGCAGCGGCAGCACAGGCCTGACGACTGGAAGGACGGATGAAGGTGATTTCAATCATTCTATCACGGCCACCCTTCCATTCTTCCATTCTTCCATTCTTCCGCGGAGTGAATTCATGTCAACGCTAGCCAATTTTCGTATTGTTCTGGTCGAGCCGCTCTACTCGGGCAATGTCGGCTCGATTTGCCGCGCCATGGCCAACATGGGGTTGCGGGAACTGGTGCTGGTGAAGCCGCAGATTGTGGACGGGTGGGAGGACGGGGATCGCCTGGCCTGCCATGCCACGGATCTGTTGAAGGGGCGGCGCGAGGTCGCCACGCTGGAAGAGGCGGTCGGCGACTGCGTGGCGGTGGTCGGCACCACGGCGCGGCTCGGACTCTATCGTCAGCATGTGCGGACGCCGCGGGAGAGCGCGCCGGAGCTTTTGAAGCTTTCGGCCAACGGCACCGTGGCCCTGCTTTTTGGACGCGAAGACAAGGGGCTGTTCAACGAGGAGATCGGCGTCTGCACGCACCTGCTGCGGATACCGACGTCCGACGCTTATGTTTCGCTCAACCTGGCGCAGGCTGTCATGGTCTGCTGCTATGAGCTGTTTCAGGCGCAGGGCAATTACGAGCCGCCGCAGGAGAAGTCGGACGCCGCCAAGATCGGGCACCGCCTGCAGATGATGAAGATGTGGCGGCAGGTGCTGCTGGATATTGGCTTCATGAAGCCGGACAAGGCCGACCACATGATGCAGGGCGTGCAGCGCGTCTTCACGCGCGGCGCCATCACGCGCGACGATGTGGATATCCTCATGGGCATGGCCCGCCAAACCGACTGGGCCGCGCGGCAGGGGAAGGCGAAAGACAATGTAGAAAGATGAAGAGGAAAGACAAAGTAGGGTGCGCGAGCCTTACTTCTTCTTTTTTCTTCGTCTTTCTGCTTTGTCTATCTTCCCCTTACTCTATCAAAGACGCTGTTTGGCGGTGGCATTGACTTTGATACCCACTTCTGCCATGCTTTTCCCCATGACATCGTTGCACCAGACCGGTTTCGGCATGTCTTCGGCCCGTGCGGGCCGAGGCCGACCGGGATGTGCAGAAAAGCGATTTCTTGTCAATCATCGAGGCACATGAAAAAAGGACCGAGTATTGCGACGCGAGTGGTGTTGGCGTTGGTGTTGACCATTTGTTTTTACGCATTGGCGCTGGCAATCGTGGGTGCGTTGTTCTACCTGCCTTATGCGGAAATCCGGTATGCGCACCGGATTCATGTCAAACTGGTGCTGGGGGCGGTCATCGGCGGTTGCGTGATTCTGTGGGCGATCATACCACGGCGCGACCGGTTTGAAGCGCCAGGGCCGGTGCTGCGGCCCGCGCAGCATCCCAAACTATTCGAGGTGCTGCGGCAGGTGGCGACTCGGACCGGTCAGGAAATGCCGCTGGAAGTTTATCTGGTTTCGGATTTGAACGCGTTTGTGTCTGAACGCGGCGGCGCGTTGGGAATGGGATCGCGGCGGATCATGGGAATCGGACTGCCCTTGTTGCAGGCGCTATCCGCGAGCGAGTTCCTCGGCGTCATGGCGCATGAATTCGGTCACTTTGCGGGCAGTGACACGAAACTGGGTGGCTGGATCTATCGCACGCGCTCGGCAATTATCCGCACGGTGACGAGTCTTGACGATGATTCGTGGTTACAGAAGCCGTTCATGTTATACGCGAAGATGTTTCTGCGCATCACAAACGGTGTCTCGCGCCAACAGGAATATGCAGCAGACCGGCTGGCGGCGGAGATGGTGGGCGCGGCTGCAATGAAATCCGGATTGCGGCGCATTCACGTGATGGCACCGGCATACGATGTCTATTGGCGTAGCGAACTCGTGCCATCGTTGCAGGCCGGGTTTCGTCCGCCGGCTGCGGATGGGTTCCGTCAGTTTATTGAACACCCCAAGATTTCCGAGAAGCTGAGTAAACTTACCGATGAGCAAATGAAAGAGGAGAAGACCGATCCGTACGACACGCATCCATCGCTGCCGGACCGTCTGCAGGCGTTGGATGGGATGACGGCAACTGCGACGTTTACGATTACGGATCAACCGGCGATTCAACTGCTGACGGATCTGCCGGAGATGGAAAAGGAATTGTTTGAATTTCTCGGACGCGCCAACGGAGTGGAGAAACCACTGCAAACGGTGGCATGGGCTGAAATGGGATCGTGCGTGTTGGTGCCTGCGTGGCGGGCGTTCTGCAAAGATGACGCTCATTTCTTTGCTCGCCTTACACCGGCATGCCTGCCGGAGCTTCTCCGCGTTCCTCGGAAACTGCCGCGTGACATGGTCACGGCATTTTCGGAGAAATACGGCGATCAAACGCGCAAGGTGGTACGGATTATGGCCACGCAGGCGATTGGTCTGGGATTGGTGGCGCGCGGATGGACGGTCGAATCGCTTCCGGGCGACCTCGTGTATCTTTGTCGCGACGGAAGGCGCGTGGCCATTTTTGACCAGATCGAGGCTCTGGAAAAGGACTCTTTAACCGACGACGCATGGCGCGCCTTTTGCGCGGAGAGTGGTATCACGGAGCTTGACCTGGGGAATCCGGAAGCCGTTCCCCAAGGATCGTAATTAGACAATAGTCGTCGCCCTCAGATGGGCGCATAGCCCTGTTTTATTAGATCTGTAGGCCGCAACTCCGATTGCGGCCCATTCCAAGGCCGGAACCGGAGTTCCGGCCCACCGAACTCAAGCCTGTATTGAAACAGGGATGCGCACTCGCTGTACTTGCAACGAAGAAATTCGCCCTTGCTTTTTACAATCCCCCCCCCCGCATAATCCAGCCACTTGTTTATGGGAACGTGTATACTTGGCGCGTGTCAAGGGGTCCGCATGTT
>JBAXVM010000109.1:0-9056 GCA_037129105.1 bacterium
CCAGCGTCCGATTACGTGAATCTTCGTGTTCTTCGAATCTTCGTGGTGGAAGCCGGCAACGTGAAGCTTCAGGAAAAGACCATGGAGCAATTCCCTTTTGCTGCCAAACAGTTCACTCTGTGCTCGCTGCGATTCTCTGTACTACTACCCGTCAAAACCGTGTATTAATTACAAGTTGGTAACTGCTAAGGTGGTACGGGTCGGTGGACGACTACGGCGACGACTACGGTGGACGAATTCGGAATTCCCCTCGTTATCCGTAGTCGTCGCCGTAGTCGTCCACCGGGTTCTGCCGTCGCGAGACATGTCCTGAGTAGTTACACAAGTTGTTTGAACAGGAGGCAACGGAGAAAACAGAGTGAAGCAACCCTCCGTTCTCTCTGTTGCCTCCTGTTCAAACCCGATTGGGTTGCGGGCGCGTGCCCGCCATGGGACCTCTGTGTCCTTAGTACATTTTCGGCCACTACTGCCGATATTCCCTGGTCTTTTCCAAATAGTGCTTGTAGGCATAGTATATGACGTTGACGCCGATTTGCGTGGCTTCTTCCGCCAGCGCAGGCTCCATGCCGGAATGACCGGTCTTCCAGGCATCGTGTATATCTCCTGGATGGAAGTATACCACCCAGCGGCCGTGATGCTTGATCCCCAGCACACGTTTGCCGCTATGATGCCAGAGCGGCGGCGCGCCATTTTTAAAGACATACGGCTCCCGGAACAGCGGGTCGTCGTCCGCAATTACGATCATCGCCTGTCCCGGGAAGACCTGCCCGATAAAACCTCTGAAGCTTTGCCCCCACTGCGGACTGGCGGCGCTGGCAAACAACATGCCGCCGTCGAGCAGATATTCGCGCATGATCTTCACATCTCTGGCCGGAACATAGATGTCGCTCGTTCCTGTCATGTAAACAAACGGCGGCGCATACCCTTTCGGATACTTGCTCAGCACTCGGATCAAATGGCTCGCCGAATTGGTGGCTACAGTGAACCCCGTAAGCTTATGGAAGCTGTCCAGAAAGTTGAGGTCCGCGCGCGACACATCATCCATGCCATCATCCCAGCCACCCCCGTCGTACTCCATGCGAACGAACCGCACGATCTGAGTCTCCATGCCATCCGGCCAACCTTTGTTCTCAAATGAGCCGCCGCGCACAGGCTTTTGGGCAAAATTGAAAGGCACCACCTGCTGCATGTCGTTGACCTCGGAACCCATTTCGCCGGCTTCGCCGGTCCAGGCCGCGGACGACATCAGGCACAAGCCGGCGATGCCCAACCAAACAGAATTAGAGAACTTGCTCATCTGTTGTTTGCGCCATTCAATATTTCTCAACGCCCCCACCTACTCGGCGACGTGAAACGCCTCCCGGTCTTCGTATGCCTGGCGTGTCGTGCCGGTGAGGCGGATCAGGAAGCCGGCCAGCAGGCCGCTGCTCAGGGCCAGGGCCACGGTGAAGGCAATGCCAATGAGCTGTGCCTTGGCCGCGCCCGGCACAACTGCCAGCACCAACAGGCCGCCCAGCAGGCCGGGCATGCCGTGCAAGTTATGCACCCCGCAGGTGTCGACGAGTTTACCGCGCGCCTCCAGCGCCGGCTGCACAAACACATACCCCAGGACACAAACCGCACCGGCCAGCAGGCCGACACCAAAAGCCATGCCCGGCGCCAGCACGTTGCAGGTTGCGCCAATGGCCACGCCGCCAGCCAACGCCGCATTCGCCATGTCCGCCACGGAAGTCTTCCCCTTGCGCAGCAGCGTGCTCAACAGGTAGGTGCTGAGCGTAGCACCGGAGAGCGACAGCACGGTGTTCATCACGGTGCGCGGCAGCTCCTCCAGCGGCACAATGGCGCTGCAAAAACTGGGCCAGAACAGCCACAGAACCATGGAGCCGAGCATGGCAAAGCGATCGGACGTGACATCCGCCTCGATCGGCGCGCGACGCTGCTGCGCCGTGGTCAGGGCCAGACTGCAACCAATACCAAAATAGGCGCCGAAGGCGTGAATGATGATCGATCCGGCGGTATCCACAAACCCGTGCGTCACGCCCAGCCCGCCATCCAGCACCATCCATTCGTTCAGCAGATACGCGGGGATCAGCAGCAGCGCCAGCAGCGCGTACTGGAAAACCCGCAGGCGACCCAGCACCGCGCCCATGGCAATCAGGGCCGCAGCCACGGCAAACTCCGCATACAGCAGGGCCTGGATCGTGCTGGCCGCCAGCGGTTCCCGGCAGAGGAGGCCGGCGTCACGCAGCAGCACGTAGAGCGGAATGCCAACCGCCACCACCAGATAGGTACCCGTGGTCGCGCCATACCCGTACTTCCGGACGAACACCATGAGAAACCCGAAACCCACCAGCAGCATCGCCAGGATGTGAATGGAGAAGTTGTACTGCGCCACCTGCTGCAGGCTGTTGACAGCCGGCACCACACCCGCCGCTTCACCAGCCCCCTCGCCGGCCCAAGCGCCAGAAGACACCAGACACAGGCCGAACACAC
Organism: bacterium; assembly: GCA_037129105.1. Classification (GTDB taxonomy): domain Bacteria; phylum Verrucomicrobiota; class Kiritimatiellia; order RFP12; family CAIWXQ01; genus CAIWXQ01. Next base: position 2,494 of record JBAXVM010000109.1, read on the forward strand.
CCATCCATACTGAACCAAAGAACTTTCTCATTGCTATATCCCTTTCGTCACGAGCCACGCCGCACCCTTTGGATTTTTACCTGCCACATAGGCCACGGTCTTGCGCAAACCGCTCACCTACCCATGAGTGGAGGGCGAAAGTTTATGCTTTTGTTACGCCCTGCGGCAAGAAAGAACCATGGGCTTCCAGCAGTTCTCATTATGGCGACACGAATGCCCTTACGGGCACACTACAAACGGCTTTTTGCCGATTCTAGGCCGTTTGTAGTGACGCCGTAAGGCGTTTTGGCGCCATAATGAGAACTGTTGATGGGATTCCCCTCATGCCATCGCAAAATGCCATCGCAAATCAAAACAAGGTTGCCGTACACATCCGAAAGACCTATTATGTGTATTGATGGCCGCAGAAAAGGGGACGAAAAATGACAAGAACAAATGTCGTTTTGGATGAAACACTGGTTAAAGATTGCCGGAAGTTGACGGGCATCCCCACACAGCGGTCCCTGATCGATTTTGCCCTCCGGGAATTGCTTCGGCACGGGCAACAGCGAAAGATGTTGGAATTGAAAGGCCATGTCGCTTGGACTGGCGACCTGACCGCGTGGCGCAGGGGGCGCAGCCTGTCGTGATCCTTGTCGATACAACGGTTTGGATCGATTGGTTCAAAGGGAACGACACCGCTCACGTGCTGGCGCTGGAGCGCTTGATCGGCGAGCATGAGGATCTTTGCGTGTGTGGCGTAATCCTGACAGAAGTGCTGCAAGGTATCCGTGACGACAAGGACTATGCAATTGTCGCCGCCAGATTTCAATCCTTTGTCTATTTACCCATGGGCCAGATAACTTTTACAAAAGCGGCAGAGCTGTACAGGACTCTCCGACGCAAGGGCGTCACGATCCGAAATGCGGTGGACTGCATGATCGCCGCGGTGGCCATCGAACACGACATACCCCTGCTCCAAAATGATCGCGACTTTATTCCCATTGTCCAACACTGCCGGCTGAAGAATTTCGATATCCATCCGTACACGTCAAACCACAAGCAATCCCCATGAAAATTGAACGCCGCTATCGTGAATTTCTGCCCGAATCCCGCCGTGTGGTCATCAAGATCGGCACGCGCGTCATCGCACAGTCGACCGGACGGCCGGACATGCGCCAGCTGCGCAGTCTCGTGACCCAGGTCGCGGCGCTGCGGCGCAATCAGTACGAAGTGCTGGTGGTCACCTCCGGCGCCGTGGCGGCCGGCATGGAGTCGCTCGGCATCCGCGAGCGGCCAAAACTCGTGCCGGACCTGCAGATGTGCGCCGCCGTAGGCCAGGCCCGCATGATGGGCAAGTACGAGGCGCTCTTCGGCCGCGAAAAGCTGCACGTTGGCCAGGTGCTGCTCACACATGCCGACTTCCTGCACCGCGTGCGCTTTGCCAATGCCCGACGCACCCTGGAGCATCTGCTGCGCGCCGGCGTGGTGCCGATCATCAACGAGAACGATGTCGTGGCCGACGAAGAGCTGAAGGCTGACCTCTCGCTGGGCGACAACGATTACCTCGCCGCGCTCGTGGTGAAGCTGGTCCGCGCCGACCTGCTGGTCATCCTCAGCACCGTGGACGGCCTGCTCGCGCCAGCCCCGGATGGCCGCCAGCGGCGCGTCACCTGCGTGGAGAAGCTTGGCCCGGAGATCTTCCAACTCGTCAACCCGAACAAGAACGCCCTGTCCAAGGGCGGCATGGACTCCAAGCTGCGCGCCGCGCAGATCGCCACCAAGGCCGGTTGCGCCGTGGTCGTGGCCAACGGCCGCAAATCCGGCATCCTCACGTCCATCCTCGCCGGCGAGGACACAGGGACGCTGATTCTGAGCAGTCCGTTGTGAGACTGGCAGCCTGTCGGACAGTGAAGATCGTTTGCTGGCCTCTTGCCTTCATGATTCATGATTCCTTATTCGATATTCGATATTTCTCCCAAAAGTCCGACCGGTTCCTAAGCCCGACAAGCTGCTAGACACGTACCCTCCTTTTCTGCCATCATTCCCATTCACGTATCGCTCACCCAACCCAGAGGACTCCGACTATGATTCCGCCGACCAATCACGATTTCACGCTGGTTGCCAACACCATCCGCTGCCTGTCCATCGACGGCGTGCAGGCGGCCAACTCCGGCCACCCCGGCCTCCCCATGGGCATGGCGGATGTGGCTGCCGTACTCTGGCTCAAACATCTGAAGCAGTGCCCGGCCGACCCCAAGTGGTTTGACCGCGACCGCTTTGTGCTCTCCGGCGGCCACGGCAGCATGCTGCTTTACAGCCTCCTGCACCTGGCCGGCTACAAGCTTTCCATGGACGAGCTCAAGCGCTTCCGCCAACTCGGCAGCGCCACCCCCGGTCACCCCGAATACGGCCACACCGAAGGCGTCGAAACCACCACCGGCCCGCTCGGGCAAGGCATCGCCAATGCCGTCGGCATGGCGCTGGCCGAGCGCATGCTGGCCGCACGCTTTAACACGGCCGAAGCCGCGCCCGTGGACCACCGCACCTTTGTGTTCTGTGGCGATGGTGACCTGATGGAAGGGCTCAGCCATGAAGCCTGCTCCCTCGCCGGCCACCTGCGCCTCGACCGTCTGGTCCTGTTCTACGACAGCAACCGCATCACCATCGAGGGGCATACCGACCTCGCCATGAGCGACGACGCCAAGAAGCGTTTTCAGGCCTACAACTGGCATGTGCTCGAGATCGATGGGCACGATTACACCCAGATCGACGCCGCCATCCGCCGCGCCCTGCGCCTCACGGGCAAGCCGGTCTGCATCATCTGCAAGACCACGATCGGCAAGGGAAGCCCCAACAAGGCCGACACCCACGAAGTCCACGGCGCGCCGCTCGGCGCCGACGAGATCAAGCTGACCAAACGCGCCCTCGGCTTCGCCGAAGACCAGCATTTCCACGTTCCGGAGAAGGTCTACAAGCTGTTCGAGGAACGCGCCGAAAGAGTCCTGCGGCTGCACAACAAGTGGGCCCGGCTGCAGAAGAAGTGGCAGGAAGCCGACCCGGCCAAGGCGGTACTCTGGCGCCAGCACATGCACGATGAGCTGCCGGCCGATCTCGCCGCCCTGCTGCCGGCTTTTGATCCGGCCAAGCCCATGGCTACGCGCTCCGTCTCCGGCCTGGTCATCAACACCCTGGCCAAGGCGCTGCCGCAACTCGTGGGCGGCTCTGCGGATCTCGCGCCCAGCACCATGACGCTGATGAAGGGTGAAGGGTCTGTGGCACCGGGCGCTTACGCAGGACGCAACTTCCACTTCGGCATCCGCGAACATGCCATGGCCGCTGCCATGAACGGCATTGCCGTGCACGGCGGCTTCCGCGTCTTTGGCGGCACGTTCTTCGTGTTCAGCGACTACTGCCGCCCCTCGGTCCGGCTCGCGGCGCTCATGAAGCTGCCCGTAATCTATGTCTTCACGCACGACAGCTTCTATGTCGGCGAGGACGGCCCCACGCACGAACCGGTCGAGCATATCGCCGCCCTGCGCTGTATCCCGGGTCTGACCATCATCCGTCCGGCAGATCCCACAGAGACCGGCGCAGCCTGGGTCGCGGCGCTGAAGCATAAGCAGGGGCCGGTGGCCCTGCTTCTGACCCGCCAGAATACGCCCGTGCTGGACCGTACGGTCTACCCGCCCGCCAACAGCCTGGAAAAGGGCGCCTACACACTCTGGCAGAACGGCACAGGCACGCCGGAGCTCACGATTCTCGCCACCGGCTCCGAGGTCGAAATCGCGCTGGCCGCCGCCAAACAGCTTACTTCCACGAATGTGCGCGTAGTCAGCATGCCCTCATGGGAGTTGTTCGCCGCGCAACCGCAGGAATACCATGACAGCGTCCTGGACCCGGCCTGCAGCAAGCGCATGGTAGTCGAGGCGGGAACGTCCTTTGGCTGGGAGCGGTACATCGGGTGCTCCGGCACGGCCGTCACGCTCGACCACTTCGGCGCCTCCGGTTCGTTCAAGGATTTGGCCAAGGCCTTCGGTTTTACCACAGAAAACGTCCTGGCCAAGGCCAAGGCGCTGCTCTAGCAGCCTGTCGGACGTAGTTTTGTGAAGATACAAACCGTTTGCCGACCAGGCTGCTAGTTTCGGGAGAACCGCAGAATATCGAACCAGGAACTCCGAATGTCGAACGAAAGACAGCAGAAAAGAACAGACAAAGGATCGCCACAGACAAACTTCAACAATCAGCGATCCTTGTTCGATATTCTGCGGTTCTAGCAGTTTGGTCGGCGCAAAATCTGTGCTGGCAAAGTGCTACGTCCGACAAGCTACTAGGAGTCTCATGCCCTTCGCCCTCTTTCTCGCGCTCAAGTACCTGAAGCCGAAGCGCTCCATTGCGTCCGTCGTAACCGTGCTCTCCGTGATCGGCGTGGTGCTGGGCGTGGCCATTGTCATCATCGTCCTGGCCGTCATGACCGGGTTCGGGGATGTCTGGCGCGAAAAGATCCTGGCCTTCCGGCCCCACGTCACCATCTACCCGCGGCAGGGCGTGATCGAGCAGGAGACGGATGTCTGCCGGCGCATCGAGGCTGTCCCCGGCGTAGTGCTGGCCTCCCCGGCCGTGGAAACGCGCGTGCTGGCGGAGTATCAGCAGCGCATCCTGGCCCCGGTCGTGATCGGCGTGGATCCGGAGCGTGCCGGTCGCGTGCTGCAGCAGACGCGCCTGGTGGATGGCAAGATCGATCTCTCCGGCGACAGCGTCGTGATCGGCGTAGATATGGCCCGCAGCCTCGGCGTGATGGTCGGCGACCGCATCCTGCTCCATTCGCCCATCAACCTGGTTCATACCAATGCGGTCAAGTTCCCCGAGGAACTCGTAGTGCGCGGCATTTACGAGGCTGGCCAGCGCGACTTTGACAGTGAATATGTCATCACCTCCATCGGCATCGCGCGCGACCTGCTCTGCATGCCGCGCGGCGCCATGGCCATCCATATAAAAACCGCACAGCCGCAGGACATGCACGCCTTTGATGCCACCGTGGCAGCCATCCGCAGCAATCTCGGCAACCGCTATGATGTGCAGACCTGGCAGACCATTGACCGCGTGCTCTTCAGCACACTCGCCACAGAGAAGAACCTGATGGTCTTCCTGCTCATGTTCATCACGATTGTCGCCATGTTCTGCGTCACCGTGAACCTGATCGTCATCACCGTGCAGAAGACCGATGAAATCGGCCTGCTCAAGGCGCTCGGCTTCTCCTCGCGTCAGGTGCTCTGGACCTTCGTACTATACGGCTGGATTCAATGCTTCATCGGAACCATCCTGGGGGTCGGGTTCGCGTACCTGGTGCTGCACAACCTGGAGAACCTCGTGGAGCTGCTGCGGACCTGCGGCCTGCCGGTGTTTCCCAAGAGCATCTACGGGCTGGACCAGATCCCGTGGCGCGTGGTTCCCGGCGACATCACGCTGGTGGCCGCGGCCGTGATCGTGTTCTGCTCGCTGGCCAGCTTCATCCCGGCCTGGCGTGCCGCACGCATGGACCCGGTACAGGCCCTGCGGAAGGGGTAGCAGGAGACAGGGTTCAGGGGTCAGGGATCAGGAGTCAGAACTCATGGCCACAGAGAAAATATCGCAAGACAACCCGCCGTTCTCTCTGTTGCCTCCTGTTCAAAACCGACTGGGTTGTGGGCACGCGCCCGCCCTGGGCCCTCCGTGTCCCTGAGTTCTCCCCCTGACCCCTGAAAAAGGACTTCGATCAACCATGGACACGCTGTTAACAGCCACCAGCCTTCACAAGAGCTACGTCCTCCCGCACAAGACCGTGGAGGTTCTGAAGGGTGCCTCGTTCACCGTAGGCGCGGATGAGCGCGTGGCGATTGTCGGACGCAGCGGCACCGGCAAGAGCACGCTGCTGCACCTGCTGGGCGGACTGGACCGTCCGGATCAGGGCGACGTTTGCCTTGCCGGCCAGTCGATCTATGCGCTGACGCCGCGCGAACGCAGCGTGCTGCGGGCGCGCCAGATCGGGTTTGTCTTTCAGAGCTACCACCTGCTGCCGGAGATGGATGTGGTGGAAAACGTCATGCTGCCCGCCATGGCGATCGGCGAAAATCAGAGCCGTGCCCGGTCCCGCGCGCAAGAGTTGCTGGCATTGGTTGGCTTGTCGGACCGCACCACGCACACCCCGCTGGAACTTTCCGGCGGCGAGCAGCAGCGCGCAGCCCTGGCGCGTGCGCTCATGAATGCGCCACGCCTGCTGCTGGCCGATGAGCCCACGGGCAACCTGGACCGCGACACCGGCGCGCAGATTCTGGAGCTGCTCTTCGGCCTGGCCCAGCAACACCGGCATGCGCTGGTGATCGTAACCCACGCGCCCGAAGTCGCCGCCCGCTGCGACCGCGTCCTGCGGCTGGAGAACGGACTGCTGCTGCCCGGGCAGGCGTAAACGCCACCCACGTCTATAAATCGTAATCGTAATCGTCATCACCACCACCTCCCGCTTGTCCAGCAATGCTCATTATGGCGACATGAATGCCCTTACGGGCACACTACAAACGGCTTTTTGCCGATTCTAGGCCGTTTGT
>JBAXVM010000011.1:0-26890 GCA_037129105.1 bacterium
TGTCGGCAGAAGGTGCTGGAACGATCCAAGGCCTAAGTCCGACAGGTTCCTAGGCCTTTTCAGACACCGCCTTGCGGCGCACCGTCTTGGGCTTGGGCGTCAAGGCCCCCGGCTGCACGAACATCAGCCCGTCCCCGGCCTCGTTAACCGTGACGGCGACTGTTCCCTTCACGTCGTTGCGCGTCAGCAGCTCATCCGCCATCGGGTCCTCGACGTAGCGTTCAACGGCGCGTCGCAGCGGTCGGGCACCCATGGCCGGGTCGAAACCCTTGTCCACCAGGAAGGCGGTCGCCGCGTCCGTCAGTTCAATGTTGATGCCGCGCTCCACCAGGCGGGCGCGCACCTTGGCAATCTCCAGCTCAAGAATCTTCACGACATCCTCGCGCTCGAGCTTACGGAAGACCACAATCTCGTCAAACCGGTTGAGCAGCTCGGGCTTGAAGACGCGCTTGGACTCGTCGATCATCTGCCGTTTCATCTGCTCGTAATCGTTCGCCACGGTATCCTGCGAGAACCCCAGGCCGCGCGCCTGCTTGGCCGTGTCGAATCCGAGATTGGACGTGAGGATCACCACGGTGTTGCGGAAATCCACATGCCGCCCGAGGCTGTCGGTCAGGCGTCCTTCGTCCATGATCTGCAGCAGCATGTGCATCACATCGGGGTGCGCCTTCTCAACCTCGTCGAACAGAACCACGCTGTATGGCCGGCGGCGCACGCGCTCCGTCAGTTGGCCGCCCTCCTCGTGGCCAATGTAGCCGGGCGGCGAACCAATCAGCCGCGACACATTGAACTTCTCCATGTATTCCGACATGTCTATCTGGATCAGCGCCTTTTCGTCGCCGAACATGCGCTCGGCCAGCGCCTTGGCCAGCATGGTTTTACCCACGCCCGTGGGGCCCAGGAAAATAAACGTGCCGATCGGCCGACGCGGATCCTTGAGGTCCGCGCGGGAGCGACGCAGGGCGCGCGCCATGGCCTTGATGGCTGGCGACTGGCCGATGACGGCCGCCTCCAGGTCCTTCTCCAGGCTGAGCAGGCGCGCCAGCTCGCCCTCGCTCATGCGTTCCAGCGGCACGCCGGTGATGCGGGAAACCGTGGCCGAGATATCCGCCGCCGTGACCGTCAGCGCCACATCGGCGTGCTCTTCCTTCCACTTGCGCACCACCGCATCCTGCCCCTCACGCGCCTTGCGCTCCTGGTCACGGAGCGCGGCGGCCTCCTCAAAGTGCTGATCGCGAATGGCGGCGTCTTTGCAGCGGGTAATTTCGCGGATGCGCTGCTCGTGCTCGCGAACATCCGGCGGTCGCACGGTCGCGCGCATGCGGACCCGCGCGCCAGCCTCGTCAATGGCGTCAACGGCCTTGTCCGGCAGTTGGCGGCCGGGCTGGTAGCGTGCCGTGAGCCGGGCGGCCGCATCCAGCGCCGCGGCATCGTACTTCACGTTATGGTGCTTTTCGTAGCGGTCCTGAATGCCCTTAAGAATCTCGATCGTCTCGTCAATGGTGGGCTCTTCCACGCGCACGGTCTGGAACCGGCGCTCCAGCGCGGCATCCTTCTCGATGGATTTGCGATACTCGCCCATGGTCGTGGCGCCGATGCACTGCAGTTCGCCGCGCGACAAGGCCGGCTTGATAATGTTGGACGCATCCATGGTCCCCTCGGCGCTGCCAGCCCCCACAATCGTGTGCAGCTCGTCGAGAAACAGTACGACATTGCCCAGGCGCCGGATCTCCTCCATCACGGCCTTGATGCGCTCCTCGAACTGACCGCGGTACTTGGTACCCGCGACCATCAGCGCCATGTCGAGCGCCACCACGCGCCGGTCGCGCATGCGCTCCGGCACTTCGCCCGCGACGATCGCCTGCGCCAGCCCCTCAACCACGGCCGTCTTGCCGACACCCGCCTCGCCCAGCAGCGCCGCGTTGTTCTTGGTGCGGCGGCACAGGATCTGGATCACGCGGTCCAGCTCGTTCTTGCGCCCGACCACCGGGTCAAGCTCGTTGCGGCGGGCCAGTTCGGTCAGATCACGCCCGAACGCATTAAGTGCCGGCGTTTTGATCTTGGCCGGCGTTGCGCCCGGCTTGCCGCCAGCCGTTTCGCCGGCCTTGGCCGGTGCTCCGGCCGGCACAGCTCCGGACGGCGCCTTTTCCTCCTCGGGCGACTCCGCGACTTCGTCGTAGTTTGCCTCCAGATACTTGCGCACCGCCGTGAGGACGTCGTCCAGGTTCACGTTCAGGCTGGTCAGCACCTGCGCCGCCTTGCCTTCGCCCTCGCGGAGCAGCGCCAGCAGCAGGTGCTCCGTGCCAACCTGCGGCTGATGCATGCCCTGCGCCTCGACCATCGCAAGCTGAAAGACCTTCTTGGTGCGCGGCGTAAAGGGAAGCTGCCCGGCAGTTTTGGTTTCGCCGCCTAGCCCCACCTGCCGTTCGACTGCCAGCCGGATGTCTTCCAGCGACACGCCCATGCTCTCCAGAACCTCCACCGCCACGCCCTCGCCCAGTCCGACCAGTCCCAGCAGCAGATGCTCGGTGCCGACATACGCATGGTTGAAGCGATCCGCTTCGCGGTTCGCCAGTTGAATCGCGCGCTGCGCGCGCGGCGTGAAGTTGTTAAATCCGTTCATGTGTTTCTTTCATCCTCGCAACGTTACGTTCGCCAGCATCTTGCGCATCGCCTGGGCACGCACCACGTCGCGACGGGCCGGTTCCAGCGCCCTGCCCATGCCCCGCTGCAGATGTCCCGGCTGAATGCCCAGCGTCAATGCGTCCAATTCGGCGACGGTCAGCCGCCGCACAAGCCCCATCTCCAGCCCCAGCCGCAGCGCGGAGAGATAATCCAAGGCCTCCCCGGTCTCCATGATGCGCGCGCTCTGAATGATCGCCAGCGCACGTGACACGCAGTCCAGCAGCACCTCGGGCGTGTCGCGCTGCAAGCGCAAACGGGCGTTGCGCTCCTGATGCGCCAGATCGCCGACCGTCTCGAGCAGCGCGTCGATAATCTCCGGCTCCTTTTCGCCCAGCGTCTCCTGATTCGAGATCTGAAACATATGGCCAACGGCATCTGATCCTTCGCCACCCACACCGCGCACCGTCAGGCGCAGCCGCTCCAACGCGCGCAACGCCGCGTCCAGGTCATTGGTCAGACGCAACCCCAGCAGATGCACCATGACGCTCGCCCGCAGTCCCGTGCCCACGTTGCTGGGACAGGCCGTCAAAAAACCCAGCCGGGGCGAGAACGCGTAATCGAACCGCTCCTCCATCCGCGCATCCAGCGCGTCCGCCGCAGCCCACGCACGGTGCAGGTCCATGCCCCGTTCGATCACCTGCACGCGCAAGTGATCCTCCTCGTTGATCATGACCGCCACCCGTTCATCTGCAGAAACGACCAGCCCCGATCCCGGGCCGCGCTCCGACAGCTCCCGGCTGATCAGGTGACGCTCCCGCAGCAGATCGCGCGTGGGCTCATCCAGATCGCCCACCGGCACAATGCGGGCGCCATCAATCCCAGCTTCACTGGACAGCCAGGGAGCGACCTCTTCAAACACGCGCTGTCGCTCCGCCTCGCTGGCCCAGTCCGGAAACTTCAGTCCCCGCAGATTGCGCGCCAGCCTGACGCGGCAACTCACAGCAATCGCCGTGACGCCACGGGTGGCCAACGTGCTCCGGGCGGCAGCAGGATTACGAAGCAGCATGGCCATCTCCCGGAGGGGGCGGGCTTGCCGCCGCCTGCAACGTGCGAATACGGTCGCGCAGCAAAGCCGCTTCTTCGAACCGCTGGCTGCGAACAGCATCCTGCAGCGCGGTCTCGAGCTCGGACCGTGTCCGGCTGATGCGCTCCCGCGCCGGCACCTTGCCGACATGCTGATCGCCGCTGTGCATGTCGCGCAACATCGGCGCCAGCTCCCGGGCAAATGTCTCGTAGCATCGCGCGCAACCCACGCGGGCGCGCTTGCGGAACTCCGTGCGCGACAGCCCGCAGCCGGAACAAACAAGCGTATCGCGTTCCGGCAGCTTCAGGTCAATGGCCGCGCCAAGGAGCAGTTCCACAATGGACGTGACCATCGTGCCTGCGGCGCGTTGCGCACAGGACGGGCAGACGAACAGCTCACGCTCCTCGCCATCCACCACCTGTTTGATGGCGGCTTCGGCGGCGTGCTGCTTGCAAAGCTCACATTTCATGATGACATCCCGAGTTCAGCTGCCGGCGTCTGGCTGCGGCGCCTCAAGCGATCTCCTCGCCGCTCTCCGGCTGCGCCGCAAAAGCCCGGAAAAGCTGCGTGAGCTTTTGCGTCTGCGGGCCGGGCACGCCGCACCCAATCGTCCGCTTGTCAATTTCGACCACCGGAATGAGTTCCGCCGCGGTGCCGGTCAGGAAGACTTCGTCCGCGTTGTACAAATCGTAGCGCGTCATCACGCTTTCGCGCACCTGCAGGCCGTGGGCTGCGGCCAGCTGCATGACCGTGTTGCGGGTGATCCCGACCAGACAGCCGCACCAGGCCGGCGGCGTGATCAGGTTGCGGCCGCTGACGACAAAGATGTTGTCGCCCGTGGCTTCGCACACATAGCCGAGGTGGTTCAGCATCACGGCTTCCTGCACGCCGCTGTTGATGGCTTCGATCTTGGCCAGGATGTTGTTCAGGTAGTTAAGACTCTTGATGTTGGGGTTCAAGGCCTCCGGGTGGTTGCGCACGGTGCCGACCGTTATGATCCGCAGCCCTTTTTCGTAGAGCTCGGGCGGATAAAGCTGGATCGTGGCGGCAATGATGATGACACCCGGCGTTGGGCACTGATACGGGTTGAGCCCGAGGTTTCCCACGCCGCGCGTGACCACCAGCCGGATGTATCCGTTGAGGCAGTTGTTGGCCAGGCAGGTCGCGATCACGGCCCGGCACATCTCCTCCTGCGCCATCGGAATATTCAAACCAATCGCCTGGGCAGAACGATACAGCCGCGCCACATGATCGCGCAGCAAAAACACTCGGCCATTGTAGGACCGAATGCCCTCAAACACACCATCGCCATACAGCAGGCCATGGTCAAACACAGACACCACAGCCTCCGTGTCCGGCACCAGGCGGCCATTCAGGTAGATCATCATCGCCTTCCCTCCGTTACAAGTGGGTAATAGCATAACATGTACCCTGCATGGCGGAAAAGAAAAAGGACGGTTGCCGTTTGACACTTTTCCCGTAACTTGCAACTATCCTGACGGTTGGGAGAAGAAGCCATGCGCAGCCGGAATCACATCTTTGGCGTACGGCGCCGGCTGCCGGGCGCGGCCGCGTGGGCCGTGTTGTCGTTGGCCAGGGGCCTGGCTGCACCCATCGCGCAGTGCGATTCCAACTCGTTCGATTTTGGCACGGCTCCGGCATCTGCCACCGTGCAGCACACCTTCTATATCGGAAATGGCGGCGACACACCGCTTTCCATTTCCGCAGATTCCGTCTGCTGTGGCGCGACAGCTTCGATCTCTCCGGAGCCGGTCCGCCCGGCCGGCACGGGTGCGGTAGCCGTGACGCTGAACCTGCGCGGTCGGCAGGGCGCAGTCAAGAAAGCGCTCTATTTTGCCACCAACGACCCGACGCAGCCGAAGCTGCGCCTGGTTTTAACCGGCCACGTGCAGGCCGGACTGGTGGCCAAGCCGTCCGCCCTCTCGCTGCTGGACTGCCCGCGCGATACGCCCGTCACAGCTGTTGTACGCGTAACCGACGACTCCGCCGCTGACTTCCGCGCGACAAACGCCTGGACCACCGCACCGTGGCTGCGGGTCTACGGGATTGCCATGACCAATCACACGGCCGAAGTGCAACTCGCGACGGTTCCGCCGTTTCCCGAATTTCCTTCCACCGCCACGGTGCTCGTGGCTGTGAACACATCAGCCGAACCTCTGGCCATCCCGGTGATCGCGACCCGATGGGAGGCAATCAGCGCCTGGCCCAGAACCTTGTTTCTGAATCCGGCGCAGCCGAAGTTGCCGGCGGAACACCAGGTAGCCCTTTACGCCCAGAACAATCGGGCTTTTCGCGTCCAGTCCGTGCGACTGACGGGCATGTCGGGACACGCGCGGTTTGAGCCGCTCGCGGATGGCCGCTGGCGCGTAATTTTGCAGGAGATGGCGTTGCCGTCGGAGACCGCCACCGGGATGGTGGTTGTGGCCACCGACCACCCGCTTCGCCCGGAAGTGCGCATCCCGGTGTTATACGCCGCCAAAAAAGCAACTCCTTGAAGGCTACGGCACCTCCTGTTCAAACGATCAAACTGTCGGATTGCATGAACGACGTTGGCTGTGTATATTGCACACAACTGACTGTCTTTGCAGCAGCGATCATCCGATTCAAGGCGGGCAGGCATGGCCATCATCGTTAACCATGAGGAGCGCAGGCGCGAAATCCTGCGCAAGTCTCTGCGTCTATTCGCAGAATCCGGCTACGGCGAAGTCACCTTTCAACGCATCGCAGACCGTTGCGGCCTGGCGCGCACCGCGTTGTACAAATATTTTCATCACAAGAACCAGATTTTTGATGGCGCGGTAACCATTGCCACGAACGAACTGGTCGGCAAATACCGTGAGATTCTGGCGCATCCCGGAACCTACCACCACAAACTGGAGGCCGTGATTGTCGAAGTTTTCAAGATCCTCTTCTCGCAGCGCGACCTGTTGCTGGTCATCGTGGAATACACGCTGGCCGTCAAGCGCTCCGGGAAATCGCTGCGTTGGGTGGTCACCCGCCACACGCGCGGACTCAAGGCGGCGCTCTGCTACCTGCTGCTGAAGGGAATCCGCGCCGGCGAGTTCGCGCCCACCATGGACGTGCGCGCCACCACGGAAGTGTTGTACGCCATCATTGAATCCACGGTGCTGCGCCTGACGCTTACCGATAACGCCGAGATGGAAAAGCAGTTGGTCATCGTACGGCAGATGCTCGCCGACTTGCCGAAAATGCCCGGTCACACACAAACCACCGGTGGCAAACGGCAGCGCGCGAATGCCCGGGGGACCGACCGGATGCTAGCAGCCTGTCGGACTTAGCCTTCTGGGGTACAAACCAACTGCCGATCAGGCTGCTAGTCATAGGGATGCCCCCCAGCACTCGACATCAGCAAAAAACAGCCAACTGACTGGATAAGAGCAGTCATTCTGCCTGTTTTATGCGATCTCGCAACCCGCTATCCGCGGGTTGCAGAACTAGGAACCTGTCGGCAGAAAGCTCCAGACAGATCCAGGGCTTACGGCCGACAGGTTCCTAGCGCAGATGCAAGCCCGGCGGCAGGGACTCACCAAAGGCCTGCGCTTTCTCGGACGCGTTCATCACGACATCCGCGCGCATCAGTTCCTGGTGCCGCGCGGGCGCCCCCTGCCGGTGCAGCCAGCGGACCGCCGCCGTACGCGTATCTTCGGATATGTCGCGGTAGCGATCGCCGGTCTCGCGAGCCAGCTGTACGACCGCGAAGAAAGCGGCACGGTGAAGCGGCGGGCGCCCGATCAGGCGCGTCACCCAGGCCTCAGCCGTTTCGAGCGGAACCAGCGTGTTGAGCAGCCCGGAGGCCGGGATGCGCGCGCCCAGCCTCCCCCAGGCCCAGATCATGGCGCCAGCCACCGCCGGGTTTGGCCTGCCCCGTTCGAGACGCTCAATCAGGGCTTCGCCCCAGTCGACCTTGCGATCCGGTGCCAGCAGTTCCAGCGCGCCGATCAGACGCCACGCTTCGGCGCTTTCCAGCAAGCCCGGGCTGCTTTTCCCCGTGCCGGGACAGCGCAGGATCGCGGCCGCAGCTGCGGCGAGTTGCACCTGCTGCCCGGCGTCAAGTGCGCCCGCGATCCGCCGCCAGAGGATCCACCACTCCGCGCGACAGGACTCGGCCGCACAACCAACCGTGCCGCCAGAGGCCGCATGCCAGGTTTGCCGCACGCGCCAGTCATCCACCGGATAGCCAAACCCCGGACGCAATGCGAACCCGAGCAGGTTCAGCCAGCGCACTTCGTATTCCGGGCCGAGGGTGCGCCCGTCACCAGCCGCCAGCACCGCTTCCCAAAGCGCGCGCAACAGGGGGAGCGGCCAGCGATCGCGCGGCAGGGCCAGCAAGGCCTCCAGCCCGTTCATCAGCGTGGCCGGCCCCGGCGATGGCAAATAGGCATGCGGTGGCTCGAAAGACTTTGCCACCCGTTCGCGACACGCCTGGGTCACCTCGTCCGACGGGGGCACGACAACCGGCTCCGCAGTCTCCGCAGGCGCCCCGGACATGGTTTCGGCCGGGAAGGCCTGCGCGCGCCCGCGCACGTCAAACGCCAGTTTCCAGAAGCGCTGCCCGCGGACCGCTACGCAGCGCACATCCAGCGTGCCGATTTCGGTCAGGGCGACATGCAGTTGCACCGGGATCGCGTTTGCACGCAGCGATTCGCCGGAGCGCAGAACCGTGTGGACCGGCGGCAACGGCTTCATCTCCGCAGCGTCAAACGGCAACACGGCGCCGACCGGATCCTGAATGCGGGTGGCAGAGGTGAACAGGGTAAAAGCCACTGGCTGCCGGATGCGCAGATCGAACGTTTGCGGCAGCGTCACTTCATGCCCTTCCTCGAGCCCGGAGGGTGCGAGACAGACAACCGACTGCGCGCCATCCGCCCCGGCGCTGCCCACCTGGATGAAATACGCGCGCGCCAGGCCGGCGGCCAGGCGGCGGCGGCCCGTGCGGCGCAGCGCCGCGGCGTGCGCGGCACCGCGGGCCACCGCCAGGTCGAGGCGGTCATTCGGAAGTTCGCGCAGGCGCGGCGCATGCCGGTCTTCCTGGTAGCGCCAGGTCTGCAGCACATCCAGCATCCGCAGGCGCATCAACTCCGAGGCAAAAACGCCACCATTGAACAACACGGCCTCCGGCGCCGCAGATCTCCGGGAGGAGCGCGCAGCCATATCACTGGAGGCAGATTCGGTTTGTCGCGCCAGAAATGCCGCCAGATGCCGCGTAATGGCCGGATCGTCGGCGTAGGGCAGGCCGAATTCGCGAAACCCGGCGGGGTTGACTTCCGGGCGGGCGTCCGGCCCCACCTGCGGGAAGAAACCTTCCAGCAGGACCGCTTTGGCTTCTGCGCGCGTCAGCTCGGTTTGCATCGCGCCGCCGATCAGCCGGCTGCCGCCGGCGATCGAAACGTGCAGGCTTTCCGGCGGCTGCGGGCCAAACAGGGTCTCCTTGGCGCGACGGCAGGCCTGCACCAGCAATCCCCAGCGCCGGGGATCGAGGCTCGTGGCGGAAAATCGCGGTTCGAGAAAGTGGGCCAGCGCAAGGTCCATGTTGTCGCCACCCAGGATCAAGTGATCGCCAACCGCCACGCGATGAAAGCGCACGCCGCCCTCCGGGTCGGTGCGCGCTTCAATCAGGGAAAAATCGCTCGTGCCGCCGCCCACATCGCACACCAGAATCCGCTGCCCGGCCTGCAGGACTGCGTCCGCATCCGCGCCGGTGCGGCTCATCCAGGCGTAGAAGGCGGCTTGCGGTTCCTCGATCAGCGACACGCTCCCCAGCCCGGCGCGCGTGGCCGCATCAATCGTTAATTCCCGCGCGACTTCGTCGAATGACGCCGGCACCGTAATCGTGACCTCCTGTTCCGCGAGCGGCGCATCAGGGAATGCGGCGTCCCAGGCGGCGCGCAGGTGCACAAGGTAGCGGCTGGAGGCTTCTGCCGGGGAGACGCGCGGAACATCCGGCGCGCCATGCCAGGGGAGCAACGGCGCCGTGCGGTCCACGGCATCATGGCATAGCCAGGATTTCGCGGAGGCAATCAGCCGGACCGGCGCCTCGGCGCCGTGCTGGCAGGCAAAGTGGCCAACCACATAGGCGTCGTCACGCACGCCCGGCGCCAGAAGCGCGCCTGCGGCGAATTCGCCCGCGGCCGGGACATAACACGACGACGGCAGCGTGTCGCGAAGTTCAATCTCGCCGGGCGCCACAACTTGCGGAATGGCGAAGTCACGCACCGTCAGCGGTTCAGACTGCAAGTCCACGAAGGCCAGGGCGCAATTCGTCGTCCCCAGGTCAATGCCAATCACGTAACGCGACATACCAAAGTTCCTTATTCAAGCAGCAAGATCTGGCCGCGACAGATCCGTGTAGGCCAGCACGCAGTTGGTGGTGCCGAGATCGATCCCGATGGCATAGTGCGACATGGCGTTATGTCCGGGCGGATGCTGCGGGACTGATCTCCACTTCAGCCGGCGCAACCAACAGGGCAGCCGAGGCCTGGCCGGTCCAGGCCGGCAGGGTGCAATGTGTTGCACGCCAGCCCGCATGTTGCACCGTGCCGGCGTACGGCAGAGCACCGGTGACGGCGCCAGTCAGTCGCAGGCCGGAAGTGTCCTGTCCGGCTGCGATGCGCATGACGCTCCCCTCCGCCTCCGGAATGGCCACGACCAGGCCGAAGATGCGCTCCACGGCGCGACTGCAACCGGCATGCACCTCACGCACGGCCGCGCCGATCTGCGCATCCGAATAGGATGTGATCGGCTCCCGCAAAAAATCCACCAGCCGCCCCTCGCGCTGCAGCACGGCGAGAAGCTCCACGGCTTCACTGCGCGGCGGCACAGGCGGCTCAACGGCCCGGACAACCGGCATGGATTGCGACGCCGTATCCAGCGCAAGCGCACGCCGGGCAAACGCCCCGTCACGCAGGGCGCGGAACCAAAGACGACAGGCAAGCAACAGGCGCATGATGGAACGTCTCCTGGGGATGAAAGGGTATCGAGACCACGAGCGACTCTCGACTACCGCGTGAAACCATAGACGAAACAGGAGCCGAGATCAAGCGCGCTGGCGAGGGGGCGCATCTGCAATTCATTGCCCTTCACGGTAGGGACGGCTTTACGCCGTCCATTGTCTGGCATTTGCGGGTAGACGGCGTAAAGCCGTCTCTACCCAAATGCAGCGGCAAGTCAATGAATCGCAGATGCACCCTGGCGAGGCGAACCGGTCGCAACACATGGTCATTTTTTTAAAACACCACCTGCGCCGCGCGTTGAACCGTCCTGACGCCCATCAATCCGCGACCGGCAACTGGCACGCCAGCGTCTCGAAGTCCGTGAGGGAGGAAGCTTCGCCGGAGCAGGCTTGCTCCTTGAGCATCCGGATCTGCGGCAAGCGCTCATTCATCCAGCGCCTGGCAACCGCCACCTTCTTGGGATTGGCCGTGGCATGGTCGCAGAACAGGCTGCCCGCCAGCAGATAGCAGGCGATGTCCGCCAGCTTGCGCGCATGCAGGTCGCGGTAGGCATTGCCTGGCTGCGTCTTGACAAAGGCCACGGCCTCATTCAGCAGACCCATGCCCTCGCGGATCTTCGCCACCACGGGCTCAATCTCCGGGGACCAGGCGCGGTTACCCAGCACTTCGTTGATCACCTCGCCAATTGTGCCACCCACAACACCCGCGGTCATGGCCACAACCTGCAACTGGCTCGTGCCCTCGTAGATGGTCGTGATGCGGGCGTCGCGCAGATGACGCTCAACAGCATAATCCTTCATGTAGCCGCTGCCGCCCAGCACGGCCATGGCGCCATTGGACGTCCGCATGGACATCTCGGATGCGTAGTACTTGGCCATCGGCGTCAGGAGCTTGTTGTGCCCCTTGTACTTACGCGCATCCGTGCGCAGACGCTTGGTCTCCTCGGCGTCCGCCTTGCCGGAGTCGAGGCGATTCGCGGTGCACATCTCCAGATCCACGGAGAATGCGGCATAATACGTGATTGCGCGGGCGGCCTGCAGGTCGAGGCTCATATCCACGATCAGGTCGCGCACCGACGGAAACTTGTCGATGGCGCTGTTGAACTGCTTGCGACTGCGGGCGTAGTCACGCGCCACGCGGCAGGAGGCCTCGCCAATGCCCAGGCTCTGCGCCGCAATGCCGATGCGCGCACCGTTCATCAGGCTCATGACATAGGTAATCAGGCCGCGCTGGCGCTCGCCAATCAACTTGGCCGGGCAGTCATCAAAGACCAGCTCGCATGTCGGGCTGCCGTTAATGCCGAGCTTATGCTCCAGGCGGCGCACACGCACGCGCGGATTGCGTTCGACCAGCAGGCAGGAGAGCCCGCGGCCGTCTGCAATCTCCGGCTCGGTACGCGCGAGCACCAGCAACACCTCGCCGCAACCGTTGGTGATGAAACGCTTCACGCCACGAATGAACCAGTTACCGCTGGCATCCTGATAGGCGCGTGTTTTGACTGCCTGCAGATCACTACCAGCATCTGGCTCCGTGAGCACCATGGCGCCGGTGAACTCGCCGCTGGCCATGCGGGGAAGGTATTCACGCTTGATCTCTTCGCTGGCAAAATTGTTGATCGTCTCGGCGATTCCCTGCAAGCCGTACAGATTCATCAGCGCCGCATCGGCGCGGCTGACAATGTCATTGGACATGGTGTACAGCAACTGCGGGCAGTTCAAGCCACCGTAGCGGTACGGCAGCGTGAAACCCATCACATCCGCCTGGCTCAGCAGCTTGAGCGCCTCAGAGATTCCCGGCGAGTAGGTGACGCTGCCATCGGCGTTGAGCTGGTTGCCGACCGTATCCGTATCCGCGGCGCTCAGCGCGACGCGCTCGCCGACAATCTCGCCGATCGTCGTAAGAATGCGATTGTAGTTGTCCCGCGCGTCCGCCGCGTCGTTCGGCGCAAAATCAAACTCGCCGGCAAAACGGTAGTTCTCTTCGGTCAGCCTGGACAATCTGTCCAGATCCATGTGCCGGAAAAGGAATTGAATGTCCTCGTTGTCAGTGTAGAAGTTAGCCATGTGCGTGTACCTTTTTCTTCAGCTTTTCCTGATGCTAAATCGTTTTCCCGGTCTCAGTTTTCGCAGTTCAGGATTAAGGTTCCGGATGGGCCTCAGCGAATCATCCGGCAGCAATGCCAGAACACTGAAACCCGAACCCTGAACACTTCTCCTACGCCTTGGCTGCCGCTGCGGCCTGGCCGATGCTGGCACCGCTGCGAATCGCCTTGATCATGCGGGGGACCACCTCGTTCAAATCGCCGACAATGCCATAGTGCGCGATGCCAAAGATCGGCGCGTCCTTGTCATTGTTGATCACCAGGATCTTGGCGGACTCCTGCATGCCCGCGCGGTGTTGCACGGCGCCGGACAGACCACAAGCGATGTAAAGCGCCGGCCGCACGGTGGTGCCAGTCTGGCCGATCTGATGATCATGCTCCACATATCCCAGATCCACCGCTGCGCGACTGCCGCCCACGGCGCCACCGAGAATGTTGGCGAGGTCCCAGAGCTGGCGGAAATTTTCCCGGCTGCCCACACCGGCGCCGCCGGCCACAATAATGCGCGCACCCTTGAGATTCACCTTCTTCGGCCGGCGTTGCGACTCAAGCACCTCGACCGGCAGCGCCAGACCGCCCAGATTCACAGGGCAGCGGACGGTCACGCCGCTGCGTCCGGGCACCGGCGTGGACATGCGCATCACGCCTTCACGCACCGTGGCCATCTGCGGCCAGCGGTGGGGATTAACAATCGTGGCAATGATGTTGCCGCCAAAGGCGGGGCGAATCTGCAGCAACAGGTTTGTCAGATGCTCCTTGGTGGACGGCTCCGTATGCTCGCCGATCTCCAGGTCCGTGCAGTCGGCGGTCAGGCCGCAGCGCATGCATGAAGCCACGGTGGGGGCGAGATCGCGCCCCATGGGCGTGGCACCGAAGAGGCAGATTTGCGGCTTGCGCTGCGTGATCAAATCGCAAACAACTTTGGTGTAGCTGGCCGTCTGGTAGTGGCCCAGCACCGGGTCCTCGGCCAGATAGACCTTGTCAGCGCCGTGAAGGATGAGCTGGCCGGCCAGGTCCGACACATGCTTGCCCAGCAACACAGCCGCCAGCGGCACATGCAGCAGGTCTGCCAGCTCCCGACCTTTGCTCAACAGCTCCAGCGGCACGTCGGAAAGCTTGCCAGCTTCCTGTTCCGCGTAAATCCAGACTTCGCCCTGCCGATTAACTTCGATCATGTTGTTTTCCTCGTAAACTCGTGTGTGAGGCCGCGTACGTGTTCAGGTTTCAGGGTTCAGGGTTCAGTGTTCAGGGTTCAGGGTTCAGGGTTCGGGGGGTTTGACTCTCAACTGAACACGGAACACCGAACACTGAACACGGCTTCTCATCCAATGGTGTGGTCTTCGATCAATTCGCCAAGCATCTGCTTGACGCCGTCCTCGGTCGGCGGGAACTCCTTGTAATCGCCGCCCGCCAGTACAATGGACTGAATGCGATGAACCTTGGTCGGGCTGCCGGCACCGCCGCACCACGCGAGATCCGCCTGCAGATCGTCCAACGTCCACTGTGTGATCAGCAACCCCTTGGCCGACAGCTCCGCGCAACGGCGTTTCGACTCTTCCGCCTTGGCCTCCGGCGTGGCCGCGGCCATGGCGCCATCCACCGCCTTGGCGATCTCAACCGGCGCGCGCGCCTTCTTGCACTTCATCGCATGCTTGAGCGCATTCGGCCGCGGATGATTGGCGCTCTCGACCACGGTAAAAAGAGCAGGGAGCTGCGCGCGGACAATCTCATATCCATTGCCCACGTTGCGACGGGCCACGCCAACACGCCCGTCCAGCTTCAGGTCCTCCAGATACGTGACCAGCGTGAAGCCGATCTTCTCGGCCAACTGCGGGCCAACCTGGGCGGTGTCGCCGTCAATGGCCTGACGGCCACAGAAGACCAGATCGGGATGGAGCTTCTTGACTGCGCAGGCGAGAATGTAGCTGGTTGCCAGCGTATCCGAGGCGGCCGCGCGGCGGTCCGTAATGAGGACCGCGGCATCGGCACCACGATAGAGTGACTCGCGCAACACCTCGCACGCGGCAGGCAAGCCCATGGTAATGACCGTAACCTTGCCCCCATGCGCGTCGCGCACGCGCAGCGCCTCCTCGAGGGCGTTGAGGTCCTCCGGATTAAAAACCGCCGGCAAAGCCGCCCGGTTGACGGTGCCGTCTTCCTTCATGGCCTGCCCGGTGATCCGCTTGGTGTCCGGCACCTGTTTCACGCATACGACACTGTTGTAGCCCACGTTGGTCGCTCCCTCGCGAAACCGGAAACTGAAAGTTTAAAACCGGCTGAAAATAACCCGGGGTTCAGCTTTTCGTTTCAAGTTCCGACAAACTTTGACTCATTTACACACGTTGATTGCCAGATACAGCCTTCCAGGCGCAGCCGCTGCTGTGCGGACAGCTTCTGCGGCTCAAACTTTTCCTGGCACACAAAACCACTCGGCTTCGGCCGCCAGCTGGTCTCCGACCCAAACCTTGCCGCGCTGCTTGACCAGACGGGGTGACACCTTCAGGTTCTCGATTTCAAGCCGCAACAGCTCGTTTGGACGCACTTGCCGCCTGAATTTAGCCTCCGCCACAGAAACCAACAGGAAAACCCGGTTTTCCATCAAGCCGGCTTCCACCAACCCTGCGCCGCCGCATTGGGCCAGCGTCTCGACCAGGACCACGCCCGGCACAACCGGATAGCCCGGAAAATGTCCCTGGAAAAACCAGGTCGACTCGGGAAAGGTGCGCTCGCCGACAATCTTTTCCGCGCTGGCCTCGAGAATACGGTCCACAAACAGAAACGGATCGCGATGCGGAATCAGGTCAGTAATCGGTTTCATAGTGCCACCTTTCTAAAAGCCAACACGCCATTGTGCCCGCCAAACCCGAGCGACGTGGACAGCGCCGCGCGCATCGCTCCACTCACGCCCCGATTCGGCACGCTATCCAGATCACAGGCCGGATCGGGCGTCTCCTGATTGATCGTAGGCGGGAAGAACTGGTCGCGCAAGGCCAACACGCAGGCCACAGCCTCGATCGCGCCGGCGGCCCCCATCAAGTGGCCGGTCATACTCTTGGTGGACGACATCTTGAGTCGGCGCGCATGGTCGCCGAACACCGCTTTGACCGCCTTGGTCTCCATGGGGTCGTTCAGCGGCGTGGACGTGCCGTGGGCGTTGATGTAGTCAATCTCGTTCAGCGCCAGCCCGGCATCCTGCAGGGCCAGACGCATGGCGCGAATCGCGCCCTCGCCTTCCGGGTGCGGCGCAGTCAGATGGTGGGCATCGCCTGTGCCGCCGTAACCAGCCACTTCGGCATAGATGCGCGCGCTGCGGCGTACGGCGTGCTCATATTCCTCCAGCACGAGCATGCCGGAACCCTCGCCCATCACAAAGCCGTCGCGGTTCAGGTCAAACGGACGACTGGCCCTGGCCGGGGTGTCGTTGTATTTGGTAGAAAGTGCTTTCAGCGCGCAGAAGCCGCCGACACAAAACTCCGTGATGGCCGCCTCGGTGCCGCCGGAGATCACAATGTCTGCACGCCCGGCGCGAATGGCATCCAGCGCCAGGCCGATGGCATCCGTGGCCGAGGCGCAAGCGGTGTTGATCGTGTGCGCAAAACCCTTGGCCTGCAGCGCAATCGAAATGTTGCCGGCGGCTTCATTGGAGATCAGCTTGGGAATGGTCATGGCGGAAATTCGGCCGGGGCCGCGTTCGAAAAGGGTTTTATACCCCTCGTCGTGAATTTCGGCGCCGCCAATGCCGTTGCCAATGACAACCGCCACGCGTTCCGGGTCGCTGCCGCCCTTATCCAATCCGGCATCCGCCCACGCCATCTTGGCGGCAGCCACCGCATATTGCGTGAAAAGCGCCATGCGGCGGGCCTCTTTGAAATCCATGTGCTTGGCGGGATCAAAGTTCTTCACTTCCGCGGCCACGCGGCAATCCAGACGTGCCGGATCAAAGCGGGTGATCGTACCAATGCCGCACGTGCTGTTGCGGATGCTGTCCCAGAACTCCTCGACCGTGTTGCCGATCGGAGTGATCGCCCCCAGGCCGGTGACCATGACACGTTTCTTGTTGCTGCTCATGTGGTTTCTCGTAATGCGAAGATGTTTCCCTGCCATCAACCTACCTGCCGGCCACCGGCGGGTTCCACTGAACCAACGTGCCGCCCCAGGTGAGCCCGGCGCCAAATCCTGCCAGAATGATCGTGTCGCCAGAATTCAATTTTCCCTCACGATGCAGCTGTTCCAGCGCCAGCGGAACGGTGGCCGCCGAAGTGTTGGCCAGCTCGCCGATATTCATGTAGAAGCGGTCCAGGCCGGTGTCGAGGCGACGCGCGGCGGCTTCAATAATGCGCACGTTGGCCTGATGCGGCACGATCCAGCGCACCGCTTCAAGCGCGATCCCCTGCCTGGCGATCAGGTCACGCACAATCTCCTCAAAAGCCTTGACCGCAAAGTTGAACACCTGACGGCCGTTCATCTGCAGATGCGCTGCCATCCAGGGACCGGTTTGGGGCGTGCGGCAGCCACCCTCGTGATAGAGCGAGTGAAACCCCTTGCCATCGGCGCGCAGGATCGAGTGGCGCAATCCGCCAGGTTGCTCACTGGCCTGTAACACCACAGCCCCCGCGCCATCGCCAAACAGCACGCAGGTATTGCGGTCCTTCCAGTCGGTGACGCGCGACATCACATCCGCGCCAATCACCAGCGCCGGCCGCGGATCGTTGAGCATCAGGCCGCGGGCGGTTTCCAGCGCATAGATAAAACCCGTGCACGCGGCAAACAGGTCAAACGCACCGGCATTGACCGCACCGATATCCCGCTGCACCAAACAGGCGCTGCACGGGAAAGCCCCGTAGTCTGGCGTGCTGGTGGCCATAACCACCATGCCCAACTCTTCCGCCTTCACGCCCGCGCGCTCCAGAGCCATCTTGGCCGCCAGCGTCGCCAGCGATGCGGAGCTTTCATTCTCATCCGCGATATGCCGTGCGTGAATCCCGGTGTGCGAGACGATCCATTCGTCGGTCGTGTCGATCGTTTTTGCCAGTTCGTCGTTCGTGACGCGCCGCGCCGGAAGACCGAAACCCATGCCAGTGATATGGACATTCATGGAAATAATCCTGAGGTGGCAAACAAAGGGTTGGGATTATGACAAAAACATCCCGGATGTCAATATGACACTTTCTCTGTTTTTGTCACCGGACGCGATGTGTTCCGGCTGCACCGGAGAGGCGTCCGCCCCCCCCAGCTCGTTCGATCACGACAGAATGTCCGAAACGGCGAACCGCTGGTCGCCAAGACGTCGATTGGCCTCCGCCAGTTTCTCCCGGCTGCTGACCACGCAGACGGCGGCACGGGGCTGGCTGGCATCCAGCACCCGCAGCACGATCTCCTGGACCTTTTCCGGCGTTGCACGCAGTGAGGCGGCATACCGCGCCTCACGCAGCGCGTCGCTGTCGCCGCGGATGTAACGGATCAGCGCCGTGCCATTGGCCGCGGCAGGCCGGATCGGGCGCTCAATCTCCTTGGCGCTGCCGATAATCGCACGGTCAATATCGGTCTGACTCCAGCGTTGCCCGGCCACATAGGCGCGCAAACGATTAAAAACCTCCAGCGTCTCAACAATGTTGGGATCGGAAAAACTGGACTGGCAGAGCGTGCCGTGCGCATCATCGTGCCGGACGCCGGCGCCATACGCATGACCCTTGAAACGAATCTCCGGCAGAAAATAGTCGTAATTGGCCAGATACAACCCGAGCCGGAGCAACGGCACATCCGGATGGGCCAGGTGCGGCGCCGGCATGGCCTTCAGGCAGTGCGCGACCTTCATCTCCCCTGCCAATCCCTCACGCGGCGGCAGCGCAAAGGGCTGGAATGAAGGCAGGATGTCCGGCACGGTTTCGCCACGCCGGCGTGCGGACCAGCTCTCCAGTGTGCGCGTCAGCGTGCGAAAGACCGTGTCGCTCCCCGTAAAGCTGATGGTCCAGCGGGCGTGGTGAACCAGGAAGTCCCGGATGCGCTCCACGCTACACATGAGTTCCTCCGCATGCTGCCCGAAGTCCGTATGCATCGCCTCGATGAAGCGCAGTGCATCCGGGCTGACCCAGAGGTGGTCAAGCGCCGCGGCCGGACTGAGCCCGCGGGTGGCTTGCCGCCGGGCAGTCTCCAACCCACTGTTCACCAGCGTTGTCCGGTACGACGCACGGGATTGCGTCAGTACGTCGCGCAAGCGATCGGTGTCGCGCGGATCAGTCGCAAAGATCAAGTCCCCCAACAGTCCGAGCGCGTTCTCCGCCTGGCCGTCCAGGGTCTTCAGCCCGAACCGGAAACGCCGCAGGTTGCGCCCCGGATCCGTGGCATGCAGGTAGCCATTGCAATAGGCCCACGTTCCGCCGGTGCACGCGGCGCGGCGTTCCGCAATACGGGCAAAGTTCTGCCCGGCTGCGCCCATCTTGCCCACCACCTCGTAGTACCGGGGGAGCCATCGGTAGAGTTCCGCTGGCAGGCCCGCCAGATCCATGTCGATCTCCAGGTAGTTGACGCCGTTGGCAAAGACGTCATTGCGCAGCACGGTCATGTCCGCCACCTGGCCAACTTCTGTGGGAATGCGCCGCAGGCTGGCCGGCAAGTCGCGGGTCGTGAGTTGCGGCAGCCTGGCCAGCGCTTCCGGAGAATTGGGCACGCTCTGCGCGGCAGCCAGCGCGGCCGCGGATGTAGCGATCCCGGCGATCTGCCCGGCGCTCAGGCCGGCCCGCTGCCGGGCCATCTGCGCGGCAAAGGCAACGTCAGCCCGCGCCTGCGCATCCCGGTCAGGACGCAGCACGACACGCAGGCGATGCGGATTGTCCAGCAAGCCGGCGCGAATCAGGCAGTTGAACAGGCGCGGATCTGCCGCGTATCGGGCGCGACAGGTTTCCAGGTGCTGCTGCGCGTTCAAAAACGACAGGGGATCGGCATTGAATGGCCAGGCGGCGTTGGTTGCAAAGAGCACCTGCAGGGGGAACCCGGTATTCACCTCCAGCGTCTCATAAGCCACCTGTTGAAAGGCCGCGGCCACGCGGTCGGGGGCGAATGGTTCGATGGCCAGCCGCTCCAGTGTGTCGAGCGTCAACCGCTCAAAGGCCTCGGCACGATCAGGTTCGCTCCCCTTGATGCCGACATGAAACTCTTCCTCGTACGATTGCCCCCAGGCGCCGGCAAAAAACACGTCGGCGCCGAGCTTCGAGTCGATCAGGGCCTTCTTCAGCGGCGCGGCCTCGTTGCCAAACAGCAGGCCGGAAAGCACCCGCCACGCCATGACAGACGCCGGATCGAGGGCATCTCCGACGATCCAGTTGAGCGAAAGGAAGGTGCGCGCAGCCGGGTCCTCATGGGAACCAATCGGATACGGCTTCTCGATCCGTTGCGGCCGGGACCAGCGCCGCTGGCGTGGGGTGTCGACGCGCGCCGCCCGGCGCTCAAAGTCGTTCAATACCGGCGCCAGGAATTGCAGCTGCTCAGCCGTCGGAATGTCACCGTAAATGAAGATCAGCCCGTTGGCCGGGTGATACAACTCGCGGTGGAAGCGCTGGAACTGCTCGTAGGTCAAATCCGGAATGCGCTCCGGATCGCCGCCGGCATCCCGCCCCAGCGGCGTGTCCGGAAACAGGCCACAACCGGCCAGTTGCCACATCAGACGCTCCGGCATGGACGAAGCGCCCTTCATCTCGCTGTATACAATGCCGGAGATCTTGAGCGGTGAAGCCAGGTCCGCAGGGATCTCCAGCGACAAATGATGCCCCTCGCGGCGGAAGACTTCCTCTGTCAGCAGCGGATGAAACACGGCATCCAGATAGACCTCGACCAGATTGAAGAAGTCCTTCTTCACATTGCTGGCCACCGGATACACGGTGTAGGCTTGCGACGTCATGGCGTTGATGAAGGTCGCCATGCTCATCTTGACCATCTCAAAGAACGGCTCCCGGACCGGAAACTTCCCGGAGCCACCGAGCACGGCGTGCTCCAGAATGTGCGGCACGCCCGTGTCGTCGGGCGGCGGGGTCGGAAACGTCACGGCAAAACAGTTCTCGCTGTCGTCCGGCGCATGGAGATGCAGAACCCGGGCACCCGACTTCTGGTGGATGGCGCGGATCGCCGTGGCCCGCAGTTCAGGCAGCGGCGTGACCTGTTCGATCTGGAAGCCGTCGCACACCTGCCCCACCTGCAAACCGTACCCGCTGCCGGTCGCATTTGGCTGCTGTTTCATATCATCTCCTGCCTTATTTCGGAAACATCCACCGCGATGTGGTTCTGTAGGCCGCAGCGCAGGGGGTCAAAGGCTACCTTGGCGGATGCGCAGGAGCGAGCCGAGGGTGCGAATCAGCAGGCTGTCGCCATAAAAGACCGGGCAGCTGCGGAATTCCGGGAGCTTGTTGCGCGCCAGTTCCTCGTAGGCACGGCCCGGTTGTATGACCACGGTCACGCCGTTGTCGCAGCTAAGATAGATCCGACCCCCGGCCAGAATCGGGCTGGGATAGGCGGTGCCACCGCCGAACCCGAGCGCCTTTTCATAGACGACGCTTCCGTCCCTGGCATCGATGACGATCAACGTACCGCCCTGGCTTACATTGTAGAGCAGCCCCTCGTGCAGGAGCGTCGTGGCGTAGAAACGCCCGCCGGGAACCTTGGCCGTCCAGAGGGCCGCCGGCTTGGCGGCGCCATCAAATTTAACCGGGTACGCGGCTGCGCCACCCTCGTCTACCTTGTAGACCACGCCATCTTTGACAACCGGGCCGTTCCAGGGGAACTTGAACACGCCACTGGCTAGTTTGCGTCCGTCGGCCACAGCGACAAAATCGCCGAGCGGCGTGATCACGATCGCAGCGCCGTCCACCTGCCCCAGACACGGCGTCCCGAATCCGCTGCCGGCATCGATGGCCCATTTGTCTGCGCCGGTCTGCAGATCCAGCGCATAGAGCCGGTTGCCAAAATGCACCATCAGCCGGTTATCCGCCAGCAACGGCGAGGCGGAATGCCCCCAGCTGTGATGCGGACGAGCCGGCAGCAGACGCACCCAGAGGCGCTTGCCATCCGGCGCGAACCCGGCCACCACACCTGACCCGAAGACCGCATAGATATTCCGGCCGTCCGTGACAGCCGTCGGCGAGGTATAGCCGTTGACAGCATGTGTCTCCGGCAGGCGATATTTCTGCAGTGGTGCCAACTGCTGACGCAGTGCAGCCACAGCCTGCCGCGCCGTGTCGACGACGGCCTTGGAATCCACATCGTTCGTTTTGTCCTTAGCCGCCTTTTCGGCTTCGCGCAGATGCTTTTCCGCATCGCGCAGGGTAGGATTCAGCGCATCAGCCTTCTTCTGGTTTTCGCGCGCCGTTTCAGCCTCGGACGCCGGCAGCGCATCGAAGTAGCTGTTCGTCACAGCCCACCGCGTCTGGCCATCGGCAAAGCGCAGGGCCAGCAGCACGTCCGGCTCTTCGCACACGATGACCTGGTCCTGCAGCACAATCGGCGAAGCGTTGGACCACTTGAGCCTGGCCGTCCAGACCACATTACTGGATGACGACCAATGAAGCGGCGGCTTGACGTCGGCAAAACTCCCGCTGCCATCCAGCCGGAACCCCATGTCCGCCATGCCCGGCGTCACCAGACCACCCAACAACAACAAGCTACTCAAACACCAGCACTTCATACACACCCCGCATTCCAACGACCAAGCCATCGCGTTTCTGGAACCATCGGCCGGCATCGGCCATCGCTATGCCACACCCGGCATGCAACAGCCACGGCATGAGCAAAGAATGGCAGAGGCGCGAAGAAACGTCAAGAGCCGCACCCGCGCACAATCCACATGCACACGCATCGAAAAAGGCGGTGCGCATCTACACGAGCTCTGCCACGACCGCATCCGCCACTTCCCGCCCGCGGGCGGTCAGCCGCCAGCTGCCATCCTTCGTTCGCATCGTCAACTCCTGCCGCTCCAGTCGCATCAATGTGGCTTGCCACTCTGCCACGCGCGGTGCCGCAGCCGGATACCGGCCGGCAAAGGCCGCCGGATGCACGCCCTCCATCAACCGCATGCCAAACACCAGACGCTCCTCCGCGTCAGCCTGTGGTTCCATCTCCTCCGCTTCGCGCGGCGGCAGCCTGCCATCCAGCAGGCCGCGTGCATACCCGGAAAGATCGGCCTGATTCGTCCATCGCCACAAGCCGGCGCGCGACGACGCCGACGGCCCCAGGCCGATGTAATCCTCGCCCCGCCAGCAGGCCAGATTATGGAGGCACTCGTGCCCGGGCCGTGCGTAGTTGGAAATCTCATAGCGCGCCAGCCCGGCCGCACCCAGCATCTCCTCCGCCTCAGCGAGGGCTGCCAGCTGCACCTCGGCATCCGGCAGGACCACGGTGCCAGCTTCCGCCGCTTCCGCCAGCGGGGTGCCCGCCTCGACATTCAACGCATAGACCGAAACATGCGGCACATCCAATGCCAGAACGTGCTCCAACGAGGTGCGCCACCGTTCCGGCGACACGCCCGGAAGTCCGGCTATGAGGTCCAGCCCGATGTTGACAAACCCGGCGGCACGTACCGCCTCCACGGCATGGACCACGTCCTGCACGGTATTGCGGCGACCGAGACGACGCAACACCTCGTCGTCAAAACACTGCGCGCCAATGCTGACGCGGTTGACACCCAGGTCCCGCCATGCTGCCGCCGATGCGCGCGTGACGCCGGCTGGATTCAGCTCCAGGGTCCATTCCGCAACATCCGCGAACGAGACAACCTCCCGCAACCCGGACACCATTTCCCGCAACCCGCCTTCGCCCAGCATGGCAGGCGTGCCGCCGCCAAAATAGATGGTGCGTG
The DNA here is from genome assembly GCA_037129105.1 of bacterium. GTDB lineage: Bacteria > Verrucomicrobiota > Kiritimatiellia > RFP12 > CAIWXQ01 > CAIWXQ01. The sequence goes on from JBAXVM010000011.1 coordinate 23,643, forward strand.
GCGCGCCGAGAGGCAGCGTCGCGCCGGCTTCCGCCAGCATCCGCAGTTCGTGCCCCGGCATTTGCGCAAACGCCTGCCGGGCCTCCTCCTCCACCGGCCCGGAATAAAACCCGCAGTAGTAGCACTTGCCGTCGCAGAACGGCACGTGTACGTACAGGTGTTGTACCGCAGATGCAAGCGTATCATTCATAGTCTTTCGGTCTTTCGTCCGACAGGCTGCTAGTCCGGCTTCATCCAGGCCGTGCCAGACGGGGTCGTGCGCGTCAGCCGCCACAGCCACCACGCCAGCAGCAGGAGTCCGGCATACCAGCAGCCAACCATCCAGAGCGGCGGGTTGGAAATTTGCATCGACCCGCCTGGAATGGCGACCGTCGCCTGTGCGCACCAGACCATCAACTGGGTCAGGCCGCCAGCGGCATTATTCAGCACGGCTTCCGCCCGGTGCGACACCAGCCCCGCCAAAAGGCCGACACTGCTGGCCACGCCCGTAAAGAACGCGGCCGGCGCAATCGGCAAATTCGCCAGCAGCGAAGACATCGTCAGGCGCCCGAAATACCACGCCGTAAGCGGCGCCGAACTCAGCCACGCCGCCACAGACATCGCCACCAGGTCCGCGGTATAGCGCATGAGCTTTACGCGCATCGTGCGCTGCCGCGCGACCGCCAGATCCAGCTCGCCCCCCAGCGCGGAGCTGGCGCGCGCATCCAGCGCAGCATCGTCCACGCGCCACGCGCGCCGGATCAGTTCCGCCAGCGGCACATAGAGCAGGATCAGTCCGCCCATCACCACAAAGGAGAGCGCAAACCCGGCATCCAGCAACTGAAAGGGATTGATCGCCAGGGCAATCACCGCCGCCGCCCCGAGCGTGGACAGACCGTCTGGTTTTCGTCCCAGCAGCGGCGCGCCGAAGTAAAGCACAGCCATGAGGCAGGCACGCAGCGCGCTGGCCGACAGCCCCGTCACCACGGTATAGAAGATCAGGATCGGCGCCAGCGGCAGGCACCACATCGTCCGCGGCACGCCAGCCAGGGAGAGCATCGCGATCAGCACGACAGCCAGCAGCGCGACATTCATCCCTGAAATGGCAAAGATGTGGATGGTGCCGGAGTCGCGAAAGACCTGGCTGAGCTCCCGCGGAATGGCGCTGCGCGTGCCAAGGAACATCGCCTGCACCAGTTCCGGGATCGCCCCCCACCCTTCGATCCCGCGTGCCAGACGCACGGCCGTCACTTGCCGCGCGCGATCGGCCAGCGTTTGCCAGTCGCGCAGGGATGCGGTGGCCACACGGCCGGAGGCTTTCTCGCGAGACTCCAGCCGCACATACGTTTTGCGGAGCACGCCGGTGCGCTGCACACGCAGCTTGCCCGTGAAACGCCAGATCTCGCCGGAAGCAGGTACGCATCGCGCCGGGTCAGCTGCAGCAACCGACGGACCGTACCAGGTCACACGCACCGGCAGGCACGCCATGCGGTTGGTTTCCGCGCCTTTGACGACCCGCACCTGCCGCAGAGCAAACTGGTAACGCGCACCGCCGTGCGCCAGGGCATGCACATCTACATCGCCGCTGACCGTGCCATAAGCCACGACATTGCCGGCGCGTGCCTCCTGCGCACGCAACCGGCGAACCTCCGCACGCCGTTGATCTGTCCCGGTGGCGGACACCAGCCATCCGGTGGTGAATACCACCAGCAAGGTTACAAACCCATGCATCCGAACGCCACCGGGCACATACTGCACCACCAACCACAGGCCCGCCATACCCAGCCAACCGCAGGCAGCCGCAATCCCATCTCCGGTGTGCAGTCCCAACGCCACACCGCAGATAAACACCGCCGCAATGCCAACCAGCGGACGCCGCACCATGGAAAAAGCTTGTGCCATGCCGATGCCGTCATTCTTGCTAGAGCATCTGCCGGAAGCGCCCCACACGCGGCAGGGCGCCGACCAGCGGTCGGGCATACGCGAGAAACGCCGGTGTCACGTCATTGCCAGCCCGGTTAATGAACGCCGGCGGCATGTGGCGTGTCTCGCGGGCCACCTGACGCAGCGGAACCACCTCGTAGCACACGGCATACCGGGGGCCGGTCCTGCGACGAATAACAACCGAGCCGCTCGACACCTGCGCCTGGACTGCGGCGCGCACTGCGGTTGCGCCGACGGCACGCGCCTCCCGGGCATCCGTAAGAGATGCCACGCCCGGGAAGGATCGCTGCAGGTAGCCAAAGGTATCTGCCCGCACTCGCGATATCTTGGCGCGTTCGCGCAGCACCCCGGCCAGCATGTCGCCCAAGGCGCCGCTGCCGCTCAGTTGCTTGTTGCCATGCGAGTCCGTTTCCTGGATAAATTTTGCGGCTATGAGGGTGCCATCCCGATCGGACACGCCTTCGGAAACCGCCACCACGCAGCGCCCCAGCCGCTTCACCACCTTTTGCACATCGGCCGTAAAACGGTCCAGGCTAAAGGCACGCTCCGGCAGGTAGATCAGGTGCGGGCCGTCATCCGGATGCACACGCGCCAGCGCCGCGGCCGCCGTGAGAAAACCGGCATTTCGCCCCATGACAATGTTAATCTTCACGCCGCCGAGCGCGCGATTGTCAAGGTCGTCGCCGAGAAACGCGCAGGCCACAAACCGGGCGGCGCTGCCATAGCCCGGCGTGTGATCATTTTCGCGCAGGTCATTGTCGATGGTCTTGGGAATGTGAAAACAGGCCAGGTCATAGGACGCCCGGCGCGCCTCCTCATCGATGATGTGCACGGTTTCCGCGGAATCGTTGCCGCCGATGTAAAAAAAGTAACGCACGTCCAGACTGTGCAGCCGCCGGAAGATCGCGGCACAATCCTCCGGTGACGGCTTGCGACGCACCGATCCCAGCGCAGAAGAGGGCGTGTTGGCTACCTCCTCCAGCGTCGTGCGCGTCTCCCGGCGCAAGTCGATGAACTTTCCATCGAGGACCCCCTTGATCCCATGCAGGGCGCCGTAGATGCGTCCAACGGCCGGACTCGACCGTGCCGCCAGCACTGCGCCGACAAGACTCTGATTAATCACCATCGAAGGCCCGCCGCTCTGGGCGATCAGCATGTTACCGCGCTGCATGTCGAAGCTCCAATTCCGGGTTAATAAAGCCAGACAATGGACGGCGTAAAGCCGTCCCTACGTAAAGGTCAATGAATCGCAGATGCGCCCAGCGCCCGTCCATGGTCTTTTCCTGAAGCTTCACAATTTGTCCAACCGCCAAGACGCCAAGGTC
>JBAXVM010000110.1:0-8883 GCA_037129105.1 bacterium
GCTTCTGCCGTAGGCTGCGCACGCCCTTGCCGCTGATCCACCCCTTGGCCTTGGCTGAATCTGCCTGCGGTTCCGACTGGGGCACCTTGGCCAGCAGGGCTGCCAGCCGACGGCCTTCCTTCTCCAGCGTAACCACCCGACGCTTCAGGTCGGCGAAGGTCCGCCGGGCAGAGGTCGTGGGCTTGCGGAAGGGGGCGACTGCGGCTTTGGCTTCCTTGCGGGCGATGCGAGAGATTTCGGCCTTCAGGACAGTAATGACGTTGGACATGGGGCTCCTTATTGAGGTGTTGCTGTGAGGATACGCCTGTTAACCCCGGATGGCAATCCAAGGGTAACGGGGAGAAAAAACGAGTCGCAACCCAAGGTTTGGCGCAAGAGGAAGCAAAATTCGGCCATGTAACTCATGTTTTCAGTCTGCCATCGTGCACCTTGACGTGTCGGCGCGGAGGCGACGATAGGCGAAGAACGCACGCAGGCCGCGCATCCGCCTCACAACGGTCGAGAGCGATCCAGTCAGCGTCATTTGCCACGCCTCCAGATCAGCCACGCGGATCGTCTCCGGCCATATCTTGCGGCGGCTCCAGGAGAACTCCGCAAATGCACTGGCATTCTGCATGTATCCTTTTATGGTGCCGCTCGCGTATCGGACACACGAGTATGCGGGCGATCAGGAATGTCGCTGTGCCTGAAGCCACGGCGAAAGCTTGAAAAGCGGCGTCCGAAAAAAATAAGCCTACGGCAAACATCCACAAACAACGCGACCCATCGTCGGACGCGTTGTAGTTTGTGTTGTAAACCGTAAGCTTATTTCGTCGTAACTCGTTCTGCTGCAAAATGGTGGAGGCGGGGGGAGTTGAACCCCCGTCCGAAATCGCTTCATCCCAGCATCTACGCGCGTGTCCCGTTGATTAGTCTTGCCGTACGGCATGCCAGCGGGCAAACGCACCGTACGACACAGCAGCCACGCGCATACAAGCAGGACGACCCGGCTACCCGGCCGTCCGCAGGTCCTGCTATCGTCGCTCCGATCCGCTTAGCAGACATCCGCGGGGGAACGTCGCAGCTTAATTAGGCCGCGAGAGCCAGTTCATCGTTGGCTGTTGATACATTTCCCGGATTTTTAACGAGGCCAACCAGGATTCCTCGGCGCGCAACTGGAACTTCTACGATCCCGTCGAAACCGGTCGCCCCCAGTGCAAGGAACAGTATGGGACATCAGCCGGAGAAACACAAGCCCTAGGAACCTGTCGGACTTAGGCCTTGGATCATTCCAGCACCTTCTGCCGACAGGTTCCTAGTTGGCAACCCGCGGATAGCGGGTTGCGAGAGCTCAATAAACGCCCAGATTGCCAGCTGCTAGGAACCTGTCGGACTTAGCGCTGGCACATTACAGATTTTGTGCCGACCAGGCTGCTAGGCATGGGGCAAGCATACGCCAAGCATCGGATTCCAGTATAAGACGCAAACAATTGCCAAACAGAATAGCATTCTGGTCGCCTTCTGAGGTCTCGCAACCCGCTATCCGCGGGTTGCACAACTAGGAGACTGTCGGCAAGAGGCTTCAGAGCGATCCAAGGTCTAAGTCCGACTGTCCCTAGGCGCCCTCTTCACTGCAACCAGAGAATATGGTAAGGTATCGGTTTGTGCCGCAGGATTTCCTGTTGAAACCAATTGCCGTAACAATGGATTTCGCGGCGCGCGAGATCCAGGAGTAGTGCGTATGCCTATGACCATGACCCAGAAGATTCTCGCCCGCGCGGCGGGATTGCCGCATGTCGAAATTGGCCAGTTGATCGAGGCGAAACTGGACCTGGTGCTCGGCAATGACATCACGGCGCCGGTGGCGATCCGTGAGTTTGAGAAGACCGGCGCGCGCGAGGTGTTCAACAAGAGCCGCGTGGCCCTGGTGCCGGACCATTTTACGCCGAACAAGGATATCAAGGCGGCGGAGCAGTGCAAGGTGATGCGCCTGTTTGCCCGCGACAAGGGTGTGGAAAACTACTTTGAGGTTGGCGAGGTTGGCGTGGAGCATGCCTTGCTGCCGGAGCGCGGACTGGTTGGCCCCGGCGATGTCATCATCGGCGCAGACAGCCACACCTGCACCTACGGGGCGCTGGGCGCGTTTTCGACCGGCGTGGGCTCTACCGACATGGCCGCCGGCATGGCGCTCGGCACGGCGTGGTTCAAGGTGCCAGCGGCCTTCCAGTTTGTTCTGAAAGGGAAGTTGTCGAAGTGGGTCTCCGGCAAGGACGTGATCCTGCACATTATCGGCCTTACCGGGGTGGACGGCGTGCTCTACCGCTCCATGGAATACACCGGGGCCGGCATTGCCAACCTGACCATGGATGACCGCCTTTGCATGGCCAACATGGCCATCGAGGCTGGCGCCAAGAACGGCATCTTCCCGATTGATGACCAGACCCGTGCCTTCCTCAAGGAAGCCGGCCGGGCCAAGTACACGGAGTTCGCGGCGGACAAGGATGCGGCTTACGAGCGCGTGTTCGAGATCGATATGTCCAAGCTGCGCTCCACGGTGGCCTTCCCGCATCTGCCGTCCAACACCCGCCTGGCAGCGGAAAGCACGAGCATCAACGTGGACCAGGTGGTGATCGGCTCCTGCACCAACGGCCGCCTGAGCGATTTCCGCGTGGCAGCCAAGATCATGGCCGGCCGTAAGGTGGCCAAGGGGCTGCGCTGCCTGATCATCCCGGCCACACAGAAGATCTACCTCCAGGCGCTGAAGGAAGGGCTGCTGACGCAGTTCGTCGAGGCAGGTGCCGTGGTCTCCGCGCCGACCTGCGGGCCGTGCCTGGGCGGACACATGGGGATCCTGGCCAAGGGGGAGCGCGCTGTCGCCACCACCAACCGGAATTTCGTCGGCCGCATGGGGCACCCGGAGTCCGAGGTTTACCTGGCCAGCCCGGAAGTTGCGGCTGCCACGGCGATCACCGGACGGATCACGGACCCGAATGAGGTGGCGTGAGAGAGCGTGCAGAAGACAGAATTCAGGAGTCAGAAGTCAGAAGGAACCAACCATGAACGCCCAAGGCACCGTTTTCCGTTACAATGACAATGTCGATACCGACGTCATCATTCCCGCGCGCTATCTGAACACGATCGATTCTGCCGAGCTGGCCGCGCACTGCATGGAGGATATTGATGCAACCTTCGTGAAGCGCGTGAAGAAGGGCGACATCATCGTGGCAGCCAAAAATTTCGGTTGCGGGTCGTCTCGCGAGCACGCGCCGCTCGCGATCCAGGCCTCCGGCATCGCCTGCGTAATCGCCCAGAGCTTTGCCCGTATTTTCTACCGCAACGCCATCAATATCGGGCTGCCCATCATGGAGTGCCCCGAAGCCTATGACGGCATCGCCGCCGGCGACACCCTGTCCGTGGACTTCGACACCGGCAAGATCACCAATGTCACACAGGGCAAAACCTTCCAGGCCGCGCCCTTCCCGCCGTTTATGAAGGACCTCATCGCGCAAGGCGGCCTTGTCAATTACGTGAAGGGCAAGCTCGCGGCCAAGAAATAGGCTGGCGATGCAGGCTATCTTCATACATCGTTCGGATTGACGCCATCCGCTGCCCCGGGTACTCTCTCCCGCATGAGCTTGCCTCTCCGTGTCCGCCGCTGGTGCTGTTACGGCATAGGCGTTGCCGGAATAGCGGCTACGGCGTGGGTGGGGGCACATGGTGTCTACCGCCTGGGAATCGATCGCGGCCGACAAGGCGAACGCGAAAGAGCGTTCTCCAAGGAGGGCACGATTCGATTGCCTGTTCCTGACCTGTCCCCCAGCCAGCCCTCGCATGCGGTTGATATTGGCTGCACGAATGCCACGTTCGCCGATCCTGCTGTGCGCGACACGCCAGGGCTGTCGGCCATTCGACTCGATCCGTTGGATTGCATGCGTTTGGTCTGGCCCATGGAACTGGTGTTGAAAAGCGATGTTGTGGATCATCCGTACATCCGCATCCGTCAAGGCGCCAATCGCTTTGCCAAGCCGGGCACGGGCGTATGCGAGTGGGCTTTTGAAACCAAGCGCGCCGCCGTGGTCACCATTTTTCTACACTGCCGCGCCGCAGACGAATGCTCCAACTCCGTGTTGTGCCGCAACGACGGCGGTCCCGCCACATTCGTCGAGATACCGCCGCCCTTTGGCAGCTGGACATGGGTGCCGCTCTATCGACGCTTCTCGTTGCCGCCAGGCATCCATCGGCTATCGCTCATGGCGCTCGAGGACGGGTTGGACATCGATGGCATTGTGCTCGCGGCCACGGAAAACCAGCCCCTCGTCGATCCACGCGCGGTTTGCGAACGCGCAACGCACAAACCTCCACCCGTGTTCGAAAAACTGCCTATGGTCGCTCCAACGCTGCCTGCCATCGGCGCGCTCACGACCGAAGCTTTTCCTGCAGAAAGCCTGGTCATCGGCGCCAGCCACCGTAACAGCCTCGGTGTGTATCTGCGGCTCAACGGCGCTGCTCCGGCGTCCGGAACGGTCCGGATCGAATCCGAGCGCGGACATATCCAACTCGCGCGCGATTTCAGCCTGTCTCAGGACAAGCGCTCGGAACTTCTGATGATTCCTCTCCAACTTCAACCCAACGACTTCTACCTGATTCCGGTATCGGTCGAAATCTCCACGGCTGCGGGCCTCGTAGGTTCGCAACGCATCGATTTCATAAATCCGCTGGCCTGGGCTTTTCTCGGGCCTTTCTTCGACCGGGAAGGCAAGGGGCTGGATGCGCCGCTGCCGCCCGAGGAGCAGCTCCTGGCCCTCGGCGCACTGCCCGCGTTTCCTGGCATGACATGGAAGGTCGTTCCCGACGGATCCTGCTACGATGAGTTCGGCGTGATAGATCTGAACAGGGTCTTCGGTCTGCCAAGTAAGGCGCCTGTACAAGACCCGCCGCTGGTGGCCTATGCCGTCACTCGCATTCCACACGGATTCAGGAATCCGCACGAGAGCCTGGCCTATGGCGGCGACGACGGCCTGCGCGTCTGGCTGAATGGCCGGGAAATTGCGCGTGCAGACACTGGTTGTCCGCTGGAGATGAACCGCATGCTCATGGGCACGGCCATGGCCCCTGGTGGCGGCACCTTCGTCTTCAAGATCACCCAGCTCGGAGGCTACTGGCAGCTCCTGTTCGAACCGGAATGTATCTCGCCCTACGGGCAACAGGAGAGTCTGCGTGTGATGCCGATAGATCAGTGGAAGTTGCCGGCATCGGCGCTGAAGTAGCGTTTACATTGACGCGCTCAGCCAGCATCAAGTACTGTCCTCCTCATACGAGTGTTGTTGCAGGAGTAGCCGGATATGCGCGAGAACATGCCGTCGGAAGAGGGATTGCTTCTCCGTTCACTTCGGAACGTGGCGCAAGGGTCGCGGCTGAAGAAGGCAGGCGCCATCGCGCTCTGTTTGTGTAACGCCCTTCTTTTGTTCCGAACAGAACTACTTGCACAGACGACCAACATTCAAAGCGGTCCGCTCAATCCGTCAGTCGGCGCACAAGCCGCAACCCATCAGCGCCCGGCGGTTGACTTGGCCGGCGGCGATAAAGGCATGGGCGGCGGAGCGGCGCCGACCTCTCTTTCGGATGCCATGGTTGTTCCGGCCAAGCCTCCGCCGCGGTTGTTGTGGGAAGTGAACACCGCCGGCGGCCTGGACTATTTCTCCGAGATCCTTCCGGCGGGAGACCGGCTTGTCGCCATGCGCAGGGGTGTTCTGTACGGCCTGGACGCGCGCACGGGCGCGACCTGCTGGCGGTATCCGCTCGTTGGCACGGTGCACGAACCCCACGGTCCGAACGACGGCTTGTGGGCGGACTCGCTGATCGCGGTCCGCGGGGACCGTGCCATCATTGTGCCTTCATCGGAAGGCAGGAACGATAGCCGGCCCACCTTGATCGAAGTCAGTCTGAAGGACGGAAGGGCGCTGCGGGAGTACTACGCCAAACTGACTTTTTCACCTGCCGGTATCGGGTGGGAACATCCGACCGGCCCGTTGTACCCGGTGTTCGCCGTAAGCGAGGACCGGAAACGGGTCGAGATATCGGTCATTGATCTCGACCAGTGGTGCGAGTCCGCGCGATTCAGTCTCGACGGTTCGTGGCCAGCCTTTATACAGGCGCGCGGTTCGCTGGTCTATCTCATCGCCACGCGCGGGGGCGAACCGTTCTCGCGCATCATCACCGTGGATCTCGACCGCCAGACGATGCGCAGCCTGCCCATGCGTTGCCCCAGATTGTATATGGATTCTCAGGTCCTGCCTGATGGCACGTTCCTGCTCGCCGAAGGACGGTTTAACGCGGCGTGCGGGTACACGGGAGCATGGCCGCATCTGGGCGCGCTACGCGTGGGCGGGGATGCGGTGTGTATCCGCGATGCGTTCGGTCTGATCCGCGTGGACCCTCGTGACGCGAGCATCCTGTGGCGGTGTCCGGTGCCGTGGCCGCGCAAACGCCTCCAGATCGGTCGATCCGCCCGCTCGGCGATTGCCGTGGGGAATGGAATCGCGGCGTTCGTGGAGGACGGCAGCCTCTACGTTGTGAATGCCGCCACCGGCAAGCTTTGCGCGGCGATTCGCACCGGGGCAGTCTTCGGGCAGATAGAAGAAGAGCAGCGGCAGGCACGCTTGGCGTGCGACGCGACGCGCGTGTATCTTGCCTTGCCCTCGGGACTGCGGGCCTTCTCCACGCACACCCTCGATCCCAACCGGCCGGACCCGGCTGACTCCGGCGATCCGGCTCACTATCTCGCGCGTGGCAGGGACGCGCTGCGGACCGGGGATTTCGAGGGCGCACTGCGCGCACTGCAGGGGATCGGAGTCGCCGCCGGCCTGCGGAAGGAGAGCCGCGACGAAGCCGCCGCACTGCTGTCGCAGCTCGCGCGCTCGCCTGCGACTGTGCTCCAGCCCGATCTGTGGCATGAAGTGATGATGCGTGACGGCTGGATTGCGGGTGAACTGTTCGCGGAGGAATACACGCGTCTACGCAGTCCCGGGCCGCTGATTTCCATCGGTACGCGCCGGTCCCTCGCCGCGGCTGCCGGAATGCTCGAAGACCCGAATCTTTGGGGTCAGCTCGGGGAGGATGCCTTTCTGGCCGGCGAAGCCGCCAGGATCCTGACCGGCGTGTGCCCCGTGGAGAAGCATCTGGGGGAGGGTAAGAATGCTGCGCGGGTCGAGTTCTGTATACCAATAGATGAGGAAACGTTCAGCCTGTTGCTGCCCCGCTTTCGCGCACAAGGCCCATATTTGCTCGAGCACTATAGTGCCAAGTTCTCCCCCACGCAAGTGTGCCAGTTGGCCGAAGGCGCGCTCGTGAAGGCGGCAAAACACACACCACGACGGCCTTTTCACGGGGATGAGTTTGCTGAGGGCGATACGCCGCTCGTGAAGGCGGCCAAACTCCAGATGGAGTCAATGGCGCGTGGCGCGGGAAGTGAAGAGAAGATCGTCATCACGCGACCGGAGCCGCCTCCCGCGCGGGATGACGGTGTGTTTTGATCGGAGCCTGAAGATGAATACAAAATACTGCGTCGTGGTGATCGTTCTGGCGGCGATCGCACACGGCGGTTCCGCTTCGGATCAGGAACCGTTCCGGAGGGTGCTTCTCGAGGCGGCCGTTCCGATCGGGGAAGAGGCACCGCCCATCGCCGTGCAGGGGAACCTGGTTGCCTTCGGCGCGGGCCACGAGATCAAGGTGTTCGACGTGCGGCGGCAGGAGATGATCTTCACGCAGTCGCTGGTGCCGGGCGCCCTGAGCCCTTCGCTGGCGTACGAGTCCCGCGTGCTGGGGCTTTTCAGCAACACCGTCTATGCGTGCGTACGCCACTTCGCCGATCCGGACCGCCTGGATCCGGGGGGAAAGGCGGGCGCTGTCGGATGCGGAGGAGGGGATCCCGGCGAGTTCGAAGTGGTGGCTGTCCGCATCGGAGCAAAGGAGATCCGGTCCATCGCCCATCTTGGCGCGGAGACTACGCTGGCGGAGGGGCTTCTGGGTACGGCCTTGCCGTTTGTGGAAGGGGATTCCCTGCGCCTGCTGTCGCTCGAAACAGGCGCGCTCAGGACAATGACGCTGCCCGGCCCCGCAGTCAACAGACCCGTCGTGAAGGACGGGGAACTGGTCGGCCGCTATGAAGGCGGCGTATACATGCTCTCGACGAACGAAGCGACGCCACGCTTGTTATCGTTTGCAAATACACCGTTGGCGCAACTTGCGGAAGATGCTCCGTTCGCGAAATGCGGCGATCTGCTCGTCGGCTTCGTTGAAAACCAGGTCGTCGCTTGCGGACTGGACGGCCGGTTACGCTGGCGGACGCCGATCCTTGCCGGAGAGATCACAGGTTCGCGGGAGCAGGTGCTGATTCTCCGACCAGGGGTGGAAGAGTGGCCGACGCTGTGCCGCCTCGACCCGCAGAACGGGGCTCTAACCTGGAGGAGGCCCGTCTCGCCCAGGGTGAACCTGAGCGGCAACAACTGCCTGTATGGCGTGGAGGTCTTCGGCGGACGGATCGTCTTTTTCAACGAGTGCGAGATCAGTGTGTTCGACTGTGCGACGGGACGGTTCCTCGTCAATCTGCCTCAGCAGCGGCCTCTGGTTCGCAAGTCGTACCCGATGACCGCCAAATTGGTGCGCATGGCGATCTCGGGCAATCGGCTCGCCATCGGCTTCGAGAATGCCGTCGTCGCCGTGGATATCACGCCCACGTCGGACGTGGGCGTAGCGTTCCGAGGAAGCGACCCGGCGAATGCCCGTCGCGAGGTAGAGGCTCTGGTAGAGGCCGAGTCGAAGGCGTCTGATACGATCGAGCAGATTGCCGTGATCGGCCACAACCTGGCGGATACGCCCGAGATCGCGCCGGTGATTCGTTCCTGG
>JBAXVM010000111.1:0-8866 GCA_037129105.1 bacterium
CGGGTGGTTGGAGACAGAACGGTTGGAAGTTTGTGAGCGTGAAGCGGGGATCGCCATCGGTGGCCAAACGCATATTTCGCAGAGCACGGGTTGTTCTCTTGTGTCGCAGCACGTGCGGAAGCCGTCAGTCCGTGAAAACGGTAAGACTATCAACTGGAGAGCTGTATGCGGGAGATCCGCCTGTACAGTTCGGAGGGAGGGGAAGCGTCAATCCGCTTTCCCTACCCCTATCCCAAGTCAACGAAACGGAGTTCGCCCAGTCTGTACGAAGTTCCGTATTCGGAGTTCCTGATTCGATATTCTACAGTTCAGCAGCCTTGGGTTGCCGGATGGCGTTCGGTCGGGTATTATGCGTCTGCATGAAGCCGATAAAGTTTGTTGCATTGCTTTTGATCGTGGCAAGTCTGGCGCTTACTACACAAGCCGCTACCGTCTGTGTCGAGGCGGAGACGTGTGCGACAAATGAGTCGCCGATGGCGGTGATTCGTGCTGATGCTCCTTCAACCGGCCGCAAGGCGCTTGAAGGGGCATCTGGAAATGCCTATCTGGAGGTGCCCCTCGGGGCGGGCAAGACTCCCAAGGTCAAGGCCGGGACGGCTAAAATTGCCGTGGAGATACCCGCTGCCGGTTCCTACACCTTGTGGCTGCGGACCTATTGGGAGGGCGAGTGCAGTAATACGGTGCTGGTGCAGATTGATGACCAGCCGCCGTTTCTGGTTGGTGCGGATGCCACCTATCGCACCTGGCACTGGGTCAAGTTTCCGGTCTCGAAGATGACACCCCCTCCGGTCATGACCCAGGGGGGGCATACCTTGACCATCCTGCACCGCGAGGACGGCGTGCGCGTGGATCAGTTGCTGCTGACCACCAGCGCTCGTTTTGTGCCGGTGGGCACGGAGAAGACTGGAGTTAGCCCGTGAAGTTTCTGGCGCGCGAACAGGTGGCGGAATGGGCGGCGATCTTGTGTCGCGGGGCTGTGTTTGCCACCATCGTGGTCTCGTCCACCCAGTGGGATGTTTTCTCGCTGCGTGGCGCGCATGTTTCGCTTGTGGATCCTCTGATTCTGTTAGCGGTGCTCTGTTGGATCGTTCGGGGCGTTGCACGGGGCGACGGGCTGCGGATGTCCTGGCCGGTGCCATGGCAGGTGGTGGCTTTTGTGTTGCCTGCAGCGCTGTCGATTTTCATGGTTGGTGCGGATGGCGCGGGCGATGCGCTGCGTGAGCTGTTCAAGGTGGTTGAATATTTTGTTGTGGGGTACATCCTGTATGACGATCTGCTGCGCCATCACCCGCACCGCATGCGGACCGTATTCTATCTGGCGCTGGGCGTTGTCGTGCTGATTGTGTTGCTGGCGCTCGGGCAGTTTTTCGCCTGCCGCGGGGATCCGGTGGGCATGGTTTGCGGCAGCTTCAAAAGCCGCAATGTGCTGGGCGGTTGGCTGGCCATGATGTTGCCGATTGTTTTTGGCGTGGCGTTGTACGCGCGTGACATGTACGTGCGTGCCGGGCTGTGGCTGGTGGTAGCTGGCGGGCTTCTGGTCATTCTCTCGGCCGCTGCGCTGGGTGCTGTCCTGGGCGTGATGCTCTTGATTGCGGCGACGCGCGGCTGGCGGACGTTTGCCGTGGCGGTGCTGGCGGCCACGTTCTGGGTGGCCGTGGTGACAGGGTACGCGGGCCGGTTTAACCCGCCGGATGCCCCGGTGTGCGTAACCAGCCAGCAGGTTTTGTTTGAGTCCGTGGCTTTCTACAAAGATGGGCAGCCGGAACGTCGCTATCCGCAGTGGCAGACTGCCCTGGAGGTGATCTTGACGCACCCCTGGCTGGGTGTGGGGATCGGCAACTATCAGCGCTGCGTTAAACAGTACACGGGCACGACGCCGCTGCCCACCGGCCCGTCTGAGCCGGACATCCAGAATCTCTATCTGGTAATCGGTTCCACCATGGGATTGCCGGCGCTTTTCGGCTTTTTGGCAATGTTGCTCGGGCCGGCATTTGGTGCCGGCACGGCGGCGGGCCGGTATGCGGGCTGGCGCAAGGGGCTGCTCTACGGCATGGCCGGTGGCTTGGCCGCGTTTGCCGTGACGGCAATCTGGCATTCGCTGCTGGTGCGCGGGATCGGGCTGCAGCTGGCGCTGTTGCTGGTTGTGGCACGGTTGTTATCGGAATGGTCGCGTAACCAGCCGCCAGACGTCCTGCCCGATGTGTCCACAGGGGGGACGGATCATGCAGGTGTTTCCAGCCGGCAGCAGAGGCACCGTCGCCGTTGGCGGAGCCCGGATTATCCGCCTAACGGTGCGGCCGGCAACATGGGTCGCCGGCAGTCTTGAGCGTTGAGCTTGCGGGCAAAGTCCTGCAGGTGGAGTTTGGATTCTATGGTACAAGAAACAAAATCGCCCGCTGCGTTCCGCCTGCCCGTGGAGCAGATTTCGAACCGGGTGCTGCGTAATCTGCTGTTGCCGGCGCGTCCGCTGCTGGAATGGATATTGGGCATTCCGATGCTGAACGAAACGCATCGTGCAGCAGGCGCGATGGATTCGGCGCTGCCATTTGCGGATCGCACGCTGCAATCGTTGGGGATAACGTATGCCGTGGCGGACGATGAGCGGGCCTTGATTCCGCTAAAGGGGCCGGTGGTGGTCGTGGCCAACCACCCGTTTGGCGGCATAGAGGGGATTATCCTGCTGTCGCTGCTTCGTTCCGTGCGCCCGGACGCACGATTCATGGCCAATTATTTGTTGGGGGTGATACCGGAACTGCGCGATCAATTCATCCTTGTGGACCCGTTTGGCGCGCGCAGTTCGGCAGCCAAAAACATTCAGCCGATGAAGGAATGTCTGCGCTTGCTGCAAAAAGGCGGCATGCTCGGCGTTTTCCCGTCCGGCGAGGTGTCCAGCCTGGATCTGCACAGCGGTCTGATACGGGATCCGGCCTGGGACCATAAGATTGCCTCCATTGTGCGGCGCACACAAGCCACGGTGCTTCCGCTTTACGTTCTCGGTCACAACGGCCCATTTTTTCAGGCCGCCGGCGTGATCCATCCCCGCCTGCGAACGCTGTTGCTGCCACGGCAGCTCGCCAACAAGCGCGGGCAGGAGATCCGGATGCGGATCGGGTCGCCGATCCCATGGAAGGACATGGAAGGTATAGCCAGTGATGAAAAGCTCATCCGTTTTTTGCGCCTGCGCACCTATCTGCTGGCAGAGCGCGAAAGTCATCGCCGCCGCCCGTTTTTCATTCGTTTGCCGCGTGCGCTGCCAGCCGATCCAGTCTGTCTGCCTGCGCCGGTCGAAACGTATGCCGGAGAAATCGCGGCGCTGCCACCGGAGCAAAAGCTGATCGAGTCCGGTGACATGGTGGTCTATGTGGCCCTGGCGCGACAGGCGCCAGCGCTGATGCGCGAAATCGGGCGCCTGCGCGAAATCACGTTCCGCGCCGTGGGCGAGGGGACCGGCGAGGCGCTGGATGTGGACCGCTTTGACAAGTACTACTGGCACCTGTTCATGTGGAACAAGGCGCGCCAGGAGGTGGTGGGTGGTTATCGCCTCGGCATGGTTGACCGCATTGTCGAGGACTATGGCGTCAAGGGGCTTTACACGCGCACGATCTTCCGTTTTGACGAACGTTTTC
Organism: bacterium; assembly: GCA_037129105.1. Taxonomy (GTDB): domain Bacteria; phylum Verrucomicrobiota; class Kiritimatiellia; order RFP12; family CAIWXQ01; genus CAIWXQ01. The sequence goes on from JBAXVM010000111.1 coordinate 3,627, forward strand.
TAAACCGTATCCAGCCGGCGATCGAACTGGGCCGCTCGTTTGTCCGCCCGGAATACCAGCGGGCATACACCTCGCTGCTGCTGCTTTGGAAGGGCATCTCCGCCTTCATCGGCAAGCACCCGCGCTACCGCATCTTGTTCGGCCCGGTCAGTATTACGAATGAGTATCGCGAGGCGTCACGCAACATGATTATCGAATCGCTGCGGCGTGTCCGCATGTCCTCTGACCTTGCCGATCTGGTTAAGCCGCGCCTGCCCCCGCGCCCCCCGCGAGCCGCGGAATGGAACCAGCTCGAGTACCGTGATTTCTTTGACGATATGGATCGGGTCGCCGGGCTGGTCGAGGAAGTTGAGCCGGATCACAAGGGAATGCCGGTGCTGCTGCGGCAGTATCTCAAACTGGGCGGACGGCTGGTCGCGTTCAACGTGGACCCGGATTTCAGTTTCGTGGTGGACGGGCTGATCCTGGTTGACCTGAAGGGCGCGGATCCCAAGATTCTGCGGAGGTACATGGGCAACGAGGTTGCAGACTCCTACCTGCGCTATCATGGCATGCTGGAACCGGTGGAAGAACCGGCGGCGGTCAAAGCCGATGGCTGAAGAGGCACGTGTGCGGCCAGCTGACATCTGATTCCGGCCTGTTTTTCTACCATGATCTACCTGCTCATAGCATCGCTCATCTGGGCGTTCTCGTTCGGACTGATCGGCAAGACGCTTGCAGGTGTGCCGGGATCTTTTCTGACTTGCATGCGACTGGCGCTGGCGGCATGCATCTTTCTGCCGTTCCTGCGCCGGGTGCCGGCGCGACACCTGCTGATGCTGCTGTTCATCGGCGGGGTACAGTTCGGCCTCATGTATGTTTGCTATAATGACAGCTTTATCTTTTTGCAGCCGCATGAAGTGGTTTTGTTCACTGTTTTTACACCGGTCTATGTCACGCTGCTGCACGATCTGAAGCAACGGAAGCTGTCGTGGAACGCGCTGTTCGCTGCCCTGCTGGCAACGGTTGGTGCAGGCGTGGTGCTGTGGCAAAGCGGCAGCCGGTGGCATTCCATGTGCGGTTTTCTGCTGGTACAGGGGGCCAACGTCTGCTTTGCCGCGGGGCAACTCGCGTACCGTGCGTGGGCGCGCGTAGCTGACCGTCCGGACGACCGGGCCGTGATGGGCTGGCTCTACCTGGGCGGGGTGCTGGCCGCCCTGCCATGGGCGCTGCTGACGGGGCCCGGCTGGGTTGTGCCACTTACGAATTGGCAGGTGGCGACCATCGTGTATCTGGGTGTGGTCGCCTCCGGGCTGGGGTTCTTCCTTTGGAATGCGGGTGCGCGGCGCACATCAGCCGGCACACTGGCGGTTTGCAACAATTTGAAAATTCCGCTGGCGACCGGGGTTTCGCTGCTGGTTTTTGGCGGAAAAGCCGATCCGGTGCATCTGCTGATCGGGATGGTTCTGTTTGCGGCTGCCGCGTGGCTCAGCGAAAGGAAGCGCGCGGGGGACACGATCTAAGCTTTCTGCGGCTACACTATTTCCTACATTGCTCTAGCGGGGCGCTGCGGCTATGATCCGCGGGCATGACAGTACCTCCCTCTGACGCACAAACATCCGGTCCCGCGTCGTGCGGGCGCGGACTCTGCCTGCTCTCCGGCGGGTTGGATAGCATGTTGGCTATTTGCGTGCTTCGTGCGCAGGGGCTGCACATCGAGGCGGTGGTTTTTGAGAGCCCGTTCTTCAGCAGCCGGGCGGCACGGCTGGCTGCTGATCGGATCGGCGTGCGCCTGCACATTCTCAACTTTGATGCGGACATCGTGACGCTGGTGCAGAATCCGCCGCACGGCTTTGGCGGCGCCATGAATCCGTGCATTGACTGCCATGCGGCGATGATCCGTCGCGCCGGTGCATTCATGACGGAACTTGGGTTCGACTTCCTCGCCACCGGCGAAGTGCTGAACCAGAGGCCCATGTCGCAAAACCGTCGCTCGCTGAACATCGTCTCGCAGGACTGCGGCTATGCCGACCGGCTGGTGCGTCCGCTGTGCGCACAACTGCTGGATCCCACGGAGCCGGAACGGCGCGGGCTGATTGACCGGTCGCGCCTGCTGGCGTTGAACGGTCGGTCCCGGCAGGCACAAATCGAGCTGGCCAGACAATATGGCATTCGTGAGTATCCGTCGCCTGCTGGAGGCTGCCTGCTGACGGAGTCCCAGTTCTGCCGGCGTGTGGCAGACTTGCTGGCACATGAGGGCATGGGGGAGATGCGACTGGCCTACCTCTTGCGGACCGGGCGTCATCTGCGCCTGCCCGGCGGAAGCAAGTGCGTGGCTGGTCGCAACCGGGCCGATAATGAGACGCTGGAAGCTGCGGCCACGCCGTCGGATGTGCTGATCTGGCCGGTCACGGTTCCCGGCCCCACGCTGCTGCTTCCCGGTAGAGCCGTGCCCGGGGATGTGGAGCTGGCGTGCGGAATCTGCGCCGGCTATTCCGATGCTCGCGCGACGGAGGCGGGCGTGACGGTAAAGGTCCGGCGCGACAACCAAACCGAGGAGCGCCAGGCAGTCCCTTTATTGCGGGCGACGTTCGAGGGCTGGATCCTGTAGCCTCACGGCAAACCCTTGCTGAAAAGAGAATGGTAGAACTTCCAGACGCCGAATCCGATTCCCACGAGCAGCATCGCGATCACGGCCACCCAGATAATTCTGGCATCCATGCGTTTTCGGAAATCCGGCGGCATGGAGACGGTGGCATGTTTGCCGCTCGCGGACGAAGCGATCGTGAGCTGAGGGCGCGAGATGGGCAGGGATTTAGTTTCAGTCGGCATGTCGGACGTGGCGTTCTGCCCCTGTCGGACGGGCGCGTCGTCGCCGCTGAACACGGTAGACAGATCGCCAAAGGACACCGCGTCGTCACGAAACAGGAGGGTGTCTGTCACACGGTGTCCGTTGACGCGCGTGCCATTGGTGGAATCCAGATCCCGCAGACGAAAAAGATCCTCTTTGCGCGCAATTTCAGCGTGCTCGCTGGAAACCGAGACGTTGTCGAGCACGATGTGGTTGCCCACGACGCGTCCGATGCGGGTAGTGATGCCGGTAATTGCTAGCCGACGGCCCTTTTGTGGGCCATTCATGACAACCAGGTAAGGCATCAGCCGCTTCCCTCCGGTCTCTAAAAAAGACCCTTACAAGTGTACGGCAGTCGTGGTGGCATGTCAACGCAGGGATAACCGGTAGCGCCGTTAGATATACAGGGGGCCGAGTCGCTGGCAAACGCGGAAATCGTCGTTGCCGAAGCGGTCCCACATGGTGGGCCGGAACACGTCGGACGGCGCGACATTGTGCATATCCACCGGGATGCGCAGCATGGCATTAAAGGTCAGCAGATCCGCGCCCACCAACCCGAACGAGTTGGCGTCGTGATTGGGGCCGATGCGGTTCATGTATTCGAATGAACTCATGCCGCGTGGCGTCCAATACGTTTCCGGCCAGGTGGGGTCAGTGCGCGTGCTGATCAGGTCAGCCACCTTGATCGGAAGTTCCACCGTATCGCCCTCAACTACGGAGCAGGTGAGCAGGTCGCCGACGACGTTATAACGATACGATGTCATCGGTATATGCCCGGGCGTGCGGTAGTGACTGGAAAGCCCGTCGCCGGGGAAATACTCCAGGCTGGCGGCCATGTAACGGGTGCCGGCAATGGCGCCCGCAATCAACGACTCCTGGGCGTTCCGGTTCGCGCGCAGGGCAGCCATCAGCGCCTGGATGCTGAGCTTCTTGCCGCCCGGGACGAGCCCGAAGGGGTTTATGGCGTAATCCAGCGCACCGGCGCCGGAGTTGCGCTTGTCAATGATGCCGTTCGGGCAGATCCTGGACACATCCACGCCGGTGGCCTGCTTAATGCTGGCGGGTGTCCAGTTGGTGCGGATGTCTGCAAAGAGCTGCGCGGCACCGCCGGAGAGCAGGTTGGCGATGATCATGCCGATGCCGTTCTTGGCGTCATTTTCCGTGGCCACGACCATGGGCGAGCGGAATCCGTTCCAGTCGAAAGAGCTGCAGAGGATCGACTCGGTGAGGTCGAAGTTCGGATAGTAGTCGGTCCACTGACGCTGCCCTTGTGTGCCGGCGGCAACGGCGTTGTACCCCTGCGCCTGCTCGATGTCGGCGCGGAACCCCTGGGCGCGGCCGACGGCGGGATCGGCGAGGCGGGGGTTACCGATCATCAGGTCGCGGACGATCAGGGTGATCTTCACGCACTCGCGCAGCAAATCGTCCGGCGGCAGCGGACGTTTTCCTTTGCCGAAGCTATAGTCGAAGCGCTTCTTCATGTATTGAAACGCGCGCTCCAGTTCTTCGTGGTCGTAGAAGTGTGTTTCGATGCGGCCACGCAGCCCGGCCATGTCGAACGAGGCGGAGCCCATGCCGAGGTAGTGTTGCAGCGTGTTGCGGCGCAGGTCTGAGCCGATGATCCCCATGGAGACGCCGCCAATGCCGAGGTAATTCTTGCCGCGCAAATAGCCGGTGGTGGCGGCGCAACGGGCAAAGCGCAGCAGACGTGTGGATACGAAATCGTTCAGGCGCTTCTCTTCGTCCTCGAGATCCGGGCTGTAGATCGAGAAGATCGGACGGTTCTTCTCGTCCATGGCGGAGGTGAAGGCCTTTAGCCAGACGGCACCGGGGCGGTCGGTCTGGTTCAAGCCATAGGCGGCATGCTGCCACTCGCTGCTGCCGATGCCGAGAATGGCGGTCATCAGTTCGTCGCTGTACGCCCAGGACCGGCTGACCCAGATATTGGCGCACACGCCCTGCTTGGCGTAATAGGCCTGGGCCACGGCCCCGCTGCGCGCACCGTACACAATCTCCGGCGCCACCACCAGCCGCACGGGGCGTCCGTCCGGGAGAAAGACATTTTCTGAAATCAGGCTGTAAACCCGCTCGACCATCTGCCAGGTCTTGGCGGCGTTCCCTTCGAAGGCGCCGGTCCGGCCATCGGCCACCGGCGTAATCGCAATCGTGGGGGTATGCCCGATCAGGCTGGATTCGGCAATCTGGAACGAGCGGCCGGTCTTGGCCAGAGCATCAAAGTCAGGGCGTCCGTTTTCGCGCATGTGTGTTCTCCAATGGGTTCAATGAGTTGGGCGTAACTTTATCACTTCTGTGCGGGTTGCGGCAAGCGTTCTGCGATGCCACCAGCAGTTCGGACGCATCTGCGATTCATTGACTTGCCGCTGCATTTGGGTAGAGACGGCTTTACGCC
>JBAXVM010000112.1:0-8811 GCA_037129105.1 bacterium
CACGCTCACCGCCTGCTCCTTCAGCCGCCTTGCCGCGATCTTGACGCAGCCATGCCCGTACGTGGAGAACTTCAATTTTTTGAGTGCCATGATTCGAGCAACTTGGTAAAATAATATTCATCGAGCGAAGCTATGTGTTTCGCGGCCCTTTAGATCAGGATCAAGGCTATGTCCGAGCGACGGCTTTCGGTACGGTACGCGACGTCCTTGCCAGTCATGGTCAAGATTGCAGAGACGCACAGCGCCTGCGAACGCAAGTGCGTGACGCGCGATGTCAGCGTCCACGGGATCTATTTCTTGACGGACATAAATTTTTTGCTGCCTGGCACCAGCATCGAGATTGTTTTGAAGTTGTCTCACGCGGAGGCGCTGGCTGACGACCTCCATCTCCGCTGCCAGGGGCGCGTGTTGCGGGTGGACCTGAGTTCCCGCCCCTATGGCATTGCCGCCACCATTGAGCAGTACGAATTCCTTCCTGCGATGACCTGAAGCGGCTGCGCGTGGTGTTGCGGCCGCCCCGGACGCCAGAGCCAAAATTAGCCACTTATCAACAGTTGATGATAAACCTGTTGATAACTGCGCAGGTATATGCAAGGCAATAAGTTAAGATATCAAGTTTAACATAATATTCGGGCTTGATATCAATACTGTATCAAGGCATAATCTCACCCGTTGTTCAAATCGGGTGCGATAACTAACACGCCATGGATCATCTCTCTATAGAACTATGCCGGCAACTGCGTGAGGCGCGGCGGGTCCGTGGGTTGACGCAGGCGCAGCTGGCGCAGCGTGTCGGGTGTCAGCAGTCGGCCGTCAGCATGATGGAAGCCGGCCGGACTACGGCGCTGGCGCGCGAAACGCTGGTGCAGATTGCGGCGGAGTTGGGTGTGGCCCTGGCGCATGTCGGGGCGACACCCGCCACGGCGGATACCGCGGCGAGCTGCGGGCGCGCCTTTTGCACGGATCCGGAGTGCCCGTCGAACATCCCGTTTGTGGTGGGTGGCGTGCTGGTGTTCTGGCCGCGGCCGCAGCCTGTGGCCGGTGGAAGGCATTGCGCGCATTGCGGCGAGGTGCTGGCTGGTATCTGCAGCAAGTGTGGGGCAGCGGCTTCTGCCGGTGCCTGCTGCCGGGAGTGCGGCACGCCATTTGTGCCGCCACCTGCCACGGTGTGCGCAGACAGCGAAGCGTGGGCCGTCGAGCGCCGCCGCCAGATCGCCGAGTGGCGGGCGCTGCTCTAGGAACCTGTCGGACTTAGGCCTTGGATCGTTCCAGCACCTTCTGCCGACAGGTTCCTAGTTGTGCAACCCGCGGATAGCGGGTTGCGATACCTCTCAAAACAGGCAGAATGACTGCGCTTTTTCTGGCAGTTGGTTGTATATTTGCTGATGTCCAGTGCTTGGAGGGGGATTCCCTTTGACTAGCAGCTGGCAATCTGGTCGTTTTTGAGTTCTCGCAACCCGCTATCCGCGGGTTGCCAACTAGGAGACTGTCGGCAAGAGGCTTCAGAGCGATCCAAGGTCTAAGTCCGACAGTCTCCTAGGCGTCCGGCAAAATCGTGTGGGCAAAGTCCGGGTAGAGGATCTTCACGCAATCCGGGCAGATGCCATGGGTGAATTCGGCGGTCGAGCGCTCCTGGATATACTCTTCAATCCGGGTCCAGTACCCCTGGTCATCGCGAATTTTTTTGCAGTTGGCGCAGATGGGCAGCATGCCGCTCAGGGTTTTGATCTCTGCCAGTGCCTGCTGCAGTTCCAGCAGGAGTCGCTTGCGCTCCATGGCATAGCGCAGGGTGCGCACGAGCAGCGTGGCAGAGACCTGCCCTTTAACCAGATAATCCTGAGCTCCGGCGTGGATCAGGTTCATGCCCAAGGTTTCGTCATCCTGTCCGGTGAGGACTACGATCGGCAGGTTGGGGAACCGGGTCTGGGTTTGCGTGAAGGCTTCCATCCCGCTGCATTCGGGGAGGCCAAGATCCAGGATCAGGACGTCAACGTCGCCGGCTGCAAGCCGCGGCCAGCCTTCCTGCAGTGTGCTGGCGATGCGACACCGGAAGGCTGGCGCCACGGCTGTGGCAAGGAACTTTTCCAGGATTAAATGCTGAATCGGGTCATCGTCGATCAGCAGGACGCGAATGGGGCCGGTCATGCTGTTCTGGTTGGGCGGCATTGGCATTCTCCTCAAGTGTGTGTTGATTCCGGACGCTGCTTTTGCATGAATGCACGGGCGGCCAGAAGTTGTTGCTCGGCCTGTCTCAGCCAGGCCGCGGCCCCGGCGGTCTGGCGCTTTTCCCCCAGGCGCTCCAGCTCGAGCAAGGTCGGCAGCATGGCCTGCATGCCCATGCTGGCGCTGGCGCCGCGCAGCTTATGGGCCAGGCGCTGCAGTTGTGCTGCGTTGCCGGCTTGTATGGCGGCGTCGAGCTCCCGCAGGGTTTTTTCCGCCTGCTGCCAGAACACATCCAACAGGTTTTGCAACAGGATCGGATCCTGTTGCGCAGCCTCCCGCAGGGCGTGCAAGTCGACCGCAGGGGGAATGGTATGCGCTGCCGGGGCGGGGGCTTCGGTGACGCGCAAACTGCGCGTGTCCGGTGCGGACGTGGCGTTTGCCGGTGCGGGAGATTCGGCGCGGACAGCCGCAATCCCGCGCGTCAGGGCGGCCAGCAGCTCAGCTTCGCGGACCGGCTTGGCCACGTAATCATTCATGCCGGATGCCAGACAGGCTTCCTGGTCCTCGGCCAGAGCCTGGGCGGTCAAGGCAATGATATAATGGAAGGGCAGTTGTCCGGTCTGTTCGGCCCGGCGGATCTGGCGGGTGGCTTCATAGCCATCCATGCCGGGCATCTGGCAATCCATCAGGATTAGCCGGTAATTGTACTGACGCGTGCACACCGCATGCAAGGCCTCCTCGCCATTGGCGACGACATCAACTTTATATCCGAACGATTTGAGTTGCGCGACCGTGACCAGTTGGTTGATGGGGTTGTCTTCCGCCAGCAGCACGCGGTATGGCATGGGTCGTACGTCTGTGGTGCCGGGTTGAAGGGGCGGCATGGCAGCGGAAGCATCCAGGGCTGCGACGAGGCACTCCCGCAGTTGTCGCTGGCGGATTGGCTTGGTGGCGCTATTGGAGATGCCGGCGGCCTTCCAGACATCGGTCGGGGTTTGCAGACTGGAAGACAACAGGATCAGGCGGGTGCCGGAGATGGCCGGGTCGGCCTTGATCTGGCAGGCCAGGGTCAGGCCATCGGTTACCGGCATGTTCATGTCCAGGATGGCAATGGCAAAGGGGATTGCTCCGGATGCAGCGCTTCGCAAGTGCTGCAACGCTTCTTCGGCATTGGTCACGCAGGTGGGGTCCATGCTCCAGTCCCTGACCTGCTGCTCCAGGATCAGCCGATTGGTGGCATGGTCGTCGACGATCAGGACGCGAATCCCGTTCAGCGCTACGGGCGGATCATCCGGCAGGGCCGGGGAAAGGGCAGCTTCCAGAGGGAGCGTAAACCAGAAGGTCGATCCCGTTCCCGGTATGCTGGCCATGCCGATCTGCCCCCCCATCAGCTCAACCAGTTGCTTGGAGATGGCAAGCCCCAGGCCGGTGCCTTCAAACCGGCGGGTTGCCGAGCTCTCCACCTGGCTGAACGTCTGGAACAGCCGGTGCTGATCCGCGGCAGCAATGCCGATCCCGGTGTCTACAACCGCCACCCGCCACAGGCCCTGCGTGGGATCAGCCGACGCGGCCGTGATCTGTACCGTGACCTCGCCGTGCAGGGTGAACTTGATGGCATTCCCGACGAGGTTGGTCAGGACCTGGCGGAATCGCCCGGCATCGCCGCGCAGGCGGCGCGGCACGTCCGCCGCCACCAGGCCGTTCAATTCCAGCCCCTTGGCCGCGGCCCGCTCGCCGAGCAGCTCCAGCGTGGATTCGAGCAGTTCCCGCAGGTCGAAGTCACTCACGTGCAACGTAATCTTCCGGGCCTCGATCTTGGAAATATCCAGGACGTTATTGACGATTTCCAGAAGCGCCTCGCTGCTGTCGCGGAGGGCTTCGGCATAGCGCCGCTGCGTTGCGTGCAGCGTAGTGTTCATGAGCAAATTGGTCATGCCGATGACGCCGTTCATCGGCGTCCGGATTTCGTGGCTCATGTTGGCCAGAAACTCACTCTTGGCGCGCGTGGTGTCTTCGGCAGCCAGCTTGGCCTGCTCCAGGGCCGCTTGCACGCGCTGGCGTTCGGTGATGTCGTAGTTGACGCCAATCATGCGCAACGGCTGACCGGATGCATCCCGCAGCACGCGGGCATGGGCCTTGATCCAGTGAACTTCGCCCGTGGGCCAGACCACCCGGAATTGGGTGTCAAACGCCTGCTCGCCTGCCAGCGCCCGCCGGATCTCCTCGTCGCCGCGCGCCCGGTCCTCGGGATGTATGCCGTTGATCCAGGCCAGATAAGCGCCGCTAAAGTCTTCCGGACAGATGCCATAGAGGCGGTACATGCGGTCGTCCCAGACCAGTTGATTGCGCGGCACGTCCCAGTCCCAGATGCCGATCCCGGCTGCGTTGGCGGCCAGCTCAAAGCGTTCGTTGAGGCCATCCAGTTCGCCGGTCTTTTGATTCAGCGACGAGAGGGCCGCCGACAGCTCTGCGGTCCGCGCCCGTACGCGCGCTTCCAGTTCCTGGTTGAGCTGGTTGAGCTGGTTTTCGGCGTGCAGCAGCTGCTGCACATGCTTCTGCACGGCCACGGCCATGCCATCAAAGCAGTTGCCCAGATGCTGCAACTCCAGTGGCCCGTGCTGCGCTCCGGCGCGGACGTCCAGACGGCCTTGCGCCAACAGTTCTGCGACGTGCGTCAGTTTTCGGACCGGCTGCAGCACCAGCAGGTTTCCGAAGAGCCACAGGACCAGCAGCATGGTGCCGGTTATGACGCTCAAGGTCAGGAGCTGACTCCGCAGTTCGTTCCGGCTGGCTGCCAGTACAGCAGCCTTGGATAAACCCACCCCGGCAATCAATCCGCCGTCGCTCCCGGGCACCCGTGTAAAGCAATACAGCCGCGGCATGCCGTCAATCCCGGTCATTTCCAGCAACTGACGGTTGGCGGACACGATCTGGGCTTGCACCCGGACAAAGTTCGACTGACGCTGGCCCACCCATTTTTCGCCTTCAGGGTGACGTGCCAGGATCGTGCCGCGCTGGTCCATGATCACAATGGCGGCGTCCGGGATCTGGGGCACTGCGGCAAGCAAGTGTGACAGATGCGCCAGGTCCAATGCGAGATAGACGCTCGCCACCGGCGCTTCGGCCGGTTGGTCCGGCAGGGGGAAGGCAAAATTAATGCCGGGCCTGCCGGTGACCTTTCCGATCTGGTAGTCGCCTACGACAAAGGCGCGCTTCTGCTGCAGGCGCTGGAACCAGGGGCGATCGCTGCTGTTGATGGAGTTTGTCAGCGACAGTGCGCCGGCCAGGTTCAGCCCGTCCCCCTGCGTCAGCCCAATGTTGGCATAGTGTGTGCAATTCTGCCTGATCTGGGCAAACAGTCGATGGCACTCCGCCGGGTCGCGGGAGACGACATCTTTGGTGTTGGCCAGCGAGAGCAACAACTGGCGCGCGCCTTCGACGGTCTGCCCAAGATTCTCCGAAACCAGCCGGGTCAGGCGCTCGGCGCTCAGGTGCAGTTTCTGCACCTCCTCCTCCCGGCCATCCTGAATGCGGGTGATGACCATCCAGTAGACCGGCAAGGCGATCAGAATGGCCAGCAGGCAGAGATAGCTGCGTAGCCCGAACCGATAAAGTAAGTTTGCGGCCATAAATGGGCTTGTTTCAAAGAAAAGTAGAACACATGGGACCATTCCTTGTGCCGCCAAACACTCGCCCTGCGCTCTCCCGTTTGGCGGATCACGATGCGACGCTACGGCATCGTATCTTTAAAATTGAAATGCCGGAGTAATCGTAACAGAGTGCTTCGCGGGCCTCAATGTTCGATTTGGAACGCAGGAAAACGGGAACCGAAAACAGCCGTGTTTACTGGTGCCTTCCGGCTTTCATGCGTTCCAAATTAAAACAGTTTATTCGTCCGGGCATGTCTGGTTTCTTTCGCCGACCCACCAACTAAATCGCACACTTCGCCGGGGGCGCATGGCACTTCGGTCGGAGTTATCGCACGCTCCGCACCACACCGTAGCCGCGGCGCAGGGTGACTTCCGCATTGCCGAACAACTCGCGCAGGAAGGCTTCGTGCCAGCGGTAGCTTTTGGCCACGAGAAACGCGCTTCCGCCCGGCACCAGAGACTGGTATGCGGCGCGGATAAAGATCGCGGCGATTTGATGATCCGAGTAATACGGCGGGTTGCCGACAAATACCGTGAACTGCGCATCCAGCGCAGGATTGTCGGTCAGCAGCGTGCGCACACCCGTGAGCGCGTTGGCCGCCGCATTGCGTTCGGTGCAGGCGATGGCGCGGGCGTGTGAATCTGCGCACAGCACCGACTCGACCGCCCCGTGCCGCGCCAGCAGCAGGCCCACCAGGCCGCAGCCGCACCCCAGGTCGAGCACGCGCGCGCCGGGCTCGAGCGCGCGGGCCGCAACTTCCGCCAGCGCCAGCCCGCCCTCGTCCGCGCGCCGGTGCGCAAAGACGCCCGGCAGCGTGGTGAGCTGCAGCGGCGGATCACCCGGCAGGCTGGCGGCGAACGTGGCGGAAAAGTCGCGGCGAACAAAGGGGCGCGGTGCGCCCGTGCCGGCAGGCGCGCGCGGGTGGACGCGAAACAGCGTCACACCATCCGTGGCCGGTATGGCCGCGACCTGCCCGAAGATCTGCTTCATCTGCTTGCGCAGCCAGTCCGGCTTGCCATCATAAGCCACCAGGCAGGAGGCGCTGTCCGGGAGGTTGACGCGGAGATCTTCCAGCTGATCAAGGATCAACTCCGCCGGCGTATCGCGCGAGGTTGCCTGCATCACGGCCAGGCGCGTGGAGGACATTTCCGGCAGGCAGGCGCTGCATTCGACCCGGATGCGCGCATCGTCATGGGCGGCCAGGGTTCGCTGCAGCGCCTTGGCGTGGTGAATGTCGACCACATGCTGTACGACGTGCGCATCGGGATATACCGTGGACAGGACCAGCCCCAGAACGCCGCTGCGGTTCCCGGTGACCAGCACGTCGCCGGCTAACGCTGGCGGCAGGTTCTCCAGCAGCACGCGCTCGGTGGGGTGCAGCCCGGAGCGGGAGTGCACGCGGAAGGCGCCGCCGCGAAAATCTTCGCGGCAGCACTGTTTGGCCGGCAGGTCGGAGAGGGCGATGGTTTGCATGGTGTGGCGTGTCGGGTGTGGCGTGTCGGGTGTCGGGTGTGTCGCGTGTCGCGGTGCATCGCGTGTTTGGGGCTTTACTTCTGAAACATCTCGCCCAGAACATCAAGCACATGATCGCCGTTCGCTGACGCGAGGTGTCCGAGTTTTTTGACGAGTCGTTCCTTGTCCACCGTCCGTAGTTGATCGAGTACGATTTGCCCTTCAACGCCTTGAAAGGTGCAGTCCACGCGTGTCGGATAGCGTCGTCCTTTGGTGGTCATCGGGGCGACAATGACCGTCCCGATATTGTGATTCATTTCATTTGGAGAAATGACTACGCAGGGTCGCGTCTTCTTGATCTCATGGCCAACGGTGGGATCAAGGGTGACGAGGAACACTTCGAACCGGTTCACTTCCATTCCCAGTCCTTCTTCTCCCAACGTGTCAGAAGGGGCTGGGCATCCAAGAGCTTATCGTCTCCTGCTTGTGCCATCTGCTTAAACGCCTGGCTCCATCCAGAGCGGGGATGCCGAGGCGAATGGATCAGGATCATGCGATCCCGAACATCAATCTGGATCTCGTCCGTAAGGCCACATTGTTCAATGAATGGCTTTGGTATACGGACTCCCCTTGAATTGCCGATTGGAATCAACGTCGCTTTCATGCCCATACTGTATTCACATTGTGACCACATGTCAATTTGCATTACCTTCGCGTCCGCATTTGCAGAAACTCCGGCAGCTCCGCTAGCGTCTCGAGCACCGGGCAGCCGGCGGCGAGCAACCGTTCCCGGCTTTGGTGGCCGTGGGCTACCAGCACGCAGGCGCAGCCGAGCTCGGCGGCGACTTCCCGGTCGTGCAACGTGTCGCCCACGAACAGAACCTGTGCGGGCGGGCAGGGGATGCGTTGGATCAGCTTCCGGCCGGTCTCCAGCTTGGAGCGGCCGTGCAGGTTGTCCACGCCGTGGATAAAATCGAACCACGCGGTTACGTTCGCTTCCGCGAGCATCCGCTCCAGGATGGTTTGCTCGGAGGCGGAGAGGATGGATGACCCCAGCCCGGCCTCGCGGCAGAAGCGCAGGGCCGGCAGGGCGCCGGCGTGCAGGCGGATCGTGGTGTCGGTCCGGTAGAGGTCATGATAGGTTCGCGCGAGCAGGTCCCAGTCCTCCTGCTCCAGGCGGAAGCCGATGGCCGTGTAGTAGTCGCGTACCGGGAAGCCGAAGAGCTCGCGATAGCGGCTGACTTCCGTCAGCGGCAACGCGCGCGCGGCAAGCAGGCGGTTGATGGTGTTCACCGAGGCCTGCACGTCGTCGAGCAACGTGCCGTTCCAGTCCCAGACGATGTGGCGGTAGGGAGGAGTAACAGTCATCGAATCCATACAAGTTCAAGCCGCAAAGGGAAAACCAGCGCCGGACGCGGAATAAGAAGATGCGGAATGCGAAGATATTGTGCCATAAGCGCTTGTTGCTGCAAAGGAATAGCATGTTGCCGGCAGCAGTTCTCATTATGGCGCCAAAACGCCTTACGGCGTCACTACAAACGGCCT
>JBAXVM010000113.1:0-8779 GCA_037129105.1 bacterium
CCGCTCGCACGGGTCTGTGAGGGGGATGGGGCGCAAGCCCCATCCCTACTCGGAATGAAAGCCGGAAGGGTGCGATTCAAGTTGGTGGAAACGCGCGAGATGATTTTAACCGCCAAGGTGCCAAGAACGCCGAGAAAAGGCTGCTGGAGCTTGAATATGCCAACAAATGGGTGGCACACACAACCGCACTCCGCCTGCAAACTTGGCTTGAGCCGGCGGCCTAAGCGTGATTGAATACACGGCCTGATGAATTCCGACACATCCCGTGGTTTGGTGGTGCTGGCTGCGGCGGCGCATCCGGACGACATTGAGTTCATGATGGCCGGCACGCTGCTGCTGCTGAAACGCGCGGGCGCCGAGATCCACATGTGGAACCTTGCCAACGGGCATTGCGGCACGGCGCAGCACTCCCGCGAGGAGATCATCCGCCTGCGCGGCGCGGAGGCCGAGGCTTCCGCGCGCCTGGCCGGCGCCGTTTCGCACCCGCCGCTGTTCGATGACCTGGGGATCTTTTACGATGCGGCCTCGCTGGCTCGCGTGGCCGCCGTGGTGCGGGAGATCCGTCCAGTCCTGGTCCTGACGCAATCGCCGCAGGATTACATGGAAGACCACCAGAATACCTGTCGCCTGCTCGTGACCGCGGCGTTCTCCCATGGCATGCGGAACTTCATCACACAACCCCCGCGCCCCATCTGGGATGCGCCGCTGGCGCTCTACCATGCGCTCCCCCACGGCCTGCGCGATGGCCTGGGACAGCCGGTCCGGCCGGACCTCACGGTGGATGTTGGCTCTGTGCTGGCGGAAAAGCGCGCCATGCTGGCCTGCCATCGCAGCCAGAAGGAGTGGCTGGATGTCAGCCAGGGGATGGATGCCTATCTGGACGAGATGGCGAACATGAGCGCGGCCGTGGGCCAGATGTCCGGTCGCTGCGCCTACGCCGAAGGGTGGCGCTGCCACAGCACGCTGGGATTTGCCCCGAGTGATTACAACCCGTTGGAAACGATGCTGAAAGGAACATGCCATGCCACGACCGCTGAGTAAACTGGCTCCTGCCTGGTGGGATTACACGACGCTGGACAAGGCGATCCTGGAAGATGCCGCACATTTGAAACCCAAGGACCTGCTGCAGCTCTCCCGGCCCGGCTTTACCGTGCGGTTCTACGATACCGTGGAGGATTTTTACCCCGCCGAGGCGCTGGAGTACATCGAGGCGTGGAAGCAGGCGACGCCGGATAACCCCGCCGGCATCTGCGGCCCCATTGGCCCCACGGAGCAGCTCCCGCTGGTGGCGCGCATCGTCAATGCCATCGGCCTCAAGCTCACGCACGCCCACTTCTGGGGCATGGACGAGTGGGTGATCAACGGCCAGGCCGTGGATGAGTCGCATCCGCTTTCGTTCGCCCGCTGCGACAAGGCCATGTGCTTCAACCGGATCGACAAAGAGCTGCGGATGCCGGCCGCGAACCTCCATTTCCCGACCGGCAATATCGCGGCTTACCGGAAGAGCTATGACACCGTCCGCTGCGTGCTGATGCAGGGCGGCCAGGGCGAGATCAAGCACTGGGCCTTTAATGATCCGATCCCGCGTGAGGGGAAGTACAAGCATCAACCGCCTACGCCGGCCGAGTACCGTCAGCTCACCACGCGTCGCGTGAAGCTGCACCCGGTCACGATCACCCAGAATGCCCGCACCTCCGGCGGCGGCAACGTGTCGCTGGTCCCAACCGAAGCCATGACCGTGGGACCGCAGGAGACCTGGAAGGCTGGCAAGGTCTCCATCTGGCACCCCGGGCACCACGACAACCCCTTTGGCATCCGCCTGAGCGCGCTGATGATCTCCAAGCGCATCCCCGACGCCGCGGTCCCCATGTCGCTGCTCGCCGATCACCCGAACGTGCAGTTCAACTATCTGCGCTCCGGCATCGGCTCGGTGGCGGTCGAGATGCATTAGAGCCATGTCATACCCCTATCACGATCCCGTGCTCCCCATTGCGCAACGCGTTTCCGATCTGCTGTTGCGGATGACCGTGGAGGAGAAGGTCGGCCAGCTGCGCAGCCAGATGATCTTTAACCCCGGGACAGACGCGCGTGACTACAGCGCGGGGCATGTGCGGTCGCTCACCCATTTTGCGCATTACAAGGGGACGCGCCGGACAGCCACGGAGTGCGCCGGGATCAACAATGCCGACCTGCAGCAGTCCATCGAGGCGCACCGCCTGGGGATTCCGGTGCTGATCAACGAGGAGGCGCTGCATGGCGCGCAGTGGGGCGATGCCACCTGTTTTCCGCAGTCCATTGGCCTGGCTGCCATGTGGGATGAACCCCTGATGTCGCGGGTCTGCATGGCCATTGCCCGCGAGCTTAAGGCTGTAAACATTCACCAGGTCTTTGCGCCGGTTATTAATATCAGCCGCGATTCGCGGTGGGGGCGGGCGCAGGAGTCGTACGGCGAGGATGTGTATCTGACCTGCCGGATGGCGCTGGCGTATGTGAAGGCGCTGGAGGGGCTGAACATCATCACCTCGCCCAAGCACTTCGTCGACAACTATGCCGAGGGCGGCCGCGACAGCAATGCCTCCCACTCGTCGTGGCGCATCTTGCGCGAAGTCTCCCTGGAGCCGTTCCGGGTTTGCATCCAGGAGGGTGGGGCGCGCTCCATCATGGCCGCCTACAACTCCATTGATGGCGTCCCCTGCACCTGCAGCCCGGCGCTCCTGACCGACCTGCTGCGCGACGAGTGGAAGTTTAACGGGTTTGTCATCTCGGATTATGGCGGGGTGGATGGCGTGCATGCGGCGCATCATGTCGCTGTGGACAAAGCCGACGCCCTGGCGCAATCTTTCCTGGCCGGCCTTGACATCGAGCTCCCGAATGCGGACCTGTCGCTGCTCGCCCTGGTGCAGGATGGCCGGATCCCGATGGTGGCGTTGGATGCTGCTACGGCGCGCGTGCTGCAGGCAAAGTTTGAGCTGGGGCTCTTTGACCACCCGTATGTGGACGCGCCCCGGGCGGACGCGGTGGTGCGCTGTCCGGAGCACCGGGCCCTTGCGCTGGAGGCTGCGCGAAAAGCCATGGTGCTGCTGAAGAATCACGAGGGCGTGCTGCCGTTGCGCAAGGACCTCAAGACCCTGGGCGTGTTCGGGCCGGCCGCGGACACGGTCAACCTCGGAGATTACAGTGGTCCCTATGGCGGCTGGGGCGGTGAGGGTGTCAGCCCGCTGGCCGGTCTGCGGGCCAAGGTCGCGCCGGGAACCGAGCTGCGGGTTTGCGGGCCGGACGAGGATGTGGCCGTCGTTGCCCGCGCCTGTGAGGTCGCACTCTATTTTGCCACGATCCGCGAGGAGGAAGGCTCCGACCGGTCTAAGCTGGATTTGCCGCGCCTCAAGGCGCAGGCGGAAGGTGCGGCCGATGCGGCGCATGCCATCATTGTGGAGAAGCGTCGTGCGGACATCATCACCGGCGATCAGGAGGCGGAGATCCGGCGGATTGCAGCCACCGGGACGAAGCTGGTGGTGGTGCTGGTGGCAGGCAGCGCCGTGACCATGGCCCATTGGATCGACGAGGCGGCCGCGGTGTTGCTCCCCTGGTATGGCGGGGAGCAGGGAGGCACCGCTATTGCGGAAGTGCTGTTCGGCGAATGCAACCCCGGCGGCAAGCTGCCGATTACGTTCCCGAAAAATGCGGGGCAGTCGCCGTTGTACTACAGCTACAAGCCTTCGGGGCGGGCCTACCATTACAACGATAACGATGGCAAGCCGCTGTTCCCGTTCGGGTTTGGCCTGAGTTACGCCACGTTTGAATACAGCAACCTGCGCATGCAACCCGCGACTTCGCGCGGGAAGCGCCCGGTGACCGTGAGCCTGGAGGTGCGCAACACCTCGTCTGTGGCAGGTGATGAAGTGGTGCAGCTTTATATCCACGACGAGGTTGCCAGCGTGGCGGTTCCGGTCAAGGAGCTGCGCGGCTTCACACGGGTGAGTCTGGCCGCCGGGGAGCAGAAGACCGTCACCTTTACGCTGCAACCGCGCGATCTGGCGCTCTGGAACCGGAAGCTGCGGCGGGTGGTCGAGCCCGGGACGTTTGAAATCATGGTTGGCAGCTCGTCGGAGGATATCCGGCTGCGGGGTTGTCTCGAAGTGCTGGGGGCAGCCGGTCGGGCTTAGCTCTGGATCAGTACAGATTTTGTGCCGGCAAGCTGCTAGTCATGGGGGAAGCGGGGGCATGCTCAAGCCGCCGAACTGGAAGAGCCGACAAAGTGTGCGATGAAGTGTGGGATCTAGATGTCATCCCTGACTGCCTAGTTTTTGAGTTCTCGCAACCCGCTATCCGCGGGTTGCAAAACTAGGAGACTGTCGGCAGAAGGTTCCAGACCGATCCGAGGCCTAAGCCCGACAGTCTCCTAGAACGGGTCTTCTTCCTGCCATCCGTCCGCTTCCGGCAGGGGTGGGGCAGCGGAGGCGTGCACGGGAGGCGGCGGGGCGACCGGCTCGGGTGCGACGGGTGCGGGCGCTGTCGTTTGTGTCGGGTGCTGGCCGCGGCGCGCCAGCTCCACGGTCAGGACATCGTAGAGCTCCTGCGAGTCTTTGGGCTTCTTCAGCGCCTTCAGCAGCATGGTGAGTTCCAGACGGCGCCGTTCCCCTTTCGTCAGGCCGCGCTCCGCTTCGAGCCAGGAGAGCCAGATGCGCGCAATGAGTCCATCAATGGCTTCGCGCATGGTGGCTTCGCGGGCATGCGCCATGCGCGGGTCGCTGCGCGCCAGCCGGGCCAGCATGCGGCGGACGGCGTCGTGGCCATTCGTGGAAAGCTGCGACAGGGCTTCCGGCGTGCCGCGGTGCGTTTGGCGCCAGGCTTCGTAGATGGCGCGCGTGTCCGCATGCCGTAGCAGGTCCGGCGGCACATACATGTCCACCAGCGCCGCCACTTCGCGTTCTTCGCCGTGGTGCAGCAGCAGCTCGCAAAAACGCAGCTCCACTTCAGACGCCACGATGGCGGAGGCGGCGGAAGGGTCTGACGGTTGAACGGTGGGACGGTCTGACGGCTGGACCGTGGGGTGGTGGGACGGCCTGACGGTCTGACCGTCCGACGGCTCGATCGTTTCCCGGTTCGACCGTGGCGCAGGCGGGGCCGGGCGCGCGGCTATCTTCTGGCGCAGGGCTTCGAGGTCTTCCTCCATGGCGCTGGCCGGCAGGTGGAGCAGCGTGGCGGCTTCCTGCAGCAGGTGGCTGCGCAGCACGGCTTGCGGACAATTTGCCAGCGTCTCGAAGACGGCCTGTGAAACGCGGTTGATGGCATCCACGGCGTGCGGGTCGCGTTCATCGCCGGACAGCACGTGGATCTGGAAGGCGGTGAGCGAGACGGCCGAGTCGAGCACATCGCGGAATGCATCCGGCCCCTTGTCACGCAGCAGCGAGTCCGGGTCGTCGCCTGTCGGGAGTGCGGCCACGCGCACGGGAAGCCCGGCTTCGAGAAACAGGGAGCCGGTGCGCAACGCGGCCTTGCGGCCGGCGGAGTCGCCATCAAAGACCAGCAGCACGCTGTCGGCATACTTGCGGAGCAGCTCTACATGCTCCTTGGTGAAGGCGGTGCCTTGTGAGGCCACGGCCGTGTCAAAGCCGGCGGAATGGCAGCGGATCACATCGATCTGCCCCTCGCAGACCAACGCTTCGCGGCGCGGACTTTTGACGATGGAACTGCGGGCTTTGTCGAGCGCGTACAGGACGCGGCTCTTCACGAAGATGGGCGTTTCCGGGCTGTTGACGTACTTGGCGGGATGGCTCTTGGGGTCGAGCACGCGGGCGCTGAACGCCACCACGCGCCCCTGTACGTCGCAGATGGGGAACATCAGCCGGCCGTGGAAGCGGTCGTAATATGCATCCGGCCGATCGGGGTTGTTGGGGGGCGCCAGCATGCCGGCGGCCACGAGCATCTCGGCCTTAAAGTTGTATTTTTCTCCCCAGCGCAGCAGCGTGTCAGGCGCCAGCGGTGCATAGCCGATGCCGAAGCGCTCGGAGATTTCAGGGGTCAGCTTGCGGCTGGTGAGGTAGTCGCGCGCGGCGGTGGCTTCCGGGATCTGCAGCAGGCAGCGGCGGTAGAAGGCGGCGGCCTCGGCGTGGATGGCGAGCAGGGTGTTGCGTTCCTCGGCGGCGTAGTCGGTTTCGATAGCGAGCGCCACGCCGGCGCGTTCTGCCAGCAGACGTACGGCATCCATGAAGACGAGGCCATCCTGCGTCATCAGGAACTTGAACACGTCGCCATGCGCACCGCAGCCGAAGCAATGGTAGGTCTGGCGGGCGGGGTTGACGTGGAACGACGGGGTCTTCTCTTTATGAAACGGGCAGCAGGCTTTGAAGGTGCTGCCCACGCGCCGGAGTGGCACACGTACATTGACGAGGCCGACAATATCCGTGCGCGCGCGGATCTCCTCCAGTACGCGGTCTGTTACTCGCTGGCTCATGGAACTTCATTTTTGCGTGCGCGAAGCCGGGTGTTATCTGGGCGGGGCGGCCGGCGTGGTCCCGAAGGAGTTGCCGATGTCGCCGGCTTCGTCTCCGCGCCGGCGAACCTCGAAGTGCGGGTTGAACTTCTTCAGCGTTTCCAGCAGGCAGGTTGCCCATGGCGAAAATATTTTGCCGGTTACCGACTGGTTGCAAAAGACATCGCGCCCGCTGTTCCACCAGGACTGTCCGAGCATGATGGCGGTTACGATCAGCAGAATCAGAATGGCCCGGATTAACCCTACCACCATGCCCAGGGCGTAATCGGCCGGGGTTTTCTCGACATGCGCCGCGAGCAGGCGTAACCCGCGGGAAACGAGTACGGCCACGCCCCACGCCAGCAACGCCACGGCAAGGAAGACAAGGAAAAGCAGAAACTCCGGCTCTCCATCCAGAAAGCTCCAGTCCAGCAGGAATGTGTGAATGGGCGCGTAGGCATGCCAGGCGGACAAAATGCCGCAGAACCACCCTACGCCCAGCGGCATTTCGGCGGAAAGCCCACGCCGCGAGCCCAGGCCCAGGCTGAACAGGGCGGTGACGGCACAGCCAATGTCCACCCACGTTCCGGCGGGAAGGCTGGAAAACAGATCTCCGAGTGGCAACATCAGGGTTTCGTTCACGGAAGTTTTATTGCGGCAGCGTGCTGGCCCATTTCTCATAGCGGTCGCGGTCCGGACCCGGCGCCGCCAGGCGCACAAACTGTTCAGCGTAGACCCGCGCGGCCGCCTTTTGTCCCTGGGACTGGCGCACCAGCGCCATGGAGGCATAGGCGGGCGCGAAGGCCGGCGAGCTGGCGAGCACGCGGTCGAGCATACGACTGGCGGTGGGCCAGTCCTTGAGTACGATGGCGGTTTGTGCGGCCTCCAGCAGGGTTGTCTGGCGCAACGGCTCCATGTTCGCGGCGCGCAGCAGCAGCTTCATGGCCTCCGGCAGGTTATTTTTGGCCTTGCAGACCAGTGCGAGGTTGAAGGCGGCGTCCTGGCTGAGCGGGTCGGCCGCCAGCGCATCACGATAGGCTTTCTCGGCCTTGGGAAGCTGTTTTGCTGCGCGCAGGCGGTCGCCGTCGATAATCAGCTTTACGGCGGCGGCGGCATTACGCTTGGCGCCAGCCGGGAGTTGCAGCGTCTGCCGGCCGATGACCTGCTTCAATTGCAGAATCTTCTCGCGGGCCATGGCGACATGCGGCTCCTGGGGATCCGCCAGACGTATGAAGCAGTCGTACTGTTCGATTGCCTCGGCCGGCAGCATGAACACGTCACGATACAGGCAGGCGAGGTCGTAGCGTGCCGGCGCGTAATTCGCGTCGGCGCGCATGGCGCGGATCAGGTAGATGCGGGCGGCGTCCGTGCGTCCGGCGCCATGGGCTGCCTTGGCCAGGGACGTCAGCACGGAGGCGTCGGGTGGCAGGCCGAGGCTGACTTTCTCGTAGATGGCGGTGGCTTCATCCCACTGCTGGCGCTTGAGGAGGATTTCGCCGATGCACATCATGCAGTCGGTGTCGGAGGGCTTCAAGTTCAGTGCCGTCTGGTAGTTTTTCAGGGCCTTGTCCAGATCGTTGAGCTGCTGGTAGGACTTGCCGAGGTTGTAGTAGAGGTCCGGCGAATCGACAATGCGCAGCGCCGCCTTTTCAAATTGTTTGACGGCCGTGGCGTAGTCGTTCTGCTTCATGGCTGTGGTGCCGCGTTCCAAAGCCCGCTTGCTGATCCACTGCGAACATCCGCTCGTCAGCACCAGCCCGACCACCAACACCAAACCTGCGCCTTGCATCTGCTTCATGGTTCTTTGTCCCTTCCATCTGCTAGTAAGTCGATGGCCCGTACATTTTCCGGCACAGGCATAACAAAACCATATGTTACTCTGCTGTGGGCGGGAAGTCACACGTAAAACAGCGGTAGTTTGCGGAGCGGTGCAGCTGCGATTCATTGACTTTCACGGTAGGGACGGCTTTACGCCGTCCATTGTCTGGCAGTTGCGGGTAGACGGCGTAAAGCCGTCTCTACCCAAGGCAAGTCAACGAAACGGGGATGCGCGCCCCACAACACATGGTCTTTTCCTGAAGCAGCCGGAAATTCTCACCACGAAGGACCCAGCGCGGGCGCGTGCCCGCAACCCATTCGAGTTTGAACAGGAGGCAACAAAGAGAACGGAGGGTTGATGACTACGGTGGACGAATTCGGAATTCCCCTCGTCATCCGTAGTCGTCGCCGTAGTCGTCCACCGGGGTATCTACCAATTTGGAACTCAGCCAACCGCGCTGCTGCGCCGCGAACAAACACTCGGGTAAC
>JBAXVM010000114.1:0-8741 GCA_037129105.1 bacterium
GGCATTTGCGGGTAGACGGCGTAAAGCCGTCTCTACCCAAATGCAAGTCAATGAAGCGCAGATGCGCCCGTTCACGTCTTGCGTAATCAAACCCTTTTATCTACAATACGAAATTAATGAAACAAGTCGTCATTAACAGTGAAATGATGCGCCGCGTCCTCGATTCCGCCGCCGCGTTTCAGAAACTTGTTCCCAACGCCGTGATGGTTGGCGGCAGCGCGGTTTCCGCACATATCGGGCATCGACAGTCATTCGACCATGACCACGTCCTGACCGATCTGTCCGAACGCTTTGCATCCATTTTCGATTTTCTCTCCGAACAAGAAAAATGGCGCACCGCCCACGTCCGGCAAGGAAAAGTCATCCTCGGATCGTTCGACGGCGTTGAGGCTGGATTGCGCCAGTTGCGGCGCCTCCGTCCCCTCGAGACGGAAGAACTGTCTGTTCCGGGAGGCAAGAGGCTTGTTGTGCCGACGATTGATGAAATCCTGCGCGTCAAGGCGTTCCTCATCACCAACCGCAACCAAACCCGCGACTATCTCGATGTGGCGGCGCTGGCGGACAGTTTCGGAACGGAATGGGGTGCCTCCGTCTTGAGCAAAATCGACGACTATTATGAAAAGGCATTGTCGTCGTCCGGAAGCGTAGCGGCGGAACTCGTCCAGTTACTGGGCGCGCCCGCGCCAAAAGACGCGTCGACGACTCGCGTACTCGCAGCCTACAAAGGACTCGACGCCCGGTATCACGACTGGACAACAATCGTGGACCTCTGCCGGCGGCTGGCCGCCGCGCTCATCGCGCACGGGAGTACGCCATGACCTTCCGCAACCTTGACGTCACGCCGGACGATCCAGTCTCCCGCTGGGGTTTCGAAGGCGTGCTGACCGCTTTTGAGCGCGGCGACCTGCCCGACTGGCATCGCGTGTTCCTGGCCTATCGGGACGACGCGACGGGGGATGTCAGAACCTTCGTACTCGAGGCGCTCGACGCGCTTGAGCAGGGCGATATCCGACCCGAGCTTGCACCCGTATTCCGGTTGGCCGTGGCCCCGTTCGATGCGGCTGATTAACATCACACCCAGCAGTTGCTGATTCCGAGGATCAGGTCTAACGACCAATGCTGGTCAACAGCAGCCCACTGTAGTAGCCTTTGCACATGAAAACTTCGTCATCATCCTCTCTTGTCATGCTCCTCGCTGCCGGCAGCATGTTGCTCGGCACCCTTAGTCCGTCCGGGGCGGCAGAGCCGTTGGTCGGCCAATACGCAGAGGCGTCAACCACAAACACGGAAGTCATCGCGGCAGCCCGGTTCGCCGTCAAGACCCAGGCGGTAGGGCCGGACCGGACGTCTGAGCTCACCCTGATTGAGATTCTGTCGGCCCGACTGCAAGTCGTGTCGGGGACAAACTACCGGCTTCGGCTCAAGGTGAAGGCGGACGGGACAACCCTGGAGGCAGAGGTGGTCGTCTGGCGCAAGCTGTCCCAGGAGTACGCGCTGACATCGTGGACGTGGAAGTAGGACGCCGATCAAGAACGGCAGCGAAACCGCACCATCAATAGATCCGCAAGACACGACGGAGGATGGTGACAAATGGAATGGCGATCAGCAGGTAGGCCACGAGCCAGGGCGGCAGAAAAAGAAAGTCGATCGCGCCGACACCGCCAAACAGCTTCATCGGCTTCATGACCAGCTCGACCGCCTGCACCGGCGCATCCGAGTATACGGTCAGCGCCGGCGCGTACTGCCGCTTCCCGGCGAGCACCTCCTGCGCATAGGTCCGCCCGCCGAAACGAATCTTCATCACATGGGGGTTCGTGTCCTTGCTCACAATCTGCCACTCGGCCACCGCCTCCGGTTGCGGCAACATGTTGAAGAATGAACAAACCTTGTTGTTGCACTTGTCCCAAAGATTTGTCGGCGGCACCTGCGCGTCTTCCACCACCGTCTGGAACCAGCCATTGACCGTCTCGACCCCCTCCTCCGGCGCCATGTGAATCGTCTGTCCGATGTAGGACTTGGATAGATGGGCCCTGACCGTCAAGGTCGCACCCGCGGGCGGCGGCACAAACGCCAGGCGTGAAAAAGCCCACGTGGCCAGTAGCGCCACCGGCACCAGCGACCACAACAGGGGCTTGCCTTCGAACTTCATGGCCTTGACCTTGATGCGCGTGATCGTGGCCTTGTACCGCGTGACAGCCTCCCGGTCGCGGGCCTGCTTCGCCTCCCGGATCAGCGCATGGAGTCTTTTGGTGTCGACATCGGCCCGGGCCAGCCACGTCTGATCCGTGGTCCATTTGCGAATCAGGGACAGACTGGCGGACGTGAGAATCGCCACGCTGAACAACGACAGGTCGCGCGGCAGCAACAGCATCCAGCCGAACACGTAGTCCAGGGCATTAACGAGGCAGGTGTTGATCGCTTCCAGCATTTCCGCATTCCTGTTCCAGTTACCGTTTGGCGTCCTCGCTCAGCAGCGTCACAATCCCCCGGTTGCCGTCCACCCGGACCAGCGTCTTGTCCGGAATCCGGCGGGTCGCATCCGGACAGGCGATCGCCGGTATGCCAAAGTCACGCGCCACAATGGCGCCGTGGCTGAGCACGCCGCCCCGCTCCACAATCAGGGCCTTGGCCCGGACAAACAGGGCCGCCCATCCCGGATCCGTGGACGGACACACCAGCACATAGTCCGTGCAGAGATCGGCGGCCTTCTGCGGATCGTACACCAGGCGCGCGATGCCGCTGGCCACGCCGGGCGCAATGGGCTCGCCGGCCAGTTCTGTCGCCGCCTCGTACGTCTTGGGCACGCCGAGGTTGGCCAGGTCATTGGTGTCGATCACCACCGGCATCTCCAGGCGCTTGGCGGACTGCCACCGGATCTTGCGCGACGCACACACCGGTTGCAGCGCCTCGCGGCGGGTCTCGTACGACTCGAGATCGTCGAGGGTCAGGAAGAAGACGTCCCTGCCCAGATCCCATCGCTTGCCGAGCTCTACGATCACCTGCCGGATGGTCTCGTACCCCATCATCAGGTAATGCTTGCCCGACTCCCGGTACGGCAGCATCTTCTGGGCATCCTGCAGGTCTGCCAGGACATCCTCGAGCAGACTGCTGCCGCCCCATTGTGCCAGCAGACCGGGCAGCGTCCGTTCAAGCGCCTCGCGCTTTTCTGCGCGCAGGGTGTGCTGTGCCTCCGGCGACGGCGCGGACGGATCCAGATAGACGCCCAGGATCTGGGTCACATAGGAGTGATCCTCGCGCCAGCGCGGGCGGGACAGCTCCATCTCCTCGACCGTGCGATGCCCGTACTGCTCGATAAAATCCGCCAGCGTCAGCCGCCCCCTGGCCACGTTGCACATGGCAATGCCCTGCTGAACGGTCGTATCCCCCTCCAGCCCCTGGGTCAGGCTCATGGCCAGCTGCCGGCCCGTCTCCTGCCCCATCAGCTGTTCCAACAGACCGCTGAGGCTCGCCTCTGCAATCCCGCCAAAGAAACCCGGCTTGAGCGATTCCCCCGCAAAATCATCCAGCACCCGCGCCATGCGTGCGCGAAGTTCGGCCACGAGTTCGTTTGTTGAAAGCGGCTGCAGGTCCTGATGGCGCTTCTCCCGGACCCAGGCCAGGTAGGGCGGCAGGACCTCCTGCTCGAAACGTTCGACCACGGTCCGGCGTACGGCTTTCATGGTCTTAGAGCATTTCATCATCTTGCGCACCAGACCGGGAAGGTTGGCGAGGAAAGCCACATCCGCGCGTTCCGCGTCAAACCCGGAGGGCGCCGCATCAATCAGCTTGGGGTTCTTTGCCAGCGCGTTCAGGTCGTAGCAGAGCGGCATTCCGCTCCAGAACATCTCGGCCGCGCGCTGCGGGTCGGCATAGATCCGCCCGCAGATCAGCTCCAGGAACCCCTGTTCGCAAACCGTCGGGCTGGGCGTATATCCGAAGTCGCGGTACATCCTGCCGAACCCGCCATTCCCGCTCATGAACCGGCGCACAATATCCCACGTCAGAGGCGTCGGCGTCGGCAGGGTCTCCGAGAGATTGTGCTGGATCCAGACTTTCCGGTTGCTCCCCTCGAGTTCGCGCAACCGGTGAATCTCCTCCTTGCGCCCGACTTCGATATCCTCAACAATTTCCAGGCCGCGAATCGGGCGCGATTGCAGCAGCGAGAACTTCCCATCCGCCAGCCCCCACTCGATATCCATCGGCGATCCGAAATACCGCTCGATGTTCATGCAGATACCGGCCAGTTCCTTGATCTGCGCGTCGGTCAGCGTGGTGGCATCGGCATCTTGTTTCGCATCGTCCCCCAGCGCCGCCACCCTGTGCATCTTATGGCTGATGGTCCGGCGCTTGATGGCGTAGGTCGTGCGGTCGACGATGAAGTTGTCCGGGTGCACATCGCCGCTCACCACGGCCTCGCCGAGGCCGTAGGCGGACTCGATGACCATCTCGCCATCTTCAATGTTGTTCGGGTTGGCGGTAAAGACAATGCCGGAGACCTCTGAAGGAAACATGGCCTGCACCGTCACCGCGGTCCCCAGGCAGCCGCGAATATCGTGCTCGCGGCGGTAGGTGACGGCACGCTCGTTATTCCACGAGCCGAACACAGCCTCAATGCACTGGGTCAGCGACTCCCGGGGATTCGCAGGGAACGGCCGGCCTGTCTTCTGCGTATAGAGCTCGCTGTAACGACGAGCCAACTCCCGATAGCGGGCGGCCGGATCAGCCCGCTCATGGTCATGGCCGGGCTTGGCCTCCACATGCATGACTTCGCGCTCAATGGCCTCGAACTCGGCCACACGGATGCCGGCCACGGTCTTGCCGAACATCAGCACAAACTGGGCATAGACCGGCCAGAAACTCTGCCCCATGCTCTCGGCGAGCCCCGGGTTGAGGCCGCAGTTCAGAATGGTGTCCATCATGCCGGGCATCGAGACCGCGGCGCCGGAACGCACCGACACCAGCAGCGGCGGGTTGGCCCCGTAGGTCCGGCCCGTGAGACGTTCCAGCCTGGCCAGGTTCTTCTTTACCTCCACTTCCAGACCGTCCGGCCACTTGCCGTCATTTTCAAGGAACTCGCGGCAGCAGGCCGTGGAAATGATAAAGCCGGGCGGCACCGGCAAGCCGGCCTTGCTCATGGCCGCCAGGCTCGCGCCTTTGCCGCCCAGGATGTCCTTGCGCGCCGGATCGCCCTCGGCGCCGTGATCCCCGAAAAAGTAGATGCGCTGGCTGTCCATGCTATCTATTTCCTGCCCTTGGCACACACCAAACCCTTGGTAGCCGAAGCAAAGTAGACGTTGCCGTCCACCAGCACCGGCGGTACCGTTACCGCGCCCAGCCAACTCGCGTCCAGCCAGCGAGTCCCCGTATCCGTGGCGAATTCGAACCTCTGCAAGGCGCCTTTCTTGCAGTACAGCAGCTCACCATCCAGCAGCATCGGCGGAATTCCGGACGTGGCGGACTTGATCCGCCCCTTCTCCTGTCCCTGCCAGTTCAACACGATGATCTCCTCGTCCATCGTACAGACCGCAATATGCGCCTCGTTAAATACGATCGGTCCCGGGGCTGGCTGACAGGGAAATGTCCAGAAAACTGCACCGTTGGCTGCACTGCTTGCCACGAGCCCATTGGTTACCGCGGTCAGCACCAGATCGTCGCTGGCAACTACACCCGCCACAGGCGGCGCCGCCAGCAGGCGCTGCCAGAGCGGCTTGCCGGTCAACAGATCAAAGGCCTGGAGGCCATCAGGCCCGCGCGTCGCCACGAGCAGCGTGTCGCCGGCCACAACCGGCGCGCCCACGCCCTGCCCGATCGGGCGCGTCCAGAGCACCTGCCCGGCACGGGTTCCCTCGATGCCAAGACACGCGAGATCTCCGTCCGACACGCAGGCATACAACCGCTCGCGCGTCAGGGAAAACTCGCCCGAAGCTCCCGCATCCACCGGCATTGACCAGAGTGGTGCGCCGGTCGTGACTTGCAGGCAGCGCAACCGGCGTCCGGCATCCGACGGCCGTCCATCCACCACATACATGCGCTCGCGATACACAGCCGGCGAGAGGCTGACCGGCAGGGCCCCCGGCACAAACCAGGCAAGCTCCGCGTTGGCGACCGGCTTGACTTCGCCATCCACCTGCCTGGCGATCACGAACGCAGCCACGCCGTTTGTGCCGCCATTCCGGCAACCAGCCAGCAGCAGATTGTTTGTGGAATAAGCCAGGGGCGAGGTAATCGCTGGCGTCGTCGTCGCACCTGCCGTCTCGTCGCTAGACTCGGCCGGCCAGCGCCAGGAAAAGGCGCCCCGCTCCGGCAACAGGCTTCCATCCGTCCAGCCGGATTTTCCCGGCCCGCCCAGCAAGCCGCCCCACACCGGCTCCTGCTGACTTCCCAGACTCAGAAGTCCGTTCGCGGGCGTGCCAACATAAATGTGTCCGAGGCCCAGCGCCGGCGAACTTGAGAACGGCGAGCCAGACCCCAGGCGCATGCGCCAGACCGGCTTCAACGTCTTGCGGTTAAGGCCGACCAGCTGTCCGCTCTCGGTCGTGAAATAGATGTGCTCCTTCCCGATGGCCGGCGAAGTCACGATCCCTTCATGCGCGCTCCACTGCAGCGCACCTTTGCCGCTCATCACCTCTTTGCCGTCCACGGTCAGGCACTTGACCACGCCATCGCGGCTCGCAAAGTACAGCACACCGTCCGCCTCGGCAATGGCGCCCAGCAGGGTCTCCGGCAACGGATAGCTCCACTTCAGGTCACCGGTTTCCGTGTCCAGGCACCAGATCTGCCCGCCGCGCGCAAAGCGTTTGGCTGCGGCAGCCAGTTCATCCGCGGTTGCTTTCCGTTCGATCAGCTTCGCCTGTTCCTTCTCCCAGACCTGCTCCGCGCTCTCGATAAAGTTTCCATTGCCCATGCCAATGAACAAGCGATTGCTCACGATTGTCGGCGAACCCCAGACCGGATACGGCGCATCTTTGTGCCACTTCTCTTTCCCGGTCTTAGCATCCACGCACACGATGCCATCCCAGGACATGGCGGAGCTGAAGAACACGGACCCTTTCGCAGCCGCCGGCGAAGAGTCGCAGTGGAAGGTCTTGTTGGTATCGCCCGCCAGCGCCGTCAGATGCCACACCACCGGATCCCCGCCGGCCGGCGTATCCAGCTTCAAGCCATACATGCCGTCCTTGCCGCCCCCGATATAGACCTGTCCGTCCAGGATGGCCCCGGACGACTCCACGTGGCTGCTGGATGTCTTACTCCAGAGCACCTTGCCGTTGTCCGCACGCAGGCAGAAGATCCGCGCGTCATGCACTTCATGCAGCCCCTCCCCGCAGACCAGATAATTGCTGGAGATGCTTGGCGAGGAGAACGTGGCGCGGTAGCCATCCGGCGTGGTCTTCCAGATGACCCGCCCCGTGAGCGCATCCAAACGATAGATGGACCCGCTGCCATTCTTGTTGAAAGGCGAGACTTCCGACCCCGCGAAATAGAGCGAATCGCCAACCAGCGAAGGCGAAGCATACACGCACGCGTAGTCCGACTTGAACTCCCAGACCTTGCCGCCGGCCACCGGGTCGGGCGAACCGTCCACCCCGCCCCCGCGTCGCGAAAGCCCCCCGCGAAACAGCGACCATGCGTTGGCCGACGTGTTCCACACAACCGCCGCCCGCGGCACTTCGCGCTGCGGCAGCAACGAGATCCCATGCCGGATCCCCAACACGATGGCCACCAGCAGCAGCACTGTCAGTTTGTTCCGCCAGAGCACTTTCAGGCCGATCTTGACGGCGGACGGCTTGAACATCTGCAGCAAGGCACTGCCGATAGCCAACAAGATCGCAGGCAGCACCGCAATGAGCACCTGCAACGGCCCGATCAGGATCGGTATCACAGCCAGATGCGGATCAATCAAGATGCTCAGCATACTCGGCACCACCCACTCGTAAAATAACACAAAATAGCGACCTCAGCCGCTCTGCCTCCGTGGCCGCACCATCCGCGCCGCCACAAGTGCGCTTTCAACCAATATAGCGCAGTCATCGGTAATTTCGTACATTCAGACTGCAGCCGCAACCCAATAATGACACAAGACCACAACGCGAACGGGGGCACAACGTACACCATTCAAGCGGTTCAATCAACTGGACTGGCCGATCCAGCAGCAGTTCTCACCCTGGCGCCCAGCGACACCCGCGCCAGCTCGTGCTTGCTATGCTTTCGATTCATCTGTTGCTCCTTCCGGGGGCCGGCCGCGACTTCGGATCGCTACGCCGACCCTTCCTGGTTATGAAATCTTCCACCTGCGGCATGTAGAGATCTGCGGCTGTCAGCCCAGCCAGCGCCAGCCGGCGTTCGGCCACCTCGAAGGCGAGAATCCGGTCCCGGGTGTGCGCATCCGTGCCGACCACCACCGGCAACCCGCGATCCGCCGCGAATTTCAGCATGCGTACCGTGGCCGCCTCCGGCACATAATCGTGCGAGTTTAGTTCCAGCCCAACGCGCCGTTCATCGGCCCAGCGCAGCACTTGTTCCACCGCCTCCGCCGGCACCTCGTTATTGCTGATCGCCCGCAGCTCCCGAAAAGGATGCGCAAACACGTCCAGATCCGGCCGCGCCAAAACCGCGTCCACGTGATCCAGCCAGGCCCGCACACGCTCCTTGACGGAATCCATCTTGGCCACCCAATGCAGGTAGTGGTCGCCGTAGAGGATCACATCAAACTCTTCCGTAAACCGCGTGTCGTGCAACGGCTG
>JBAXVM010000115.1:0-8612 GCA_037129105.1 bacterium
TAGTTACCCGAGTGTTTGTTCACGGCGCAGCCTTGCGGCTGGCTGAGTTCCAAATGAAAAACACCTGCTCCTTCCAGCGTCCGTTACGCTAATTTCGTGTTCTTCTCGCTTTGCCTTGGCGCGGTTGATCGTCTACAATGCGCGGTGTTGTAAGAACGGTGTGCGAAGAGAATGAAAGAGGACGCAGCATGGAGCAGAAAGTCAAAATGGACGAAAAACAGGCGACAGGGCTTCAGAAAAAAGGATCCTGGCTGACTTTTCGGCCCGACATCAAGGTGCTGGACTGCACCATCCGTGATGGCGGGTTGATGAACAACTGCCGCTTTGAGGACGACTTTGTCAAGGCCGTCTACGACACCTGCGTGGCTGCAGGCGTGGACTATATGGAGATCGGATACAAGGGGGCCCGGAGTCTGTACGCGCCGAATGAGTTTGGGCGATGGAAGTTTTGCTCCGAGGAGGATGTTCGGCGGATCGTAGGCGACGCGCCATCCAGCGTGAAGATCTCGGTCATGGCGGATGTGGACCGCACCAACTTCTGCGAGGATATCCTGCCCAAGGCCCAAAGCGTCATTGACCTGTATCGCGTCGCCACCTATATCCATCAGATACCGGCCGCGGTGGAAATGATTCAAGCCATTCACGATCAGGGGTACGAGACCACCGTCAACCTGATGGCCATCTCAGTCGTTCAGGAACAGGAACTCGACGAGGCGCTGGAGCTGCTCTGCCGTACCCCGGTGGATGTGATCTATCTCGTGGACAGCTACGGCTCGCTCTATTCCGAGGAGATCCAGGCCCTGACGCGCAAATACCGGAAGTTCGCCGAGGCGGCTGGTAAAAAAGTTGGCATCCATACGCACAACAATCAGCAACTCGCCTACGCCAACACCATCGAGGCGCTGATTCTGGGCACGAGCTATCTGGACGTGACCATGGGCGGTCTGGGGCGTGGCGCCGGCAACTGCCCGACGGAGCTGCTGTTGGGGTTCCTCAAGAACCCCAAGTACCATTTGCGTCCGGTGATCCAGTGCCTGCGCGACCATATCGTGCCCATGCGTGAGCAAATCACGTGGGGGTACGACATCCCCTATATGCTCACCGGTCAGCGCAATCTGCATCCGCGTTCGGCCATGGCCTTCCTCGATGGTGAACAGCGCAAGGACTACCTGAAGTTCTTTGACACGCTTCAGGAGCAGGAATAAGGGATTTCCGCCCGGTAAGTTCCTTTTCGTTATTCTCCACGCCAGATATGTATTGTGCTATACTGCGCCCATGAAACAGATTGCAGCCAAGACACGACGTGCGACCACACCCTTTGTCAAGCGTAAGGCTACGATCGTTTTTGAGGCAAATACGCCTCACAAGGGGAGCACCAAAGCCGCGCTGTCTGTTTCGGACTTCCACTTATCCAAGGACGATTTAGGCGTTTATTCCAGCCTGTTTGATCATTTTTGCCTGGTGGGTAAGCCGATTGTTTCCATGTCTGCAAAAGAGATTGCTAGCATCATGCCGCAAGCCGTCTTCATGGAGGCCCTGCCAAGGCTGATCAAGGCTGGAATCCTGAGCGTCACGTTCTGGGAACACCGCGCCTCTTCGCCCAACCTCTGGCGAAAAGTGAAGAGTTTGTGACCGGATAACCGGGCGGGACGTCCGTGCGCGCAGCGGCTGCAACGACTTGCAGATGCGTCCGCTGAAAAAGAAAAGCAAATATAGTTGTTGGCAACGGGGCCGGACTAGTGCATCCTAATTCTGCGGCCGGGGTCGGCCTGACCAGCTCCGAACTTCTTCCTGTGTCATGGTTGAGGCATCGGGATATCAAGTAACGTGACACGAGAAGAGGGATTCAGATTATGGATATCTATGTCGGCAACCTCCCGTATGAGGTAACTGACGCCGAACTTCAGGCGCATTTCGATAAGTTTGGCAAAGTGACATCGGCTCGCGTGGTGATGGATAAGGCTACCGGGCGCGCTAAGGGTTTCGGCTTCGTTGAGATGCCGGACCGCGCAGAGGCCGAAAAGGCCATCGCAGGCACCAACGGCGCGGACTTCATGGGGCGCCCCCTGCGTGTCAACGAGTCACAGCCCAAGCCTCGCGATGATCGTCGCGGCGGCGGCGGCGGCGGCGGCGGCTTCGGCGGCGGCCGTGGCGGCGGCGGCGGCGGTGGCGGTGGCGGCGGCAAGCGCTGGTAATTCAGTCTTGCTTTGCAATTGGGCATCGGTGCATTCGTGCGCCGGTGCCTTTTTAATTTTCAGAACCGCAGCCGAACCGGGTGGATGCCGCGGACCGCGTTCAGCAGGTAGACGGCCGTGGCGCCAAGCGCCTGTTCCTGCGTCACGATGCGCTCGTGTATGTGGCCGCTTGCGAGCAGTGCGGCGCGGTGTGTGCCAGGCAACAGTCCGCATGACACCGGGGGCGTAGACAGCACGCCGTCAATCTCGAAAGC
The DNA here is from genome assembly GCA_037129105.1 of bacterium. Lineage (GTDB taxonomy): Bacteria > Verrucomicrobiota > Kiritimatiellia > RFP12 > CAIWXQ01 > CAIWXQ01. The sequence goes on from JBAXVM010000115.1 coordinate 2,450, forward strand.
CACGTTGGCCAGAGTGGACTCGGTAACCTCCCCCTTTTCGTTGAACAGCAGAACATCCGTGCTTCCCGGACATGCCTGAATGGCGTGCTCGTAGACCTGGCGCCGGGTGGTTTTGTGATAGAGAAACACGTCGTCGGCGTTCACGGGGGTCTTGGCAAACGGAAGGTCGCCAAACCGTAGCGCCTCGGGCGAAACAGGCATTCCTTCGCAGCGGCAGGCGCCCAGCCGGGAGACCTGCAGGCGCACCCGATGGCAGTCGGGTGGCAAGCGCGTCGCAAACCCGGTGAGTTCGGCGCGGATGCGCGCGGGGTCCGCGCGGAATCCGAAGTAGGCGGCCGACTGGACCACGCGCCGCAGGTGAAGGTCCAGCAGCCAGTAGCCGTCCGCCGGTTTCCAAAGCAGGGTTTCGAGCAGGTCGAAATCCAGCCGAAGCGGGCGCAACGCCCTGGCCTTTGTCAGGCACTCCTGCTGCTCTGCCGCGGGCTGGGAGTCCCATACGATGCCGCCACCGACACCATACTCGGCTTCGCCACTGGCACGGTTGAGCAGAACCGATCGGATGGCCACGTTAAATTGGGCACGGCGCCCGGGTGCCAGAAAACCGATGGCGCCGGTATAGACGTGCCGGGGAGCTGTCTCCAGCTCGGCGATAATTTCCATGGCGCGGCGTTTCGGCGCGCCGGTGATGGAGGCGGGCGGAAATGTGGCTTGTAGGATTTGCGTCAAGGACGCGCTTGTCCTGGCCCGGACCGTGGAGGTCATCTGCCAGACCGTGGGGTGCTGCTCGACATCGAACAGCGACGACACCTGCACGCTGCCGGCTTCGGCGATGCGCCCCAGGTCGTTGCGCACCATGTCCACGATCATGACGTTCTCCGCCCGGTCCTTGGTGGAGACCTGCAGGGCGGCGGCCTGGGCCTGATCGGCCTCCGGCCAGAGACCCCGTGCAGCCGTGCCTTTCATGGGACGTGATTCGATCTGCTCGCCGTCCAGCCGCAGGAAGAGCTCAGGCGATGCGCTGCAGACGGCCCACGTGCCCGTATCCACAAAGGCGGCATACGGGGTGTCGGCCTGTCCGGCCATGTGCAGAAAAAGGTCCCACGGGGCCGTGTGCAGCTGTGTGCGCAGCCGATAGGTGAAGTTGACCTGATAGGTGGCGCCTTCGCGGATATAGCTGCGGATGGCATCCAGGCACCGGCAATAGGCAGCCGGACTTATGGAGGGTTGCCAGTCCGGGGGCGCAGGCGCCTCCAGGCCGTGGGGGAGTTCTGTCAGCTCTGTGACGTCTCGAAAAAGGCCGAACCAGAGCAGGGGAAAGTCTCCTGCGTCTTTGGATGGCAGGCTGGCATCGAAGGCGGGCGCCGCTTCATAGGCAAGGAATCCGGCCGCGTATGCGCCCTCCTGGTCGACCGCGATTTCAATCTCGCGCAGCAGGGGCAGAACATCCTCCAGTCGCTGCGAGGAGAGAATTCGATACGGTGCGCCAAAGTTCTGCCACATCCCGCGTGCGGGATCGTACAGAACAACTCGTGGTATCGCTGCAGAAGAGGTGCACATCACCCTTGAGAGTATAGGCGATCGCTGGTCAAAGGCAAGGGAGGCGTGCGCTTGTACAGCAGTTCTCGTTATGGCGCCAAAACGCCTTACGGCGTCACTACAAACGGCCTAGAATCGGCAAAAAACCTTTTGTAGTGTGCCCGTAAAGGCATTCGTGGCGCCATATCATGGTCTTTTCCTGAAGCGCCATTTGGCGGCTTCCACCACGAAGATTCGAAGAACACGAAGATTCCCATAATCGGAGATCTGATTGAACACACGGCAGGGATATGATAATCTACACTGCATTCAATAGATCGGTTGTCTTTATCCGGTTTTTGGCAAGATCATGCATTTTGAATGCCCCAATTGTCATCAGCGGCTCGAGATTGAAAATGATCGGGCAGGGGAGCTTTTGCCTTGTCCTGCCTGCGAGCGCAGCATCCGTGTTCCCAAGGCGCCGATCGTCATATACAAGGGGCTGCACGGCCACAAGGGGCTGCCTGGTCGAGGTGGCATGCGGCTGGTTCCCATCGCCCGTCAGCACCGGCAGGGATCGCTGGCCGGGCGGATGGCGGCGATGAAGGCGGCGCAAGCCCAGCCACCTGCAGATACCGATACCGATACCGATACCGGCCAGGATGGGCCGATGCTGCTCTAGCAGCCTGTCGGACTTAGCGCTTGAACAGCACGGATTTTGTGCCGACCAGGCTGCTAGCCATTGGGCAAGCGTACGCCAAGCATCGGATTACAGTATAAGACGCAAACAAATGACAGAAAGAATGCCCTTCTGCGCGTTCTTTGAGTTCTCGCAACCCGCTATCCGCGGGTTGCACAACTAGGAACCTGTCGGCAGAAGGTGCTGGAACGATCCAAGGCCTATGTCCGACAGGTTCCTAGGTGCTTCAGCACCACCTGCCGCATAACTTCCACTGGCGCATTCGCGCCGGTGAAGTGCTGAAATTGCAGCGCTGCCTGATTGACGAACATCTCAATGCCGGGAATCGTCCGGGCGCCAGCCATGCGGGCCTCGCGCAGAAGTTTCGTCTCCAGCGGGGTGTAGACAATGTCGAAGACCACCTGCCCCGGATGGAACAGCGCAGCCGGCACCAGCGAGGCATCTACTTTGGGGTGCATGCCGACGGACGTGCAGTGCACCACCACGTCGGCGGTGGTCATGGCGGCCGCCAGGAACTTTTCCTGCAGCAGCTCGGCCTGGATGGTAACCGGTGTGCCGGCCTGCAGGTCGTGCTGCAGCCCGCGCAGCAGGCTCTCGTTGATGTCCAGCAGTGTGATTTGCCGCGGCTTGGCTAGACGCGCCAGCGTGAAGGCAATGGCCCGGGCGGCGCCGCCTGCCCCGAGAAAGAGCACATTGCGGCCATCCGGCGCGCCGCCGTGGTCGATCAACGCCTTCAGTGCGGCCGGGCCGTCGGTTCCCAGCCCGATCAGCTTGTCCCCCTCATGAATCACGGTGTTGATCGCGCCGATGCTCCGATCCACCTCCGCGACTTCGTCCACGTGCTTCATGACCTCCAGCTTGTGGGGGATCGTGACGCTCAGTCCGCGGAACGTCCGGATGGCGCGCATCCCCGCCAGCGCGCTCTTCACGTCCGCAACCGGGCAGGCCAGGTAGACAAAGTCCAGGTCCAGGTGCGCAAACGCGGCATTGTGGATCGCCGGCGACAGGCTGTGCCCGACCGGATTGCCGATCACGGCGCAGAGCTGGGTCTTGGTGGTGATGTCGAGCAGGCTTCGCATGGTTGTCTCCGGGCAGGCTGGTATTACAGTTGGCAGCTCCCAACGTAGCGGAAGAGTGCGCGCTTGGCAAGCAGGGGCGGATGGTCAATGTAAATCGCAATCGCAATCGTAATCGAAATCGCAATCGTAATCGAACTCGAACTCGCAATCGATTATCACGAGCTTCGAGCACGAATAACGGAACATCGCCCGCTATTTGCATGGTCTTGTGGATGTGTAAGACGAAGTTGATCCGGACGGACGCAAGGAGGGACAAGTCAGGCGGACGAGTGAGGGCGGCGTGGCAGAAGGCTCTGCGGGGGCGAGAAAGAAGCGGTCGATTGCGATTGTGATTTCGAGTTCGAGTTCGATTACGATTGCGATTACGATTGCGATTGTGGGGAAGATAAGCCCTAGCCATTTGCGCGCGCCCCCCCATTCGTTCTTGAGTTCCCGGCCACAAACGGGTATTCATTTCTCCAACCGAACGGGCATCCGGCGGACAAAGCCGGGCGGACAGGAATTTATCATGGCGTACGAAGTGCTGGCGCGAAAATGGCGCCCCAAACAGTTTTCCGACGTGGTCGGGCAGGACCATGTCACGCGCACGCTCTGTAATGCCATCGAGAGCGGGCGCATTGCGCATGCCTTCCTCTTTGTCGGCCCGCGCGGCATCGGCAAGACCACGCTCGCGCGCATCTTCGCCAAGGCACTGAACTGCGCCAAGGGGCCGACCGGCACCCCCTGCGACACGTGCGATCAGTGCCGCGAAATCGCACTGGGCAACTCGTTTGATGTGCTGGAGATCGACGGCGCGTCCAACAACGGTGTGGATCAGGTGCGCGACCTGCGTGATGCCGTGCAGTTTGCCCCGGTGCGCGGCAAGTTCAAAATCTTCATTATCGACGAAGTCCATATGCTCTCCACGGCGGCGTTTAACGCCCTGCTCAAGACGCTGGAGGAGCCGCCGCCGCACGTGAAGTTCATCTTCGCCACCACCGAGGGCGACAAGATCCTGCCAACCATCATCTCGCGCTGCCAGCGCTTTGACCTGCGGCGCATCTCCACGGCCATGATCGTCGAGCGCCTGCGCCATATCTGCACGGCGGAGAAGATTACGATTGAGGACGACGCCCTGCTGGCCGTGGCGCGTGGCGCCGAGGGGGGGATGCGTGACGCGCTTTCGGCGCTGGATCAGCTGATCTCTTTCAAGGGCGATACGCTGACCGAGGAAGATGTGCTGGCGGTCTTCGGGCTGGTCTCGCGCAAGTCGCTGGAGGCGCTGGTTGGACACATGCTCAAAGGCGAAATGGGCGAGATGCTCAAGCTGGTGAACGCGTTTGACAGCTCCGGCAAGGACCTGCGGCGACTGGTGGTGGAGCTGCTGGGGCATGTCCGCAACCTGCTGATTTTCGAGTCGATCGGCGCCGAGGCGGCTGCTACTGCGCTGGATGCCACACCCGAGCAGTTGCGCGTCCTGCAAACCCAGTCCGCCCTGGTCGAGCCGGCGCGCCTCCTGCGCGTGGCGGAACAATTGATCGCAGCCGAGGAGAGCCTGCGGCGCACGCTTTCGGTGCGCACGCGGCTGGAAGTGTCGCTGATCCGCTGCGGACGTGCCGCCACCGTGGTGACGCTGGATGAGATTCTGCGGCGGCTCAATGCCATGCGGCAGGTCGAGCCGGCGGCGGCCTCAGCCGCGGCCGCACCGCGCCGCACACACACGCCGGTGATGGAAGACCCGATCGTCAAGCGCGCGCTGGAGATGTTTGAAGGCAGTAAAGTTGTGGAAGTGGAAGAATAACGAAAGGAAGACGAACGCATGGCGAACATGTTTGAACAGGTTAAGCAGGCAATGCAGATGCGCAAGGAAGCCAAGCGCATCCAGGCCGAGATTGAGAAGATCACGAGCGAATACAGCAACGGCGGCATCACCTGCGTGGTGCGCGGTGATTTCACGGTGGTCTCGATCAAGATCGCGCCGGAAGCGCTCAAGGATGTGATCGCCGGGAAGCCCGAGCGGTTTGACACGATGCTCCTCAATGTGGTCAACGGCGCGCTCAAGCAAGTCAAGAAGCAGACCCAGGAGCACATGGCCAAGCTGATGCAGAGCGGCGGTGGCGGCGGCCTGGCCGGCATGCTGGGCGGCTGAGCGGGAGGGGAGAGTCATGGGTCAGTGGTCATTGGAAACTAATACCCACTGCCCACTGACGTATTCCTTCCGCCTGTAATCGGAGATCTGCATGGCCGCCGCACCTCTTGACACGCTGATCCGCGCGCTGGCCCGCCTGCCCGGGCTGGGGCGGCGTTCGGCGGAGCGTGCGGCGCTGGCGCTCGTGCGGCGTCCGGATCAACTGCTGGATGATCTGGTCCTGGCGCTGCAGCAGGCGCGGCAGAGCGTCCGCTGCTGCGAATGCTGCGGCGCCTTCACCACTGTGGAAGTCAACCCCTGCGTACTCTGCACGGATGCCGCCCGCGATGACGCCCTCCTCTGCGTGGTTGAAGAGCCGGGCGATATTCTCTCGATCGAGCGCTCTGGCGGTTTTCGCGGGCGCTATCATGCGCTGCTGGGGAAGCTTTCGCCGGCCAAGCAGACCGGTCCTGCGGAGCTCCGCCTGCAGGCGCTGGCTGCGCGCGTGGCCAGGGGGCAGGTGAAGGAAGTGCTGCTGGCACTGAGCACGGATATGGAGGGCGACGCCACGGCCGGATTCATCGCCGAGATGCTGCGCCCCCGCGGCGTGCGCGTCACCCGCCTCGCCTTCGGCCTCCCTGCCGACAGCGGCGTAGGCTACTCCGATGCGCTGACGCTTAAGCGCGCCATCGGCGGCAGGATGGATGTCTAGGAACCTGTCGGACTTAGGCCTTGGATCGTTCCAGCACCTTCTGCCGACAG
>JBAXVM010000116.1:0-8595 GCA_037129105.1 bacterium
CGTAATGTTTTCCGCTGACTCGCGGCGTTTGCCCTCCTTAGGCGAGGATTTGGGGAGAAGCAATCGGCTGGCACGGGGAAGAGCCGTCAGCATCGGCGCGGTGCGTTCACACCTCCCGCTCATGATCCATCCAGGCGCCCCCGCGCCGAGGGCTGGGCGTCGCGGATCGGGTCGCGGCGCAGCCGCCCGATGGGAAGCGCGTCAGATTGGCCCGTATGCAAGGCTTGAGCCGAAGGGGCAGGACTCTTGTCCGCCCCGAGGCGAAAACGCAGCAGACGGGCCAATATTACGCGTTTCCCAGCGGCCCGATCCGCGACGTGCGTACGCACGGCAACACCAACTGGAACTGTGTCGACGGCTCAGTCAACCTAGCGTTGTGCCCCAAGCTGAGTTCTGGCGGCAAGTCAATGAATCGCAGATGCGCCCGATGCGCCCACAGCCCAGGGCCATGGTTACTCCATTCCAGCCAGGGCGCGCACGGTGACGCTCTCCCAGCCGGGGAGCGACAGGAAGTGCTCAAGGAGCAGCGCGCAGGCCACAGCGTCGTAGAGCGCGTCGTGCGGCGCGCGGCCCGGCAGCAGCGCCGCCAGACGCGGCTGCAGCTGCAGCGCCGCCACGACATCCTCCAGGGCGGCGGAGGCCAGTTGCGGGTACGCCTGACGAACCAGGCGCAGCGTGTCGATCCACGGCCCGAAGCGGTGTAGCGGCGCAGCGCGCTCCAGCACGCTGCGCTCCGTGCCCACATTGTGCGCCACCAGCGGCACACCTGCCACCCACGGTGCCAACTCCGGCCAGAGCAACCCCAGGTCCGGCGCCTGTGCCAGCTCGTGCCGCAGCCGCGCATGCCGCCCCGGCGCACGCGGATTGAACGGCCGCTCCTCGGACACGCGCAGCAGATGCTCGCGCCGCTCCTCCGACACCACCCGCCCGCCACGCACCCGCACCATCCCCACCTGCCACGGCTCCACCGGCCACCCGCGCACCGCGCCGGTGGTCTCAAAATCCAGCACCGTGATCACAGCCTCATGCGCTCGTTGTGAGTCCGTAGACATCCCCCGTATGCTACCGGTTCGCGCAGATACCAGCAAGGGCGAGGTTGGACTTCGGCTTTTTGAACTGGAAACGGTAGGGACGGCTTTACGCCGTCCATTGACCAACCATCTGCTGGTAGACGGCGTAAAGCCGTCTCTACGGGAAGCGCCTGACGGCGCCACTACAAACGACGCTCCGTTCGTCATACGTCCATGCGCGATTTATCTGGCAAGACAATGCAGCCGTTACACACGAAACACGTGTATCTTGTCCGCAAAAGTTCTACACTATACCCCTCTTCAACAACCTTTCCGACATTCCGGCGCACAAGGACTAGCCCACATGAACTCGACAACCATACGCGACGGATCAGCTCGCCGCGCGACGGCAGGGCAGGTATTTCGACAGTTTTTTATGGCCCTCGCAGGAGGATGCGTGATGACGGGTTGCAGTACGATTGGCAAACAGACTGATGAAACGTCCCTCGCCCCATCGCCGGTCTTTGCTATTCCGCGGATACCCGCCGTCGTGGTGGACGGCAACGCCGCCGACTGGGGTGACGGCGGTTTCCGCGTGGAGGCGTTGATTCCGGACCAGGGCGCCGCGCCTGCCCGGCAGGATTGCGCCGCCAGCCTGCGGCTGGGGTGGAACGACAACGGACTGCTCGTGCTGCTGGATGTCACAGGGCACGACTGGAGCGAAGCGGATAAGGTCACCGATCTTTTTGGCCGCGACTCGGTCGAGTTCTACCTCGCGCAGTACCCGGGCTCGGCGGATCGCTGCCAATGGGTGGTGGCGCCCGGGATGGATGCCCGGTTCCCCGATGTGCGCGTAAACCTGCAGGATTTTGCCACCGCGCCGAAGCTGCGGCGCAATGCGGTAGCACCCGACGCGGCACGCCAGCGCACAGACACCGGCTACCGCCTGGAGCTGCTGCTGCCGTGGCGCACGCTGGGCATTACACCGAAGCTTGGCGACGAAGTGGCCTTCCAGGTGATGGTCAACAGCCATGAGCGCAAGGGGCGGCCGGCAGACCACCTGCTGTGGTTCCCGATCACCGGCGCCGCATTCGACAGCCGCAAGCTACACCGCCTGCAGTTGGCCGAGAAGCCTGCACCGCCCATCACAGCCCGCGCCCAGGTGCGCGTCAACCTGCGCGAAGCGAAAACCGAATGCGATGTCTTCGCCCCGGCATCGGCTGCCGGGCAAACCGCACAACTGCGCTCGATCCACAACACACTGGCATCCGGCACACTGATCACAAACGCCAATGGCTATGCCAGCGTCCGGCTGACAGCCCCGGGGACGGACGATGCGGTCGTTTATCTCGACGTGAACCAGCGCCTGGCCGATGTCATTCCGCTGGATCTGCCGCGCGCCGAGATGGCGATCGAGTCACGCGTGCAGCTCGAATCTTCCGCCACCGGCCTGGCGGTCGTCATCCGCCTGCCCATGGCGCCGCCGCCCGGGTACGACATCTCCCGCCGCCTGCCGCCGGATGAATCGTGGCAGGTGTTGGCGAGAAATGTCGCGCCCGGCGAATTCCGCGATACCGGCGTGGCCGCAGAGAAGATCTATGAGTATGCCGTCACCCGAAAATGCGAAGGCGCGGCCGTGGACTATTTCTGCTCCGGCAGCGCGATTCCGCTGCGCGACCGGCGCGGCACACTCCTGCTGCTGGTGGAGCGCGCGCAGGCCGAACCGCTCGCAGCGGAGATCCGGCAGCTGATGTTCGACCTGGTCGGCGACGGCTGGCAGGTCACACGCAAGGACGTCGACGCCGCGCAACCGCCGGCCGAAATCCGAAAGTGGATCCGGGCCGAGTACGACCGCAGCTCCCAGGTGAACACCGTGCTGCTGCTGGGCCATGTGCCAGTGCCGTATGCCGGAAACTTCTGCCCGGATGGCCACGGCGATCACGCCGGGGCGTGGCCGGCGGATGTGTACTACGGCGCGATCGCGGGCGACTGGACCGACGCGACCGTCTCAAACCGCAGCAACGGCATCCAATGCAATGTTCCGGGAGACGGCAAACCCGACCAGAGCCAGATCCCCGGGTCGGTGCAACTCGCTGTGGGGCGCATCGACTTCACCAACCTGCCCGCGTTCCGCGTGGGCGAAACCATCCTGTTGCGCCGGTATCTCGCACGCGATCACGCCTACCGCCAGGCACAACTGCCCGTGGCCGAACGTGCGCTGATTCACGACGGCTTTTTCGGTCAACCGGAGCGCTTTGCCTACAGCGGCTGGCAGAACTTCACCACCCTGCTGCAGCCAGAGCACGTGCGCAGCGTCACCTGGCCCAACACCAGACCCGGCATGAACCTGTTCTTCTACGCCTGCGGGCCGGGTCACCCCACGTCCATGCAGGGGTTTGGCGCCACCTCCGATCTGGTCAACACGCCGGTCGGCGGTATTTTCACGCTGCTATTCGGCAGCTATTTTGGCGACTGGAACATGCCCGACAACGTCATGCGCGCCGCGCTCGCCCATGAAAACGGCGCCCTCACCTGCGGCTGGGCCGGCCGCCCGCACTGGTATCTGCACTCCATGGGCATGGGCGAGACCATCGGCGACTGCCTGCGCCGGACGCAGAACAACAGCGGCCGCGACTATCAGCCGACCGGCGCCTTCGCACAGGGCACCCACATCGCCCTACTGGGCGATCCGACGCTGCGCCTGCACCGCGTGGCGCCACCAACGGACGTGCGCGTACAAGCCGCGAGCCGGGGCCAGCGTCTGAGCTGGGCGACATCCCCGCAACAGGTGGCGGGGTATCACGTCTATCGGGCAGATGACGAGTTCGGCCCCTACGAACGCCTGACCACGCAACCCATCACGTCCCTGACCTTCGACGACCCAACCGGCACCGCGAAACAGTTCTATCAGGTGCGCGCCATGGTGCTGCAAAAATCCACCACCGGCAGCTACTACAACACGAGCCAGGGCGCGTTTGCAGGAAAGTAAACCGCAGAATATCGAACAAGGATCTCCGAATGTCGAACGTTCTGCTCCAAGAAACATCCATGCTTTCATTTTCTGCGCCGAGTCGTGGCCGAAGGGCTCCGCGCGGGGGCAGATACTGAACTCGCGCCGGACCTGCAACTGCCCGCGCGCGGTAACCGGCGACCGGTCCAGGCGGGCGCAAACGCAGCGCCACCAGCCGCCAGCAGTTGCTGCGCGGCAATTGTCTTCGGAATGGGCTAACCTGTTACGGGTGGGCGACCTATGGGGCACATCTACGCCCCGCGCACCAATCGGTTCAGGATGCGTTCCTGCCGGAACGAAGAGCGCAGGGCAACCTCTCCTCGCATCCATCGCCAGGCCAGCCGTGCGGCCGCGCGCAACTGCGGTGGCGACAGGTTCCGGCGCATGTCGCGGGATCGAATGCGCAGTCCGTGCTTGTTGAAGGAGGCGCAGGTTGTGACCGTGGCTTCCACTTCGGCGCTTCCGGTGCCGGTCCGTGGCAAAATGTCAACCCACACGTTCTCGGACGGCGCACGCAGCACTTTCCGCCGGACATGCTCCACCAGCCGTGCGTCCCGGATATGGGGCGGCACAGCAGCAAGAAACTCCGCAGGCACGGCGGCACCCGCCCACGCCGCCGCCAGCACCAGCGGCAGCTGGAAGATGTCCGGCGCACCCCATTCCTTTGCATGGCGCCGGCAGGCCGCCCAGTCGATCCCTTCCGGATAACGCGCCACAAGCGCTGCGATGTCCACAAATGGGCGGAGGTCCATCACGAACCGGTGCGTGATCGCCGCATGCAAGCAGAGGTACGGTAGCTCGTCCTCTGGCGACAGCAGGCGCGCCGGCAGCCCGTTCATCACCACCGGCCGGGTGCGGGCCCAGATTGCAGCCAGGGCAGCATCGCTGACCGGTAGCGTGGAGTCGATGAATTCGGACGATCCGTTGATCTCCAACGGCGGAGCTTGTTCGTGCTCGAGATGAACATGGTGTCTGACCGGCTGCCCCGGCGCCCTCGGGTGATTCAGTTGATAGCCGAGCAGACGCACAGCCTGCACCGCGCGCTCCAGGTGCGACGCGGCCACCAGAATGTCGATGTCGGCCATCGGGCGCGCCGCGATGTTCGGATAGACGAATCGTGCCAGCCCGACACCTTTCAGCAGTACCACGGGAATTTCAGCCCGGGTCAGTTCCGCCAGAATCTGCCCGAAATAGTGATAGACACGCGTATTGCGCATGGCCGACCGGAGATGTGCGGTGCGCAACGCCTCGTTCGCAGCGGCGGGCAGCGAAAAGCCGGATTGTTGCGCCAGGCGGACATGCAGCAACGACGCCACGCCCAGGCTCTGGGCCAGCTGTACCAACCGCACACTCTCATCTTCCGTCCACGAGCCGCCGCCCGGCACCTTTCCGGTCAGAATCTGAATCAAACGGCTCCATTCGACATTGTATTCCATATCGCAGGCTTTCAAAAACCGCACACCCGCCGTGCGCCAGTTCCCGGCGCTGAAGAGAACCACTCTATCCGTTACTCGATGCGCATTCGCCCGGGACCGCACTCTGCGCCCTCCGCCGATGCACCGTCCGTCGCAGGATCTTCAGATAGGCGGCACGGGCAACAGCACCGGCCCGTGTTATGTTCCGCCTGTGAATCCGGCGCTTCATCACAACATCCGGAAACATCCGGAACAGCAGGCCGTGTTCGATTGCCCGGGCGTACCAGTCCATGAACTCGACGATGAGCAGATCTTCCGCAAACGCACCCACCCGCTGGAAAGACGCACCCCGGACCAGCAGGGTGCCGCAGATCACGCCGTCGTACAACTCCGGCGCGGCGCGGTCCGGCGTGTCGCTGTTGACATCATAAAAGATCTCGACGCGCCCGAACACTGCATCAAGGGAGTTGTCCTGCAGCAGGGCCTCGACCTGGAGCTGCAGTTTCCCCGGGGTCCAGACGTCGTCCGCGTCGAGAAAAGCCAGCAGGGTTCCGCGCGCCTCCCGGATCCCGCTGTTCCGCGCCGCGCCGCAGCCGCCGTTCTGCCGGTTTATGACCCGGACCCGCGGCGCGTAGCGTGCGGCCACGCCGGCGCTATCGTCCGTCGACCCGTCGTCAACCACCAGAATCTCTTGCGGCGGCAAACTCTGCGCCAGCACGCTTTCGATCGCCTCCGCAAGAAAGTCCGCCCCGTTGTACACGGGCACGATCACGCTCACCGCAGGCATGGTTTCCATCAGAAGCTTCCTTTCTACACCCGCCCTGCCTGTTGCTTGCGCACGGCGGACTTCCGGAGCGCAGCAAACATGCCGGCCTGATTCAGGCGGACATCCAGCGAAAGATTTGCTGCATGCATGCGTTTCTCGAGCAGAACCTCGTCGATGACGCCACCCGCAAACCCGGTGTCGCGTGCGCGTGCCACCCAGTCAAAATCTTCTGCCGCCCGCAACTGCGGATCAAACGGGCCCACAGCCTCCAGCGTGGCAGCCTGCACCAGCAATGCACTTGGGATCGACACGACCGGGTCGCTCTGCCAATGAGCCATGTTGAACGCGGTCGACGCCACAAATCCGGATTCACACCGCAGGCGCATCCGACAGGCCACGAAGCCGTCTTGCGGGCTGCGAAGCAGATGCCGCACCTGTGCTGAGAGCTTGTGCGACAGCCAGACATCGTCCGCATCCAGAAAGGCGATCTGCGTCCCCCGGGCCGCAGCCACCCCGGCGTTCCGCGCAGCGGCAGGGCCCTGGTTCGCCTGCTGAAGGACGCGGACCCCGGGAAAAGTCGCGGCCACGCCAGCCGAGTCGTCGGTTGATCCGTCGTCCACGACGATCACCTCCACGCGCGGATAGTCCTGTGCCGCCACGCTTTCCAGCGCTGCACCCAGAAACGGTGCGCCGTTGAAGACCGGAATGACCACGCTCACAAGCGGTGCGGCATCATGCATGGCCGATCGCCTCCCGTACCTGCGCCGGAATCTGCGGCAATTCGGTGCCTGCCTCCAGCCAATAACAGGGAACACGCGTGACCACCTGCCGCAGGTGCGTCAGTTCCGCGGCCCCGGCATCGGGCAGCTGCATCAGCGCGCTTGGCGCCAGCGCGCAGAGCGCGTCCATGCCGGAGGCGGGCACCAGACGCGTGTCGCGCTTCCCGGTGACGCGCGGGAGAAGAATCGCGGTCAGGCGGAGCTGGGACGCGATCTGCAAAGACGCCTGCGGATGCAGAAAGCAGAGTGCCTTTTCCTCCCCCAGTTCGCCGGGATTGGCGACCAGCGGACGCAGTGCTGGAAAAAGCTGCAGGTCGCTGGCGTGGAGTTTGGCGGTACTGTAAAGACTGTGCAGCATAGGATCGGGGTAATGCTTGAGCAGGCAGTAATCGTCGCTGACGTACTGCATGCCGGCGGCCAGGCATGCCAGGGCGGACGTGGACTTGCCCACGCCGCCGCGGCCGACCAGCAGCGCGCCGGCGCCGCCGGCGCCGACTGCGGCGGCATGCAGCAGCAAACCATGCCGTTCACGCCACCATGCGTGCAGCAAGCCGCGCAGGGGCGCGCCACGCTCATAGCCCGGCACATCGTTTGCGCTCCGCGCCCAGTAGAACGCGAGCTGGCGCTCGGGATCCCACAGGCTGCAAACCCCGGCGGCCTGCAAACGCGTTGCGGAAAGGCCGCTGCCGGCAAATGCGCGCACGGCGCCACGCTCCGTGCAATCGTTCCAGATCGACACGTACGGCAGGGAGATGCCAGAACTCTGCGTATCCCACAGGTGAATCGTCAGGTCCGGCGTGACTTCTACCGGAGACTGTTCCAGATGCGCCAGCGCCGAAGAAAGCGCCGGAATCAGCGCCGGGCCAGCATGGCGCAGCCGGATGACGCAGCCGCCGATCCGATAGTCGCGATCGACCCCATCGCCAGCAGCCAAAGCTGCCTGCCGCCAAGCCTGTTGCATGGCGCCGGAGAATTCCACCGGGGACGGCACACTAGTAAAGGCCTCTTTGGACATTGCCGGTTATCCGCGCCGCTGGCTACGGTCTTCGATCTCATGCACCGGATCCAGCAGCAACATCTCGGCCATGTCTGCGTAGCGCGTAATTGCAGGTGGTTCAAAGGCCAGTCGCCCGGTTGGTAGAACGGACGGAGCAGGCGGTGCGGCAGAGGCGTCGCCAAGCACAATCAACTTCTCCAGCAGCAGCGTATCCAGGAACGTTTGCACCGCGACCGTGATTTCCGTCCGGCTGGCATCGCAGACCTGCGCCAGCGCCGCAACAATCGTATCCGCAGTGGCACCGGTCTCAATCCAGGCCCAGATGAGGCCGCCACACGGATTCGTACTGTAGTACAAACCAGAATCGAAATTGATGATGATGGCTTCCCGGTCAATGGTCTCGGAGCCAACGCCGGGCGTATTGACCCGGATCGCCAGACGTGATGACAACATACCTTACCCTCTGCCCAAGTTCCGCAACAACCCATACGTTTCACTAACTGACAAAATTTACCACATGACCCGTTCGAAGTCACGCCGCAATCGGAGTTGCGGCCTACAGTACATGGCTGCGTCAAGATCGCGGCAAGGCGGCTGAAGGAGCAGGCGGTGAGCGTG
>JBAXVM010000117.1:0-8581 GCA_037129105.1 bacterium
CGTCCAGCCCGCGAACCGCCTTTTCAAACTCCAGTTCCGTCAGAGGACGCAACCCCGCCCAGGCCGCAACCATGGCGTAATCTTCCCATGAGAGCCAAAGCGTGCGCGCATCGGGCGCTGTGGCCTCATAAGTGGGTAGGGACGCCTCTCCGAGGCGTCCGCCACCGGATGGGACAGCCGCCCCTACCTGTTTGATCTCCTTGCCCTGTCCATCGGCATACCAGCGCTTCTTCACCTGCTCCACGGTCAGCACATTCAGGAAGTCCGCATAGAACCCCTGCGTAAAGTAGGGAAACTTCATGCAATAGAACGCGGCAAACCCGTTGGGAAAGGCGGCGGAGATCTGGCCATTATCCTCTGGCAGAAAGCCCAGGGCCCAGAGCTTATCCTTCTGCCGGCCGGTTGGAATGGCGCCGGCGCTGGTCACAGGATACGGCGGGATATTGTTCCCGGTCTCCTGGTACGCATAAAAGCAGTTCAGGCGTCGTACGCTCGACCCGAGATAGAACGGTCCTTCTGCCACATAGGTCATTTCGATGCCAAAGCCACGGATTTCAGGTTTCAGGGTTCGGGTGTCAGGTGTCAGGGTAGAGAGATCAACCACCGCGGAGACCTTCTGTGCCGACACAGGGCCGCGGCCATCTTGCGCGAGGCGCACGAACATGCCGACAAAACCACCTGCCCCGAGCCCAGTCGATGGGTCGTCGCCGCCCGGCACCACGAACTCCAGCGGCGTCCCCTCGCCTGAACTGTAGCCGGTCGGATTCACAACTTTGTCGGCCATCAGGCGGGCGTGCTGCCACGGCGAGTTGGCATCCGGGCGCACCTTGAAAAAGACCCAGGTCGCGTCATGGAAGCTGTCGAAGCGGTAGGCGTTCGTCCAGGCAATGTCGAACGTCACAGTTGCGGTCCTGGCATCGCGCGGGGCGATGGCGACGTTACTAATCTTCAGGCCGTCTGCGAGGGCCGAGGCGGCAAACAGCAGCAGGGCGCCGGCTGCGGACCATACACGACTTGTCGTTGGCTTCTTCATACTCGTCTCCGTTCTTTCGATTGCTAGCGACTGCAACCGACCGCTATCGACAGCAGTCGACCCATTTTCACTCTTCAATCTTCAATTTTCACTTTTCTCTTGGCGCCGTCCGCACGCACCGCGTGCCGTCATGGATGTCCCCAGGACTATTCAGGAAATTCCTGGCGTTGGCGCGGCTGGAGATGCGGAAGAGATCGAGACGCCCCCAGGCGGCACTGTGTCCGCCCATGGTTAACGGATATCCGCCGCCGCGTTCTCCCAGTCCGATCCCGCCCCAGAGTGCGGCCCCGCCTTCGCCGTGTGCCCCGGAAAAGGCACGCGAGGCGGCCTCGCCGACTGGCACGGACTTCTCCGCCACGCTGCCAGCCATGTCCAGGATCCCCCAGTACGTCGCGCCGGCCGTCACGCGGTCGCTCTCCGGCGTGGCGAAGATACCCACCCGTGTCGGCCCGCCAAGCGCGACATTGTTACCGGCAAAGAACGCGTTGCCGCGCGTGCCATCCGGACCATTTCCGCCCACCCAGTTGATGCTTTCCGTCTCCTGGTTAAAATTGGTCAGGGCATACTTGCCGCCGGACAAATCCATCCCCGCAACACCCGGGGTACCCCAGGGGAACTCATTTGCCACCGGCTTGACCGGTCCGCGGCAGGCCTTTTCATATTCGAGTTCGGTCATGGGGCGCAAGCCCGCCCAGGCCGCGAACCCCAGTGCGCCCTGGCAGGGCATGAAATGACACGGAATGAGCGGCATCGTGGTTTTAAAAACCGCGGCCGTGCCGGGCTTGGTCACGGTTCCGCTCATGACAAACGTATCGCGAGAAACCTGCAGCGGGACCATCGTATCAGGCGTGCCCGGCGTCTGGATCAAGACGCCCGAACGGGGAGAATGGTGACTGTTGTTATCCATCGCCAACGTGCCTGCCGGCATCGCGGGCTTCGCGGTGACAGACACGGCCTGGCGCGCATACGGCTGCATATTCAGGTACTCCGTATACATGGCCATCGTCACCTCGTACTTCATGCAGTAGAACGCCGCGTACCCCTTGGGGAAGGACGCCGGGAGGACCGCTGGCTGATCACTGTTGAAATCGTCCATGTTGCTCGGATCCATTCCACCACCGTCATGGTTGTTCAGGAAGTCCGCGGTATCGCCCCCCAGCTTGATCGCCTGCTCGTTCTCGATCCGGAAAGGCGCATTGCCCAGGCCGGCCGCGAACTGCCCGGCGATGGCATTGGTTGTGCCGTCGCCCAGCCAGAACGCGCAGGGCGGCACATAAACCATCTCCAGCGCCAGCACGTTCACCTCGGCCTTGGCCGGGTCGAAAGCAGCGCCGGCCCCCGGCTTATCCGTCGTCGCGTGCATGGCAAACTCGGACGCACCACCGTCTTCCTCATCGCCCGCGCCTGCAGGCAACTGCCAGCGAAGCGACACACCTTTCCATTCATTGGGTCCCTGGCCTGGAGCGGCACGGTGAATGAACACGCCCACGCCTCTCTTGCCGTCATTGCTTTTGCCGACTTCCAAGGCCGCACCGGCGGGGACGATATGCTTCGCCGGGTCTGCCGCAAGCCTGGCGTGGCGCCAGTTTCCGCCCGGCTGGCGGTACTTCACAAAGACCCAGGCCGCGTCCCAGTTCTCCAGCTTCAGCTTATCCTGGCCGCCCGTCTGCACGGCCTCCACCTCCCACGCCGCACGCCAGGACCAGTCCCAGGCCAGATCGAAGGTGATGGTGCTGACACCGGCCTCGCCCGAGGGCTTGATGGTCACATTGCTGATCCGCGCCAGATCGATTTTGCCAGAGCCCTTGAAGCGGGCGGCGGCGGGGTCGGCATCGACCGCGCGAACAGGCGCAACGGTCAGAAGGCAGGTGGCCGCGATGGCGACCAGAGGCCGGTAGCTAGTGGCTTTCGTAGTCATAAACTTATCCTTTGTCTCGATCGCTGTCGCTTGCGGTCGACTGCCACCGACAGCAGTCGACACACAGAAAACCTGCCCACCCTTATTCCGCCGCTTCTTTCGGCGCGGTGCGCACGCCGCGCCAGCCAACATACTGGATGCGCGCGGGCAGTGTGCGGGCGGCTTCCGTACGGGTTGAAGGGTGCCCATTGATCGGGCCATAGCCGCCGCGGACCCCCGAGCCCACGGCATCCTCCTGCGGCCAGTCTGCCGGCACGGCCAGCGTGCCTTGGCCGTGCGTCCCCGTAAACTTCCGGCCCTCGGAGTTGGCCACGGTCACGGTCCGCTCTGGCGCGGTGCGCCAGCCGGTCCAGTCCTCGACGCCCCAGCACGAGGGGTGATCGATCGTGTCACCGGTATCGGTGGTGGGCTCCATCATCCCGCGCCCGACCTTGACGTATTCCAGCTCGGACATCGGGCGCAGCCCGGCCCAGGCGGCATAAGCGATCCCGTCACCCCAGGAGACTGGCGTGTACAAGTGAATCGCCCCTTCATCCGAGATGGTAAAAGAGACCGGGTTGGTTCCCGAACTGGTGAACGGAACGTTGCCTGTCGGGCAGTACTTTGCAACCTGCTCCGCAGTCAATGTGTTGAGAAAGTCGCAGTACTGCCCCCCTTTGATCTGAATCTTCATGCAGTAGAAAGCGCCATACCCTTTGGGGAAGGCGGCCGGGATCACGCCGTTGTCGTCCGGTTGCGCCCCGCGCCGGGCCCAGAGCTTGCCCGCCTGCTGGCCGGTCTGGATCGCGCCTTCGCTGGTCACACGGTACGGCTGGGTGTGCTGGGATCCGTCCGTGTACTGATAAAACCGGAACGGCTCCACACCACCGGTGTTCAGGTAGAACGCCCCTTCGGGGATATAGATCATCTCGACGCCATAGGCGCGAATTTCCACCTTCACGTCCTTCTTGATCCCCTTGTTGGCCTTGAAGTTCCATACGGCCGTCACATTGCTCGCACAGGTCAGGCCATAGCCATATTCGGCCCGGCGCACAAACATGCCGACAGGTCCGTCATCCTCATCAGGCACCAGAAACTCCAGCGGGGTCCCTTTCTCCTGGCCATAGCCCTTGGGATTGCGCACCCTGCTGGCAGCGTCTGACTTTTTTGACGAAACCGGTTCCGCCACCAACCGCACGGTTTGCCACTCCGTGGAGCCTTCCGGGCGCACCTTGAAAAAGACCCAGATCGCGTCATGGTTGCCCTCCTGCCGCCAGGAATAATCCCACCGGATATCGAACGAAACGAGGGCCGTTTTCGAATCGCGCGGCGCGGCCTTTGTATTCGTGACCTTCACGGTCATGGGCATGTCATTCCAGCCTGCCTGCACTGTGCCGACCGCGGAAAGCAACGCACAGGCGATCATCACCTGTACCCACCTTCGCATGACGACTCGCTCCTGACTCGTGATCTGACTTGGGTTACGCTTCATGCTTGCTCCTCCAGTTTCTAAAAACCGCATACTATCTCATCCGGCCACACGCGTGACAGCTAACCTGCCGGTGGCCGGCCGCCAGTTCGATTACGTTTCCGTCCGGCAGGTGCAACGCGCCGGCGATGCCATCCGGCAGGGTCACATCGAAAACGATCTTGTCGCCCGCGTGTTTCCAGGCGGAGCGGATGAGGCCGGCTGGCGCGCGGTGCCAGGCGCAGATCGCGTCGAGGCCGGCCACCGGCTGCGGACGCAGCGTGACGCGGCGAAATCCCGGATGCTCCGGGTCCGGGACAATCCCGGCAAAGTACTGGTACAGGCAGGCGCTGATGTCGCCGAACATGATGTGGTTCTGCGAATCGCTGCCGTCCCAGTTCTCACGCAGGGTGGTCGCGCCCTGGCTCAGCCAGTTGGCCCAGCCGGGAAGTTCCGGCTGCGTAAAGAGCCGCAGCGCCACATCCGCGCGTCCGTTCCCGGCCAGCACGCGGGGCACATACTTGGCGCCGAGGATACCAAACTCAACCTTGTAGTTATTGCGCTCGACGGCTTCCGCCAGCCGCGAAACCACGGCCGCCCGCTGGTCGTCCTCGACCAGTCCCTGATACACGGCGCAGGCCAGCGCGGTCATCTGTCCGTCTGCATACACGCCATTGCCCCGATAAAACGCGGCGTTAAACGCGGCGCGGATGCGTGCCGCCAGGGCTTCGTAATCCGCCGCCTCCCGGTCGCGGCCGGTCAGCCGCGCACAGCGCGCCAGGAGGCAGGTGTCGGCATAGTAGTAGGCCGTGGAGGTGATGGCCGCGGGCACATTGCGCTTGTCCACCGAACACCAGTCGCCCAGACCAAACTGCACGATGTGCCCTGTGGCCAGCGTGCCCAGATACGCGACATAGCGCGCCATGGCCGGGTAGAGACGGTCGATGTGCGAACGGTCGCCCGTGTAGAGGTAGATGTACCAGGGAATCAGAATCAGCACGCTGTCCCATGCAGGGCCGGAGCCCCAGTTGTACCCCCAGCCCGAGCACGGCACGATGGCGGGCAGCTGGCCGTTTGGACGCTGGCAATCGGCGATGCTGTCGAGCCATTCGCCATACGCGGAGGCGGCCCCGAAATTCCAGAGCCCGGTCTCGGCCGCGAGATGCGCATCGCCGGTCCAGCCGTTCTTCTCCCGGTGCGGGCAATCCGTGGGGAACCCCACGAAGTTACCGATATAGGCCCAGCGCGTGCAGGCTTGCAGACGGTTGAGCGTTTCGCTGGAGGTTTCCACGCCGCCGGCTTCGTCGAAGGCTGTATGCACGACGCGCCCGCGGATGGTGTCGAGCGCCGGCTCGCACGGCAACCCTTCGACGCGCACATACTGAAACCCGTGATACGTGAAGCCGGGCTCCCAGATCTCTTCGCCCTGGCCTTTGAGCGTATAGCGGTCGGTCTGAAATTCTCCGCTCTTGACGAAGCGGTCCATGCCGGCCACGTCGATATCGCCCTCGGGTGTGCAGCGCTCGGCATAGCGCAGCACCACTTCCGTGCCGGCCGGCCCGCTCACGCGGAGCTGCGCCCAGCCCGACATATTCTGCCCCATGTCAAAGACGGCCGCGCCGGACGCCAGCTTGCGCACCGACACGGGCGTGAGGGTCTGCATGACGCGGCACGGCGGCGCCACCTGCGGCTCGAGCGCCCCGCCCGGGCCGGGCACGATCACGGCCTGCTCCCATTCGCTGTCATTGTACCCGGGCACGTCCCAACCCGGACGCTCGGCGCGGGCGTCGTAGTGCTCGCCATTGCGTAAGCCGTCAAACCGCACCGGCCCCTCCACCACCCGCCACGAGCCATCGGAATGCAGCCGGAAGGTGGCGCCGGAAGCGAGTTGCACTTCCAGCTCGAGCGTCAGCTTGGGGTAATCGCGCCACACGGCCCGGTCCAGGTTCCAGAACTCAACCGTATGGCCGTTGTACCAGCCGGTGCCAAGCATCACGCCGATGGCATTCGCGCCAGGGCGCATCAGGCTCGTCACGTCGTAGGTGACGTAGCGAACACGCCGATCATACTGCGAGACCCCCGGATCGAGCACATGGTCGCCTACGCGTTGGCCATTGATCCGCGCAACATAATACCCCAGGCCGCAGATGAAGAGCGTTGCCTGTCGGACCGGGCTGTCCAGCGTGAACTCTTTACGGTAGAGCGGCGCGGGCTGCAGCTGATCGGCGTACTGGAACATCATGTGATGCCGCCCGATCCACTGCGCCGCCCAGGTGCGGGGCTCCGGAATGCTAACCGACTGTTTACTCATGACGATCTCCCTTTTTTAACTCCGCTGACCTGAGGCGCGCGCAGCTTTCTGGCCGCAAAGCGCCGCCACACGCAGCACCTCGGGCAAGAGCTGTTTCTTGCGCGACAGCACGCCCGGCAGGTCATGCACGCTGGGCGTTAAGCTGGTGTACTTGAAGAGTCCGGCCGCGTTTTTCAGCCCATCGCTGAGCAGCAGCGAACGACCGTGGATGATATCGGTGACCAGCAGCATGGCCCAGTCCAGCCCGCGCTCGGCGCGCAGGCCGCGCACCGCATCCAGCAGCGCTTCCTGCGCGTCCTGCACCTCGTCCATGTCGAGCACCTCAACCTGCGAGATGGCCATGCGCAGGCCGTGCTCCTCGTATATCTTGCAGTCCCGGGCCACCACCTGCGCCGCGCTCTCCGTCTTGAGGCTCCCACTGCGCGCGAACAGCTCATCCGCATACGGGCGCCAATCCGCCAGGCCCGCCACAGCGGCCAGCGCCGCCAGTGCCAGTTTGTCCGCGGCCGTGGCCGTTGGCGACCGCAGCGCCAGCGTGTCGGCAATAATTCCGGAAAGGAGCACGAGCGCCTCGTCGCGCGCCGGCACAACGTCATGGGCCAGATAGCGCTCGTAGACCAGCGTGCAGGTGCTGCCGACGGGACGTGCATACACGGTCATGGGGTGCGTGCTGGACAGCGAGCCCATCCGGTGATGATCGATCACCTCCAGGATATCCGCCTCATCCGCGCCTTCGATGGCCTGGGCCAGCTCATTATGGTCCACGAGAATCAGCTTGCGGGCGGGCGGCTCGATGAGGTCGGTGCGGGTGACAATCCCGACGAGGCGCCCGTCATCGAGCACCGGGATGCCCCGCTGGTTATGATCGTGGAACACCTCGGCCGCCTCGTGCAGCGTGGCCGAGGGCGGCAAGGTCCGGGCATCGGAACTCATGACCGCAGCCACCGGTGTGCTGAGCAGGAGACGCCGATAGGTCTCGAGCGTGTCATACGGTGAAACAAACAGCCATCCGGCATAACCCTTCGCAACCGTTGACAGGCGCGCCGGATCACTAACCCCGGTCACCACCACGGCGGCCACCCCGGCCGCCATGGCATAGCGCAGCACATCGTCGCGCTCGCCCGTCACCAGCAACAGATGGGCCGGCACGAGTTTCGCCAACCGCTCGCTGAACCCCTCAAAGGGGAAGGCGCCAATCAACATGGACAGGGCGCATCCATCGACGCGCCCCCGGGACACCGGATCCGTCTGCAACACCCGCGCCACATTGCCGGACCGGAAGAGAAGTTCGGTGCGCCCCTTGCCGATGCCCAGGAAACGGCCCGCGAGGATATTCAGGTTAATGACACCCCGGTACGCGCCCTCGGAATCAACCACAGGGGCCGCGTGCCGGTGATTCAAATCAAGCGTATGAAGCACCTCTTCGAGGGGTGCCGACGCATCCACGGCATCGGTATCGCGATTCATCACATCGCCCAGGGAGCGATGCAGGTTTTTGAGAAAGGGGGGCGGCTCGACACCCGCCATTTGAAACACCGCCTCCGTCTGCCGGGTCAGGTGCCCGCAGCGAATGGCAAGGACCGGATGTTTAGAACCCAGCCGGTTTTTCAAGCGCGCATACGCCCAGGCCGCACAGACGCTGTCGGAGTCCGGGTTCTTGTGCCCGCAAACATAAACGCTGGAACCAATCTCCGAGGGGGTCGTCATGCGCAGAAGAGTATCGATCCAAGGGGAGTGGGTCAAGAAGGGCTTAGCGCCTGTCCGAAAACCCACCTCGCCCCTTTCCTTGCGGACGCCCCGGAGGTGCGTCCCTACCGTTTATGTGACCTTTGCAGTGGGAGGGACCGGCGACCCATGAGCGAAGTCGAATGG
>JBAXVM010000118.1:0-8427 GCA_037129105.1 bacterium
TCCTAGTTGTGCAACCCGCGGATAGCGGGTTGCGAGACCTCAGAAACGACCAGAATGCCATCCTGTTTGTCACTTGTTGGCGTTTTATACTGGAATCCGATGCTTGGCGGACGCTTGCCCCATGACTAGTAGCCTGGTCGGCACAAGGTGCTGGAGTACAGCGGGGGCTGCGCACCCGCTGATCCTGCTGCGGTAAGTACAGCGGGACCTGCGGGACCGCTGGTTTTGTAGGCGTGAAGTCGCAGAGGAGTAGACGGAATCCGAATCTTAATCGTTATCATAATCCTAATCTTGTTTCTCGAAGCAGGATCAGGATTAAGATCAAGATTACGATTACGATTACGATATAATTACAAAGTCTTAATTCCCGGCCCTTCTTTGCGTTCCTTGTGGTTAACAACTCTCGCTTCTCCATCCCAACGGTCCCGCAGGTCCCGTTGTACTTTCTTGCCAACCCGGCGCCGTCTCATCATGAGAATGGCTGTTTACGGAATTGCCGTCTCGGGCTTGCAGGTGCTATGCTCCTTTTTATCTGCATGGATCTCGCATTAGTTTGCCATCGCATCCTTTGTGCAAAAGACCAGACGGCACCTCTGTCAGCCAGGAAAGGTTCAGCATGAAACAGAATACAAGTCGATCGAAGAGCGTGCGCCACGGTTTGGTCGTTGGCCTGGCCTTGCTGGCCGGCCTCCCGAGCGCCTGGGCTGAGAACGAGCCTGCGGCGCGGTTCCGCGGCCCGTTGGCTTATGATTTCGGCGTCACGAACATCACGTGGGAGGCAGGTACGGAAGAGTACAGCTTCGTGACGTTCGATCTCTCGTGGTCCTACTCCTGGCGCGCCAAGTGGAAGGAACCGGCCGCGACCAGCGCGACCGGCAAGGATATGGAGCTTGAGAACTGGGACGCGGCCTGGGTCTTCGTGAAGTTCCTGCCGGAGAAGGATTCCAAGGAAGTCCGCGAGCGCAACCACTGGCAACATGCGACACTCGACTCGGACCCCACGCGCCACGTGCTGCCGGCCGGCGCCACGAACTGCGTGAAGCTTTCCGACGACGGCACCCTCGGCACGGGTGTGTTCATCTACCGCGATGCCGTCGGCCACGGTGTCAACGACTGGAAAAAGATTAGACTGCGCTGGATCCATCCGCGTGCGTCCGGCAAATTCAATCCTGCCAAGGCTGCGGTCAAGGTGCATGCGATCTCCATGGTCTATGTGCCGGAGGGGCCGTTCAAGGTGGGGTCGGGTGCGCCGTCCGGCATCGTGGAAAAATTCTCCGATGGGCCCGATATGCCGCTCGTGAATATCATGGCGAGTGGTCGGCCCGGCAACGAATTCGGTGGTCTGACGGACGGCGCCTGGCGTGGCGGCCCTTCGATTCCGTTGCTGCTGGACGCAGCGTGGAATGGGCCGGCGGCGGAAGGAACCCATGCCCGCCGTTTCGGAATTGCCGCCGGAGATCTGTGGGGGACGCACACCTACTGGGAGGTGAACGTCACGCACATTGGCGGCGCCGGCGTCCTGAATGATGAGTATCCCACGGGGTATGAAGCGTTCTACTGCATGAAGTATGATCTGACGCAGGGGCAGTATGTGGACTTCCTCAACTCGCTGCCGCCGGATGTGGCAGCCGAGCGTGCGTTCGTCGGCAGTGAGGTCAGTTCCGATGCGGGGATGCATACCGCCACGGTGAAGATCGATATGGGTCCTGGTCGAGATCCTGTGTCCGTTGTCGAGAAAGGCGGATGCACAATCTTCTCCTCTGCCGAGGTGCCGGATGCCGTGGAAGCGTCATCATCATCGTCTTCGTCGTCCGACGATGTGTTGGTGTCGGAAGACGATAAGAAGAAAAAAGAAGCTTTTGATAATTTGGTAGAAGGAATGATGGAAGACAAGAAGGGTGGGGCGAAGAAAGGCCCGGCAGCGCAGCCGCGGCCGGTCTATACGGCGCGATTGCCGTACCGGCGACTCTTGGGTGTGACCAGTTCAGATACGTTTGCCTACGGTGTGTGGGCTGGTCTGCGGCCAATGTCGCAGTTGGAAGGCGGCAAGGCGGGTTCAGGCGCGCGCGATCCGATCGCGGCCCCGGACTGGACGCAGCTAACGGACCTTGACGCGAAGCCTGAGTTGCTTGATGAGGGGCTGCCGACGGAGCGCTATCTCAGGGGGAATTCCCAGTATGGTTGCGATTTTGGCGCGCGGGTCGGATGCCGTTCCACGCCCACCAGTGATCGGGGGGTGGCGCTTGCCACCTATTGGGGGGTCTCGGAGTTGGGCGGACCGGCGGTGGGGGTGGCTTCTCGCGGGTACCGCGGTACGCACGGCAACGGGATAGTATCGCCCGGCAAGCCGGGCGCGTCCTTCAAGCGGACGATCGCGAAATTCACTGGTGCGCCTGCGGACTGGCCCGAATGGTGGGCCTATATCGGCGGGCACTTTGTGGGGCAGAAATGTCGTCTGGTTACTTCGGCGGATAACCGGATCCGGAAGCCAGCGGTCGCGCCGGCGGCGCCTGCGCCCAAGGCGGACGCGAAACCGGCATCGCCGCTCCCGCCGGTAGACGGGCGGCAGGACGATCTGCCACGGGTCGCCAACGTCAAGGTCGAGCCGGGTAAGGAGTACAGCACGGTTTCTTTTGATCTGTCCTGGAAGAACTCCTGGCGGGCCAAGTGGACCGAACCGGCAGATAAAAACTGTACCGGCAAGCCGCTGCCGGTTGAGAGCTGGGACGCGGCTTGGGTCTTCCTGAAGTTTCGGAAGCCGGATACGCGCGTCTTCTCTCACGCCACGCTCTCGCCGGACGTGGCCCATCAGGTCAAGCCGGCTGGCGCGGCGTTGGACATGGGGCTGGACGACGACGGCAACAAAGGCATCGGGGTGTTCATTTACCGCGACGCCGTGGGACAAGGCGCCAGCGATTTCAAGGGCGTCAAGCTGCGCTGGCTGAACGGCAGTGATCAAGTCGACGCATCTACAGCTGTGCTCAGCGTGCATGCCATTGCCATGGTCTATGTGCCCGAGGGGCCTTTCCGCTCGAAAAGTCCGTTTGTCTATCCGATTACCATGGCAGGCTGGACCCCGCAAGCGTTCGTCTGTCAGTTGACAACGATCGAAACACCCGATGCCACCAAGTTGGGTGGGCATGTCAACTTCTCCACCAACTACGTGAGGGAGGCTTCAGACTGGCCGAACGGCTATGGCGCCTTCTACTGCATGAAATACTCGATCCTTCAGGGTGAGTATGCCCGGTTCCTCACCGAGGTGGCGCCGGACCTGAAAGCGGCAACATATAACGGGGAATATGGCTACCAACCGCACAATGCCGCGCGCCGCTATTCCGCGGGCTTTTATGGCTTGTGCGGTTACACCATTCGGTACGTTGCGGATGAGATGCGGTACGAGGCGGATGCGCCGGAAAGGCCGGCGAAGTTCTTGACCGACCCGGACATTCACTCCTTCACGGCCTGGGCGGGGCTACGGCCGATGTCCAACCTGGAATACGAGAAGGTGTGTCGGGGACCGCGCGCCGTGGCGCGGGACGCGGACGCCTGGGCGCCTGGCACGTGCGCACCGGCCGCAGGGCTGGCCAGTGTTGTGCCGTCTCTCGGGCAGCCGCCAGCGGCTACAACCAGCAGACTGACCTGGCCGCGCCCGTCGTACTGGGGAATTCGGGACCTGAGCCTGAACGGAAGCATCATCGAATGGCCGGCCGTTGTGAAGGAAGATGGCCGCGGTTACAAGGGCAATCACGGCACCGGGACGCCGGATCCCCCGGGGGGGTGGGTGTTCACCAGCAATGGAGAATGGTATTACGGTGGGATGTGGCAGGGGTTCCCGCTTAGCGAGATCGGCGTCTGGCTCCTGCCGGAAGATTTCATGCGCATGCCGGGCGATATCGGTGGC
Organism: bacterium; assembly: GCA_037129105.1. Lineage (GTDB taxonomy): Bacteria > Verrucomicrobiota > Kiritimatiellia > RFP12 > CAIWXQ01 > CAIWXQ01. The sequence continues at coordinate 3,902 of JBAXVM010000118.1, forward strand.
TATATCAGCACGCGGTGCGGACGATATGGTGCGCGGGCCGTGCGCACGGCCGCCGTGAAGAACGACAAAGATTCACCGTTGCAGGTCGAGGCCCTGCCCAACCTGGCCGGATACGATATAGCCATCACGTACCTGACGGGCCGGGTTAAGAACGACGGCGACAAGCCGCTGCAGGTCGAACTGGTCTCGGCGTTTCCTGCCGCCTGCTTCCCGCTGGGCGCGGCCTCGCGCGTCATTACCGCAGCGCCGAAGTCTGCCACACCGTTCAAGATCTTGACGACGCTGACACCGCAAGCCGTGACTGAGGCCTTTAGTGGCGCCCGAAAAATCCCCCTGCGGATACAGGTGCCTGGCGGCGAGGTGTTGGGCAAGCAGGACATTATGTCTCCCAAAATGCAACCCGCAAACAGCACGCCGCCGGTCATAAGCTCGCTGGAGGGCGGCGCGGTGGCGCTGCGCATCACCAATGCGACGGACCGGCTGTGCGCGGTGGTTGTGACGCTGCAGCCGGTACCGGGTGTCAAATTACCCGAAACGGAGCGTCGCCTGGATCTCGCGGCCGGGGCAGGGGCGCGTGTGGTCTTCCCTGTGCCTCGTCAGGGTTTCCCGAGCGACGGGGTCTGTCCGTTCCCCTTCCGTGTGGCGGTGGCAGGTGGCGCACCGCAGAGCGGGACGGTGGCTGTGGAGCTGAGCAACAAGACGCGTTGGTGGGTCACCCGGCGGAGCGAGAAGGCGCCGAATCTGGAGGCCTTGGATACCGAAGCCATGCCCGGGGCAGGCGATGCGACCGTGGCCGCGGCCATAGCGAGCGGCATGGACTCGGGTGCGGAGGCCGTCTTCACGGCCGCCAAACTGCCGGCCGGCTGGACCCAGTCGGTGCATGGCGCGCAGATTCAGCTCGGCAGCGGCGGCCCCTTGCCTTCCCATGGGGCTGTGGTGATTGCGGCGACACGCCTCACGTCGCCCACGGAACGCGATGTGATCTTCCTGTTGGATCATCAGGTGGCATCGGTCGGAAAGGGCAAAGATGCGCGCCCGTTGAGTTTGAAGTTGCGCATCGTGTTGGATGGCCAGGTGCTGTGCGAGACGCGCTCCGATGCGGAGAAGAAGGGCAAGCCGGATGGCAAGGCTATTCATCTTCGCAAAGGGGCCTCCACGCTGCTGCTGGTCTGCCAGTCGATGGAATCGACCCCCACCGACCCCGGCGTGATCGGCCTGAAATTCACCGACGCCAAGGACGGCAAGCCGGTGAGTGATCTGTTGTTCGACATGGTAAAGAAGGAATAGAAACCTGAAGGCACTGGAGTACAGCGGGGGCTGCGCACCCGCTGATCCTGCTGCGGTAAGTACAGCGGGACCTGCGGGACCGCTGGTTTTGCAGGCGTGAAGTCGCAGAGGAGCACACGGAATCCGAATCGTAATCTTTATCATAATCTTAATCCTAATCTTGTTTCCCGAAGCAGGATTAAGATTACGATTACGATTAAGATTACGAAGTCCAAATCTCCGGTCACTTTGTATTTCCGGCGGGCAGATTAAGACCTGAGATTAAGACTGGAGATAAAGAAATCCCTTTGCCCTCGGCCCGGGGCGGGCCGGGGCTACGGGTGGGCGACTCGCGCGGACGCTGGCCCTTCCAAGCAACGGTCCCGCAGGTCCCGTTGTACTTTTTGGCCAGCACCGTTTGTAGTGGCGCCGTCAGGCGCTTCCCCCTCTCAATCGTATACCGTAGTCGTAGCCGTAGCCGTAGTTGTCCACCGAAAGCGCAAGTCCGGTCGACGCGTACGGTCGACGCGTACGGACGACGATGGCGGAGCGCGCTTTTCCGGCAGCCGTGGGCATGCGCCTGGTTGTTCCTGAGTCGAGCTGCAGAGTCGATTCTGGTGAGGCGGTGGCGTGATCGGTTGATCGTTGTCGCAATCTTTGTCGACAACGATCGGGACAAGGATGGAGAACGACAACGATTGCGACAACGACTGCGACAACGATTGGGAGAGCGGTGACTTTGCGCTGTAACGTTGTAGGCCGCAACCCGCGATCCGCGGGTTGCACAACTAGGAACCTGTCGGCAGAAGGCACTAGAATGATCCAGAGCCTAAGCCCGACAGGTTCCTAGGCCCAGCATTGCTGCAGATATCTCAGTCCGGCGAGGAGTTCCGTGACCGGGACGCCGGGCGCCGGCTCGAAGACGCGCAGCACCGGCGCGGTGCCATAGAAGGCAAAGTCAGCAAATGGCAGTTTACCCTGCGGTGGCGGCAGGTGGTCCAGGGCCGGCGGCAGGACGTCGTGAATGTGCAGGCCGAAGGTGTGCGGGAGCAGTCGCTCCGCCGCTTCGCGGTGTCGGATCCAGCCGAGATTTTCGCGTATTTGTCCGTGGCCTATGTCATGCCAGTAGGCCAGTTGCGCGGCCGGGTAGCGCTGCTTCAACTCCAGCATCTCGTCTTCCGTGGGCATCGCCTCCCAAGAGGGGAGGTTCTCGAGGCAGAGCGTGAGGTTCAGCTTGGCGCAGCGCGGCAGTAGGATGTCGAGCGAGCGGTAGAGTGCTTCCAGGTGCTTGGGGGCCTGACGGGTGCGGCGATCCTGATTGCGCTGCCGCATCTTCAGGTAGCGCGGACTATCCAGTCCGTCTTCCTCCGCAGCCTCGATTAGTTCGTGGGATGCGGGCGAGAGGGGAATGCGCCCCGCGTGGACCACCACGGCGCGGGCCCCCACCTCGGCGGCGAAGGCCAGCGTTTTCTGCAGCAGGATGGTGGCCATGACGCGATCGTCTTCGTCGCGGGAAGCCAGCAGGTAGAGCTCCGGATGGCCCACGGGCGCGCCGACAGGATAGGGGGCATAGGCATGCACGCTGCCAACCTGCAGCGCCCCGGATGTCACGCGCCGCCGCACACCCGCAGCCTGGAGTTCGCTGAGCTGGTAGCCGAGTTCCACGCCGGAAAACCCCAGGCCGAGAATCTCGTCCGCCAGCGCTTCGCCCGTGGCGTGGCGGGTGGCATTCCAGTTCGTGGAAAGGTGGAAGTCCATGCCGCTGCTTTCAGCTAATGCATTCCCGGCGCACAACCCCATAACTGGAACGGCCCGCCGGGCATTCCGGACGAGCCGCTTGTGAGTCAGTCGGGCATAACAGCTTGATCCCGCCGCACCTCGCACCTGTACAAACAATGCTATTAGTTAGAATAGCAGCTTTGTCGGCACAAACCGAGTGGCAATCCGAGACTACTCCCGACAAAGCTGCTACGGGTTGGCGGTACGGCGGGCGCGGGCGCGAGCCCGGGCGCGAGCCGACTTCCGGCGCTGCTTTTCGCTCGGTTTTTCGAAATAGCGGTTCGCGCGGAGCTGCTTCATCAGACCCTCCTTGTCGAGGATCTTCTTCATGCGCTTCAGCGCGCGGCCAACGTCTTCGCCTTTTTTCAGTCGAACTTGAATCACGTAACTCACCCCCCCTCGCAATCCGGGACCGGCGCGCGGCAGAACACCGCCCTCTCGACCCACGGATTCCGTGATGCGCACACCATATCGGATATGGCGCCCGGAAGTCAATGGCTGTTCAGGTCGCCCAGGAACTCCACCAGGCCGGGGATGGCGGCTGCAATGTCGTCGCGGCAGCGGCGGTAGACGGACAGGTTTCCGCCGATGGGGTCGGCGATGTTTTTGTCATCGTCGGCGCGCGGGTCGAATGATCTCAGCAGAAAAACCTTCTGGGCGGCGGAAGGGAAGCGTTCGAGGATGTCATCCCGATGACCCCGCGTCATCGCCACAATCACCCGGGCCTCGCAGACCCGTTCGGCCGTGAGCGGCTGGCTGTGGTGGTCCGGCAGGCAGATGTCGACCTCGGCCAGGGCCTCCAGGATCTCCTCGCTGGGCTCGTCGCCGTCAAAAGCCAATGTGCCGGCAGACGCCACCCGCCACGGCGTGCCCGGTGGCAGGTGGTGGCGCAAAAGTGCCTCTGCCATGGGGCTGCGGCAGATGTTTCCGGTGCATACGAAGAGCACGAGCGGACGCGCAGCCGAGGTGCGGGAAGGTGTGGTGCCGGATTTGGACAAGGGGGGCTCCGGGGTCAGGGGTCAGGGGTCAGGGTTCAGGGTCCAGTGAGAATACGCGCTATGATAAAGCATGCGCGGTGTTTGTGAAACCGCAGAATATCGAATATGAGCAATGGGGTGCATCCCCGTTTCATTGACTTGCCACCTTTTGAGGGGCTCCAGTCCGTATGCTTCGCCACCTGCGCAGGATGTGGCAAATATGTAGCCGTCCGAGCCATTCAAATCTCCTAAATCCGCGCCCCCTTCGGCATGAGCGGCATCATGATGATCGTCTTGAAGAACCGCAGCGGGCTTTCCGAAAACTCCTTCTGCAACGCCCGATGCAGCGACGCCCGATTCCGGCTCTTGGCCAGCATCTTATCCAGCACCGCCAGCGCCAGCGCCCGCCGACGTTACCCTTCCTCCGCCCGCCCAAAAGCCGCTGGTTACAGCAGTTCTCATTATGGCGACACGAATGCCCTTACGGGCACACTACAAACGGCT
>JBAXVM010000119.1:0-8385 GCA_037129105.1 bacterium
ATCCGGACTTGCGCGAGAACTTCATCGAGCGGGTTTTCGCTCTTTGGCGCTTCCGTCAGGCCTTGCGCGCCAGCCCGACGCTCGCCACGCTGATGACATTCCACGCCCAGAACAAGCTGCTCATCCAGTCGCACCACGAGACGCTCGTGCGGGAGATGGGGCGCGAATTGGCCGGGCTACAGGCAAAGACAGCGCGTGCGTACATCCCGCAGTACGAAGCAAAGCTGATGCGGGCGCTCAAGACCCTCGCCACGGTCCGTAAGCACACCAACATTCTCCAGCACATGCTGGGATACCTGCGCGATGGCGTGGACGAGGCGGATCGGAAGGAACTGGCTGGAATCATTGAGGACTACCGCCGGGAACTCGTGCCGTTGATTGTGCCGGTGACCATGCTCAGACACTACGTCGTCAAGCACGGCATCGCGTATCTGCAGGACCAGTATTACCTGAACCCGCACCCGCTCGAACTGAAGCTCAGGAACCATGCCTGAGACAGACCTATTGCGAGTAGACGGCATAAAGCCGTCTCTACCCAAGGCACGTCAACGAAGGGTGGATGTGCCCGATGCATTCGGGTGGTGCGCTTGCCTTTGGTCCCCGCGTCTGCCATACTTTTCGCCTTGGCATCGCTGCGTCAGACCGGTTCCGTCATGTTTTCGTCCCGTGCGGGTCGAGGCCGACCGGGGTATTCCGAAAAGCGATTTCTTATCACGCGCTGCGTGTTACGCTTCGTACTGCTGGGAGCCATCGTGTCTACCATGAATTCCTGTGTCACGAAAGATGCGAACAAGACCGCCACATCGCCTGCAACCCATCGTTACCTGCTCTACGGGGCTCCATGGGGGGGTGCCCGGATCCCCAGTTCAATCCGCTTGTCGATCAGGCTGCCGATGTGGGCTTCAATGCGATCCGAATCGTCGTTCCCTGGCACCAGCATGAAACCAAGCCGGGCGAATACGATTTCGCAGCCTTGGACAGGGCTCTGGATTATGTCGTGAAAACCAAGCGGTTGAAGGCCGTGGTCCTTATCTGGCTGAGAAGGCCTCCGGAACCGATCCAGAAGGGTAACGACACCGTTCTGTTTGAAAAGGACCTGCAGCGGGATCCCGCCGGACAGATTTCATCGATGTTTTCCTTCAACTCGGACCAAGCCGTCGAGCGGGCCGCCGCGTTTGTGAAACGCGTTGTCGCCCACTGCCATGAACGATACGCGGACGACATCCTGGGTTACGTGACCCCGTTCAGCCAGTTTGCGGAGGCCGAGTACTGGTGCGAGGGCGAATGGGGCCATGAGGCGCATTCCCTCCAGACCTACCGGGCGTGGCTTGTCCGGAAGTACGGAACCATCGACAAACTCAACGCGTTGTCATCGAACGGGCGGGACTGGGTGCGGGTGCTGCTCGAGGATGATCTCTCCGTGCAGGGAGAGAAAGATGCATGGTCTTTTCCTGAAGCGGTCGGGAATTCTCACCACGAAGGACACGAAGAGCACGAAGGTCAATAGATCCGACAGTTTCTGCTATTTTCAGCGTCCGATTACGGGAATCTTCGTGTTCTTTTGCGGCCAAGCATAGTCATGCGTCGCCAATTCAAGTTATAGGTAAGTCCGACAGGCTGCTAGGGAGCTATGGACGGGCTGCTGGGCACCGGCAATTTCGTGCGTGTTTCCGGCGCGCCGGTGACTTCCGACGTAGCCCGAGGCACGGCCAGGAACAGGATTCTGCGGTATCCTTTCTGGCGAAGGCTTTCGGTCAGTTGCTTGATCTGAGACGTCTGCAGGTCATCCTGCATGCGGATCCGAATCTCCTGCTGTTTATCCACGCCTGCCCGGGTCAGTCGCGCAGGTAACTGTTCGGCCGGGAACTGTGCGTCCAGATAGCGAACCATTCCCGCAGGGGTAATCGTGATCTGCACGGGCGCGGTTGACTTGGGCGTCGAAGCGCATCCGGCGAGACCTGTCAGCGCCCATGCCAGCAGGACGCGGTTGATCAGCTTACGTGTGAAACAAGACATAGCGTCTTCTGTGGGTGTGGGTGTGGGCTTCCGAAACGAAAAAGTTAGAAATCGTCCGGAAGTTCAATACGGATGGTGCGCCCCTTCATGGCCGCCATGCTGCTGGCAGACGGCGGTGTATTGGCGGCATTGGCCGTGCGCGCTTGATGCCAGATGGTGCCGGCTTCAGAGGAGTAGGGTACTACCAGATGCTCCCCGCAGGTGGGACATTCGTTGGGTGCGCCGACCATTTCGATCGTGGCTTCGATCTCCTGCTTGCATTGCTTGCAACGGAAGGAGATCAACTGTTCCTCTTCAGCCGGCGCGGGTGCCGGCGCGGGGGCGGGTGCCGGCGCGGGTGCCGGCGGCGGTTGGGAAGGCTTGGATTGAGAGACCGGAGGGGGAATCACGGTGTAGGGCTGCTTTGCGATGGCGGGCGCAACCGGCGCAGAAACAGCGGCGGGCGCGGGCGCGGCGGGTGCGGGCGCGGCGGGTGCGGGCGCGGCGGGTGCGGGTGCGGAGACAGTAGCGGGTGCGGAGACAGTAGCGGGTGCGGTGGCCACCATGGGGGGCGCAAGCTCGGCAGGTTGGGTCGGGTCTGTTGCAGGTTCAACCCCTGCAGGAGGCGTGTCAGAGGCTTCCGATTCCACAATAAGCTGGACCAGTGCGCGTGGTGTGGGTGCGATGGCGTCCTTGGCTCGCTTGACCGGGCGTACGCGCAGCGCGTCGTGTTCGGCGATTCGCAACGTCTCGTTCGTTTGCGGATTTCGTACCAGCCGCGCATTGCGGTGGATTACGTCCAAGCGGCAAATACCGGGCACCGCAAACCCCTTGCGCGCCTCGCGATAGGCGATTTGGGTCAGCGTTTCCAGGATCAGTTCGATGCGTCGCTTGCTGACGTGTGCAGTCTGCGCCAGTTCTTTGGTCAGGTCTGATTTGGTATATGTCTCGCCCATAACAACCCCCACATGCATGCGTTAACTTTTCACAGGAAGGTATAGAGTAGCTCGAAATCAATTGCCACGCCACCGAAAAAGGCGACGCTGGTGGTCCAAGGGTATGCCTTTGGCATTGCATGCGCGGATGGTTTCGCCTAAAATGCACACATATCTCAAAAAGGCGACGACAATGAAATTTCTATTCAAGCGACCGAGCGCCATTCCTGATCCGGAACCGCTCAAACCTCAGCCGCCAGTTTCAGTGCCAGTAACGGCGTCGGTTTCCGGGCCGGTGGCTGTGGCGCCTGTAGCTCCGCCTGCTGCGGTTGCTACAGTGGCGGCTCACGGCAAGCCCGCCCCCGAAGGGTATCGGCAGGATCATAAGTCGCTCTATAAGCAATTATTGCGCGGCCTCTATGATGCCGTGCTGGTTACGGATCCCAAGGGGTATGTGGTTGACTGCAACGGACGGGTGCAGGATGCGTTTCTGTATGACAGGAACGAAGTCTGGGACATGGAAATCAGCAAGTTGATTCCAGGCATCACGCCACAGCTTCTGGAGCGGGTGAAACAGGGCCTTTCCGAGAGCCGACATGTGTTGATTGATGCCCGTTGCGTCCGCAAGGATGGGGTCAACTTCCCGGCCGAGGTTGCCATCAGCTCCATCGACCTCATCAATGAGGGCGACATGGTGTTTTCCGTGCGCAACGTGGAGCGTCGCAAACGGCAGATGCAGCTGCTGCGGAGTCTTCAAAACGCGCTGGCCAATGACTTGTCGGCGGTGGCCGTGACGGACCGGGACGGCCTGATTACCTATGCCAGCCAGACGCTGCGGACCGTGTGGGGCTACGAGAAGGACGAACAGGTAATTGGCAAGCCGCTGGCCAGTCTCTGGCCAAACGATCCCCAGGCCGATCAGCCGTTGAAGGGCGCCCTCACCGGCGAACGGTGGCTGGGCATGCTGCAGGGGACGACGTGCGACGGACGGACGATCAGCGTCGGCGCGGCTATTGATGTGGATCGCGCCTTGGAGTCACAGGATGTGGTGGGCCTGGTCTGCTCGTTTGTCGAGATTCATGAAGGCTAGCAACAAGTCGGACCACCAACCTATGAACACTGGCTCTAGCGCACTGACATCCCTGACCGTCGCCGCTTCCGAGGAAGGGCAGACCGTGCAGGCTTTTCTCGCCGGCCGGCTGGGGATTTCCCGCCGCGCTGCCAAGAAGATGCAGGATGACCGCCAGGTGTGGGTCAACCGGCAGCTGGTTTGGATGGCGCACCATGAGGTGCGGCGCGGCGATATTTTGCAAACACCCGCGAAGGAATCCCGGTCTGCCAAGCCGCAGCACATGCGCGTGCTGATCGAGGACACGCATTACCTCTTTGTGGACAAGCCGGCGGGTATCATGACCGTCGGGGCGGATGGCGTTGAGGATCGGTTGCGCAAGCAACTGGCGCTGCCGGCGCTGCGCGTGATCCATCGCCTGGACCGGGACACCTCCGGCTGTCTGATGGTGGCGCGCACAGACGCGGCCTTCCAGGCCGCGGTAGAGGTCTTCAAGACCCGCCGCGTACTTAAGGTCTATCACGCCATCTGCGTCGGAGCGTTGGAGCGGCGCTCGTCTACGATTCGGGATGAACTGGACGGCGAGCCGGCGGTAACGCATTTGACCGTGCTGGCCTCGACGCGTGATGCAACCTACCTGGCGCTGCGCATCGAAACTGGTCGCACGCATCAGATCCGCCGCCATCTGGCCAGCGTCCGCCATCCCGTGATCGGCGACCGCCAGTACGGACTGAAGTCGGCACACGACCCGCGGCTTCAGCAGGTGGCTCGGCAGATGTTGCACGCCACGGATATCGAGCTGCCGCATCCGATGCAACCGGGCATCCTGCGCGCTCACAGTCCGCTCCCCGCGGACTTCCGCCGCTGTCTGCGGCTGTTCCGGCTCTAGCAGCCTGTCGGACGTAGCTCTGGATCAGTACAGATTTTGCGCCGACCAGGCTGCTAGTCATGGGGTAAGCGTACGCCATGCGCCGGTTCTATGCACAAGTGGCAGCCAAAGACCTGGCAAAACAGCCGAATTCCCGGATTTGCGTCATCTAGGGTAGGGACGGCTTTACGCCGTCCATGATCCAACCATTTGCGGGTATGCGCGGTGTATGAGGAAGAGGAAGGAAGCAGCGCTTGTCATTCCGAACAGAGTGAGGAATCTCCCGGTGCGGCGGCAAGGAGAAGGGAGATTCCCTTCGGCGAGCTCAGGGCAGGCTCTCGCGGTGCTCGGAATGACAAGAGTAACCGACGCAAGTTCTTCACGGTTCGTGCCATTCGCCAGCCCTTTACGGCGGGTTCCCATTACTAGGAGACTGTCGGCAGTTGGCTTGTACCTCCAGAAAGCTAAGTCCGACAGTCTCCTAGGTGCGCGACGCTTTCTGATACGCGCGCGGCGTGCGGCCGGTGACCTGCCGGAATTGACGCGCAAAATAGTTGCTGTCGTGGAAGCCGCACTGAAACGCGGCTTCGGTCACGCGCACATCCGCGTGCCGCAGCAACTCCCGGGCCTTGCTGATGCGGACCCGGATGACGTGGTCCAGCGGCGATGTCCCCATGACCTGACGGAACGTGCGCAGCAGGGAGCTTTCGGACATGTGTGCCAGTTGCGCCAGTTGCGAAACGCGGAGCGGTTCCGCAAAATGTTTTTCGATGTGGCTGAGCACTGCGCCGATGCGCAGGATCGCGTCGCTGTCCGGCGCGCTGGTTGCGGTCGTGTAGCACCGCGAGAGGTAAAGGATCAGATCCATCAGGCAGGCGCAGGCCGCAAAACGGTAGCCGGGATTCTGCTTGCGCAACTCAACATGCATGCGCTCGATAAACTGTGCCGCCATGGCAAGTTCGTCAGCCGTCAGTTGCAACCGGCTGCGCAGGCGGTTCTGCGAGCGCAGCCGGGGCTCCAAGCGGAACAGCGCCTGATATCCCGGGATATCGCCGACGTCCGCCCAAGGCAGGTGCAGTCGTTGCGGGTCAAACAAAATGTTCGCCAGTGTCAGGTTCCGGGTGTTGGTGTAACTGTGCGAATCCGCTTCCGTCAGCAGAAAGACATCGCCTGCCGAGATCGTGTAGGTTTCGCGCGGTGTGATATGCCGACCGTGTCCAGCCAGGATCACGACCAGTTCGTGAAATTCGTGCCGATGGAGTGTGCTTGGGCCATGTCCAGCGTGTTTGCGTACGGTCAGTGGAAAGCGGCGGTTTGCAAATACATCCGCGGCGCTGATTACTTGAGCGGCGGTTTGTCGGGTTATTGGCATTGACTGAATCGTGCTACTATTTGCCGGATTTGTCAAGGTCGACGGCGTCGGTTTAGTTGTACTCTGATTGCAAATCGATCCCCGGATAAGCTCGGGGGTGGTTGTGAGAAGCTACGCATGTAAATCCGAAGCTCGGATTTCGGACTTCGACATTTGAATTTGTTTGTGGCCTTGTGGCCGCTTAGGGAGACGCACATGACAAAGAAAGCGAAATCGAACAAGACCTTGCGGGTTGGTGTTGTGGGCATGGGCGGGATCGGCAACACACATGCCGCAAGTCATCGGAGCGATCCACTCGCCAAGCTGGTCGCGGTTTGCGACGTGGTGAAGGAGAAGGCGGACGCCTCGGCCGCACAGTTCGGCGTCAAGGCGTACTACAGCTTGAAAGAGATGCTGGCGCACGAGGAGCTCGACATTGTGGACGTGACCACCGGCGGCTATGAAAATGGCAGTTGGCACTTCGAGCCGGCCATGGAGGCGTTGGCCGCAGGCAAACACGTGCTGTGCGAGAAGCCGCTCTCCAACGACATCGGCGAGGCGCGCGAACTGGTGCGCTACGCCGCCGAACGGAAACTGTATCTGGGCTGCAATCTCAACCACTATTTCACGCCTACCGCGGACCGCGCCAAGAAGTATATGGATGACGGTCAGATCGGCGAGGTCGTAAACCTGCTCTTCAAGGTGGGTTTTCACGGCGGCGAGGAGACCTACGGGTTCAGCAAGTCGCCGCGCTTTAACCAGCCGTACGCGCACATGAAGGCGTTTCTGACACACCCGTTCAGCGTCATGCGCTATTTTTGCGGCGACATCACGCACGTCCAGAGCTTCTCGACCAAGCCCGGTTTCCGCAAGAACAAAGGCGATCTGCTGCTCTCGGTGAACAGCGTGCATGTCAAATTCGCCAACGACACGGTCGGCTACCTGATGAGCCAGCGCGGCGACGCGGTTTGGGGACTCGGGGGGTGGTGGAGCTGTGAAGTCGCCGGCAGCCGCGGCACGTTCTGCATCGAGAACTGCATCGAACGTCTGAGCTACTGGCGTGCGCCCAAGCCCGGCGAAAGTTTCGGCCTGGGCCAGGGACCGGCGCCAGAGGTGCTGGACACCGGCATCAAGGACTTTGGCGCGACGTTTCCCCTGCGCATCCATGCCTTTCTCGAGGACGTGAGCAACGGCGTGCCGCATGAGCATTTGCGCTCCTCCGGGCGCGACGCGCTCGCCACGCTGGAATACATTTTCGCGGTCATTGATTCGTACGAGAACGGCGGCGCGCTGGTACGGCCACGCCCGCTCCCTACGATCCACGGCGATGCACGGGTGGAAAAGATCTAACCAGGAGCCAGCCATGATCAAACTCGGCGTCAACTCGGTACTCTTCGGCGGGCTCGATTTTCCAACGACCGCGCGGCTGACCAGGCTGTGCGGCTATGACGGCATCGAGCTTTCCGCCATTGCGGGGATGTGTGAACACCTGGTGCTCGACCGCTGGCAGGAACAGGCCGACATGATCCGCCGTGTGGCAGCGGACAATGGCCTGGCGCTGCTTTCCATGGAAGTGGCGTCGCTTGACGAGGCGCGTCTGGAAAAGGCTTTCGCGGCCGGCCAGGCGATCGGCATTCCATTGATCAACGTTGGTCCCGGCGGCAGGTCGAACGAAGCCGGCGCCGTGGAGCAGTCGGTTGCCACCCTGACGGCGCGCGCCGCATTGGCGGCGAAGTACGGCGTGACGCTCTGCTGCAAGGCGCATGTCGGCAGCGCCGTCTTCAACACGCCCACCACGCTGGCCATGATGCAGGCCATTGCGCATCCGAACTTCGGCGTGGACATGGATCCCAGCCATATCTGGCGCGCGGGCGAGGACCCGGCTGAGGCGCTGCGGCAGGTGGTCGCCCGGGTCAGGCATGTGCACATCCGCGACTGCAAGGGACGCGGCCCCTCGCCGGGTGAGGCGCGCGATCAAGCCTGCGGCCGTGGCGACATTGATCTGCCGCGCTATTTCCGCACGCTGGTCGAAGCGCACTACGACGGGCCTGTCTGTCTCGAGGTGATCGGCGCAGCCGGTTACGACCTGGCGCAGAAAATGGCCGTGGCCGCGGAAAGCTACGGTTATATGAACGCGTGTCTGAAGGCGTTGCAGGCGCGATAAAGG
>JBAXVM010000012.1:0-26777 GCA_037129105.1 bacterium
ACGAGCCGGATGACGGGGACATCATCAGCGATGAAGAGTTCGCGGAGTGGCTGGAAGAGCTGTCCGAGGAGCCACATCCGCCACCCCACGGCCGTGGGTCACATCCGGACCAGCAGACCGCGAAGGAGCTCTACCGCAACATTGTGCGCCAGCTGCACCCCGATCACCACGGACAGATGACCGAAGCCCGCGCCGCGCTCTGGCATGAAGCGCAGGAAGCCTATCGCCGGCATGACCTCAGCGCCCTGCACAGCGTTCTTGCCCGCTGCGAGGATGGGGCGGCCGCCATGGGTGAGCACACACCCGTCTCCTTAATCCGACGCATGACGCAGCAACTCGCGGCAGCGGCGCGCTCCATCCGCAGCGAGCTTCGCCACGTGAAGCAAGATCCGGCCTGGCGCTACGAAGACCAGCTGGACGATATGCGCTATTTTCGCAAAATCGACCGGGAACTGAGGGATGTGCTGAACAAGATGCAATGGACGCTCGACGAGATCAACCACGATCTCGCCAGCCTGGAACAGGAGGCCCGGCGACAAGAGTCGCGAGGTTCGCGTCCAAAGCCCAAGCCGCCCCGGCGTTCACAGGCTTGTTCTGACGACGACCTGCCGTTCTAGCAGCCTGTCGGACTTAGCATTAATATACGCCGTATCGTATAATTTCCACACGTTTAAACGTGTGGAAATGCAGCGGGCCCGCGCTACCACTGCAAATGCCGCAGAAAGGTAGGGACGCACCTCCGGGGCGTCCGCAAGGAAATGCGCGAAGCAGGTTTTTCGCCCGCTCTGGGTTCACCGCGCCGGCTGGTCGGGTTCGTCCTTGTCGCGCTGCGTCTTGATGGCTTCGCCAGACATGTCAAGCAGCGTCGCCCTGGCAAACAGGTAGACCGCCCGCTTGCCATCCCGGCTGGGCATGCCGCCGCCAATCAGAATCCGGCGCCCATTGGCAAGCGACACGCTCGTGGATGTCGAATAAACATGAAAGAACGGCTGCCGCATCTGCACGGCGCGCTCTTTTCCGGACGCGTCCCGGCCGGCAGGTCCGTAGTTCTCCCAAACCGGATCTTCGACAACCTGAGGGTTGAGCGTCAGGTTGATCATCTGTCCTTCCGCGCTGACCTCCGGAACCACCTGCAGAATCATCCCGGTCTCGCGTGTCTGAAACCCGCCCGGTTCGACAGCTCCGGATGCCACACCTGCCACAGCGGGATTGGGCGCATTCGTCTGCTCTGCCCCCAGGCAGGTAAAAGTGGTTGGATAGATGACTTCCGTAACGCCTTTGGTCACCGCCTCCTGCCCGGCCTTGGTCACCACCGTTGGTGCCGCCACCAGTTCGCCGCGACCGCTGGCCCAGAGCGCGGTGAGCGAAGCGGTGTTGATCCCCGGCCCTGAAGCGACGAGGCGATTGATGTTCGTCAGGTCGAATGCCACAAACTGCAGGTCAATCTGGATCTGACGCGGCGTCACGCCCATATCATCCAGAATCCGCTCAAAACAGCGCAAATTCTCAAGCGTGTTGCACACTTTCAGTTTACCAATGATGGACAGATATGCGATGTAAGATCCGGCTGGCCAAGGAACACCGAGATCGCCAAACATTTTCTTCAGGTCATAACACTGGCTTGAATAGTTAACTTGGTTGGTAGCATTCTCGTTGTCAGGACATGCTTCACGCGCCAGGGCGGTGGTCCGTTCAATCACACTGGGCATAACTATGTAGAACCGGCACACCAGTTCGTCTTCTGGAGCGTCGCGCTGCAAAAGCGTGACCACATTGCCGCGCACGCTGTATTTAACGCCTTGAATTTCAGTGATCAGGCGCAGCGCCTCGAACACTGAAATGTTCCGGGCGGTGAACGTAATGGGCGTGGCCTTGAACGCCTGCTCCTGCTCCGCCGTGAGGCCGAGAACGAGATTGAGCGTACGTTTCTTCGGATCGGCCTTGGCTGCCGCCTGCTGCAGGAACGCGACCGCATCGCGCAGGGAGGTCTGCTTGAACTCGATCTCGGGGATGACGATTTCGCGCAGGTCGTCCAGGATCTGCTGCTTCTGGGTCCGGACGTTGGCAATGACAGCCCGGTTCGACCCGATCGCCACCTCGGCCCCGGATTTCAGGGCATACGGCCCGGTGGTTTTCCCCTTCTCATCCTGCAGCGAAAACTCCTGCGCGCGGCAGACGGCGGCGGAGAGACAGACCAGCAGCAGCGTAGCAAGCGACAGTTTCATAGGGCCTCCGGGGGTTGGGCTGACGTTCTTTGATCATTTCGTGCGCGGTTTGCGTCTTGCTACTGTGTATTCTGCGCGACATTCCGCCACGGCCAGACCGCAGTCAATCTCCTTCGGACATTCGATATTTGCCCCGTACAGATCCTCGATTGAGAAGCACATCTCGTGGTCGCCCCAAACAAGATTTCCATAGACGATAGCAAACTTCTGAAACAGACTCTCTTCTCGATACTTGACGGTTTGGGGCTGCATCGAGGCGCGCAAAAAAGGGCCGAAGTCAACAGTCGTAACATGACCATCGGAGAAAGTCAGGTGCAGCCGATACCCTCCAAGGTAAACGGCACGCACAATGTCCACAGCATCTCCAGGCGTCAGGCTCATGGCAACCTCAACACCAGAAGATTACACCCGCCACACGTCGGCATTCAACCGTTTTCAGTAAGGCGTCGTAACGGGTCAGTCACGCGTTGGCAACCCAGGTGGCCCGGACGCTCCGCGCACGGGCAAGAAGCAGTGCCCGTTGCCGTATTTGCGCATGCCCGTGCGCAGCGCCCGGGCCACCTGTGTTGCCAACGCGTGACGGAAACCTTATCGTTTTCACAAATCCTCATCGTCCCGCGTGACTACAACCTCGCCCTGCTCATCCACGATCGTTGCTGTGACAAACAGATAGACCATTCGCCTGCCATCCCGGCTGGGCATGCCGCCGCCGACCATGATCCGGTGCCCATTGGCAAGCGACACGCTCGTGGATGTCGCATAGACATGAAATTGGGGCTGCTTCACTGGCGAGGCGTATTCTTTCTTTCGGGCGTCCCGGCAGACGGACCCATATTCCTCCCAGTCCGGATCTTCGACGATCTGCGGGTTGAGGGTCAGATTGATCATTTCCCCTTCCGCACTCACCTCCGGCACGACTTGTACGATCGTCCCGGTTTCGCGCGTCTGAAATCCACCCATCTGGCTGCCTGGACCTTCTCCCACAGGTGTCTGGCCGTCCATTGGCTCCAACGCGCTCATGAAGGACCCGCATGGGTAAATTGCCTCCGTAACACCCTTGACCACACCCTCCACCCCAGCCTTGGTCACGACCATCGGCGTTGCCAACAGCTCGCCGAATCCGTTGGTCCAGAGCGCCGTGAGCGCCGCGGTGTTGAACCCTTTTCCTGCAGCAGCCATGCGCGCAATATTGGTCCGGTCGTACGACACGAATTGCGCGTCAATCCGGATCTGGCGCAGCGTGCAATTGAACTCCTCAAATACACGTTCAAGGGCATTCAACTGCTCGCGCGTGCTGCGAATGACCAGCTTCTCGAACGCCGGCAAATAGGTAATCGAAGACCCATCTGGCCAGGCCACGCCAAGATCACCAAAAAACTTTTTCAAATCTTCGCTGCGGTTCGTACCCGATTTGGTCGCGCTATCGACCTGGTTCGTCTTCTCGCCATCGCCGCAACTAATGCCTTCCGAACGCTCCATTGCCGGCCGCGACATCGAGTACCATCGGACTTGCAAATCACCTTCGTGTAGCGCATCAACCTGTGTCAGGATGGCCTGGCTGGCGCCGAGACGGAGCTTAACGCCATTCTGCAGCATATACGGTCCTGTAACATTCCCCTTTCCGTCCTGCAGCGAAAAACGCGGCGTAAAGCATTTGTCGAAGGGCTGATCGTGATGTTCGGCATCATCCGGCAACGGGCGGATCGCCTCGCCCTGCTCGTTCTCCGTGGTGGCGGTCACAAACAGATAGACCGCGCGTTTGAGATCCCGGGTCGGCATGCCGCCGCCGATCAGCACCCGCTTGCCGCTCTGCACCGACACGCTGGTTGACACACTATAAACATGGAAATATGGCTGCTTCATCGGTCCGTGTCGCTCCTGGCCGGTTGGATTCAGCCCGACCGGCCCGAAATCGTGCCACACGGGATCTTCGACGATCTGGGGGTTGAGATTCAGATTAATGATCTTTCCATCCGCGCTCACTTCCGGAACCACCTGCAAAATGCTGCCAATCTCACGTGTCTGAAACCCTCCTGGCTCCACACTGTATGGGACACCTGCCGCATGGGCGTTGGGTGAATTCGTCTGATCTGCCCCGATAAAAGTGAATGTGGTCGGATAGATCAGCTCCGTAACGCCTTTGACATCTACTTCCTGCCCGGGCTTGACGACCGCTGTCGGCGCAGCCAGGAGTTCGCCAAAGCCGTTGGACCAGAGTGTCGTGAGCGTGGCAGCATTGATGCTGGCCCCGGAAACGACCAGGCGATTGAGGCGGGCAAGGTCGAACGCCACGAATTGCACACTCAGGCGAACTTGCCGTGGCGCGCCACCCAGTTCCTGGATTAGTCGTTCGATGATGTCGAGGTTGTCTTGCGTATTGCAGACGCGTAATCGCCCGATGACGGAAACATACGAGATCCACGAGCCGGTGGGCCAGGAGACGCCCAAATCACCAAGCATCCGCTTCAACGTGTCCGGCTGGTAGACAAACTCAGGATTACCCTCCGCGGCCGCTTGAAGGAGGCTTTCGATCACCGCATTTCTGACTGGAAACTTCCGGACAATCAATTCGCTCTCCGGCGCGTCCCGCGGCAGAACCGTGATCCCATTGCTGCACGCGGCATACTTGGTCTTCGTGAGTTCCGTAATCAGGCGCAGCGTATCGAATGCGGAAAGGTTCCGGGCGGCAAACGTAATGGGCGTGGCCTTAAGCGTCTGTTCCTGTTCCGGCATGAGGCCATACTTGATCGTGAACACGCGCTTTTGCGTGTCGGCCTTGGCAGCCGCCCGCTGCAGGAACGCAACGGCATCGCGCAGGGAGGTCTGCTGGAACTCGAGCTCGGGGATGACGATTTCGCGCAGGTCGTCCAGAATCTGTTGCTTCTGGGTCCGGATATTGGCGAT
The DNA here is from genome assembly GCA_037129105.1 of bacterium. Classification (GTDB taxonomy): domain Bacteria; phylum Verrucomicrobiota; class Kiritimatiellia; order RFP12; family CAIWXQ01; genus CAIWXQ01. Next base: position 5,130 of record JBAXVM010000012.1, read on the forward strand.
GACCGCCCGATTCGACCCGATCGCCACCTCGGTCCCAGTTTTCAGGGCATACGGCCCGGTCATCTTCCCCTTCTCATCCTGCAGCGAAAACTCCTGCGCGCAGCAGACGGCGGCGAAGAGACATACCAGCAGCAGCGAGGCAAGCGACAGTTTCATAGGGCCTCCGGGTGGCCCGATTATATCACATTGACGCCTCGTAGGCCGAAAATCGGGGCCGCGGCGAGAAGATGCCTATCGTTGCCTATCGTTCGCATTTGTAATGTGAACGCGGGGAGGCGGGATGCCCGCGCTCCAGCAAGAACACGTAAAGTCAGCGAACCATTCCCCGAGCGGGCCTGATGATCTGGACATTTATCTGCGGCTCTGGCATGCTCCCCGGTTTGTATTCTTGGCTTCCGGACCATGCAATCGGCAGGGCCTACGCATGGCAGCCAAAAGTCAGTTCGTATACGTCAGGCGGCGGCTGGGATCAGAAGCGGATCGGCAAATCTTACGCTCGGGAAAAAGTGCATGAACGCGCAGGTCTCCGTAGTCATACCGGTTTTCAATACGGGGGCCTTTCTCGCCCGATGCCTCGACAGTGTAATCGGCCAGACCTTCCAGTCGATTGAAGTGATCTGCGTGAATGATGGCTCGACTGACCGGAGCCTTTCGATTCTCCAGGAATACCAGAAAAAGGACGGACGGATTCGGATTGTCGATCAAACGAACCAGGGAGCGGCTGTTGCACGCAACCACGGGCTGCAGCAGGCGACGGCCGACTTTATCTATTACCTTGATTCGGACGATGTGATGCATCCGCAGCTGCTTGAATATACGCATGATCTTGCCGTGCGACAGGATGCGGAACTGGTTTGCTTCGACTGGCAGAAGGTTGTCCCGGGTCAGGTGTGGCCGGCCGCTCCATTAGGTTCGTTTGCAGACGTGCCGGTCTGTCAGCCCAAGAAACCGTTGCACCATCTGCACAAAGGGAGCAGTTTTCAGATCGGCTTCAATTCCTGGTCCAAGCTCTTTCGGCGCAGTTTGGCGCAATCCGTGGCCTTCATTCCCGGGAACATGCTCGAGGACTACCCCCACACGGCGTGTGTTTTGCGGGACAATCCGCGGACCATAATCTCCAGCGCGCGCCTCTACTACTACACGCTTCACGAAGCCTCGATCACCCGGGCCCGCTGCACGCCACAAAAGATCCGGCACTATCATGAAGGGCTGCTGTCGGTCCTGGATCATTACCGCGACGTGCCGCACGATCTGGCGTGGTTGCGCCGGCACCTTTTTCCACATGTGCTCAAGCACCAGCTCAACCAAATCACAAGCCTTTCCAGCACGGACGAAAGCCGGGAGGTGCGCGCGGCCTTCCGGACAGAACTGCAGGATTTGGACAGCAACGGATTGCTGCGCTGGAGCGACCATAAGCTCCGCTATTATGTGCGGTACAAATACCTGCTGGCGAGTGGCGCGTGAGGATCCGATGCCCCTGATATCAATCATTGTCCCTGTCTACAACGCCGCGACTTCATTGGCGCGCTGTCTGGACGCACTGCTGGCGCAAACCTGCGCGGATATCGAGATCCTCTGCATTGATGACGGCTCGTCAGACGCCAGTCCCGTGATCCTTCAGGACTATGCGGCCGGCGATACCCGGGTCCGGGTATTCAGTCAGGCGAACGCCGGCCCGGCCGCAGCCCGGAATCTCGGGCTGGATCATGCAACTGGTCGCTACCTGATGTTTTGCGACTCGGACGATTGGTATGACGTCCGATGTTGTGCCCGGATGCATGACACGATCGTGCGACAGGCCGTGGATGTGGCAGTTTGCCAGACACAGCTTGAATATGCAGCCGGCCCGCATCGCGCGATCAAGGAACGCTATTTTAATCCCCGGCTTTACGGCCGGCACGAGTTGGACGATTCGATGGTCGTCACGTGCAACGCCATGCTATGGAACAAGATCTGGAGAGTGGACCTCATCCGGCCCGCAGGCATCCGCTTCCCGGATGGCCATGAGCACGACGACGACGCCTTCTGGTTTATGTATGCGCTGGAAGCCAAGACCATCTATTTTCTCTCCGAGCCATTATACCACCACTGGATCCGCACGGGATCCATTATGGACAGCTACGCTGACCAGCGCCCGGCCAACAAGCATGACCGCATCCGGATTGCCAGACTGGCACATGCATTTGCGACGCGGCAAGGGCACGCTGTGCGCCAGCGACGGCGTCTCGCGACCTATTATCGCGCCGAATGCACTGGTCTTCTGCTCGGCTTATTTTCACCTGGCGAGATCGCGCAACTCGTCGATGAGCTCAACGCCGCCTATCTTGAAAAAGATCGGCTCTATTTCTTCTTTACGCGCACGTTAACATGCGTGGTATTCACGGACATCCAGTCAGCCGTATGGCTCCGTTATGCCATCGCATGCCTGGCCTCGTGGGTGGCCCTGCAGGGAAACCGGACGGCCAGGAAGCACGAGCGGCGGTATCTTCGCGATGTGCTGCAGGCCAAACGGCAGATGACAGGCGGCGTAAGGCGATGAAACCGTTACCCGTTATCTTTGACGTCGGCGGATTGATCGCGAGTTCACCCGGCTACATGGGGCGCGGCGGGCTCTTCACTACGGGTTTGGCATTGCTGAAGGCCTTTGCGCAAGACCCGCGCATTACGGTCACCTTGTTTGCGGGCGTGCCGCGCGCGCAGATTGAGGCGTTTGCGCGTGACACACGCGAAGGCGTTTGCCGGCATGGAGGCGTGGTTCTCGCCCATTCACCCGCCGCCTTCGGAGGCCATGTCGTGTGGATGCCCGGTCGTGGGCAGCAACGCCACGTCGCTTCCGGAGGTGGTGGGAGACGCGGGGATCCTGGTGGACTGGGACAACGACGCACAGCATCTTCGCGCATATGAGGCCTATTATTTCACACCGGCGCTGCGCTCGGAGATGGCGCGGCGCGGACTGGAACGAGCGCGGCAATTTTCATGGGGGCGCTGCGCCGGTGAGATGATCGAATCGATTGCGGCGGTTCACGGCAATTCATGATTCCACAAAAGATCCATTATTGCTGGCTCAATGAAGCCGCAGAGAAGGCTTGCACATGCGGCCCGGATTGCGGATGCTAGTGCACGCGCTATGGAAAAGAAAACTTCATTCACCTTCAAGCTCACGCCCAAGCAGCAGGAAGCCCTGCAGGAGATGCTGGCAAAGGGCAACTACCGTCCGGCCACAGTCCCCCACACCATTGTGGCGGCCAAGGCGGAGGACTGCTGCGTCAACCTCTACACCAGCGGCAAGTGCCTGGTGCAGGGAAAGGGCGCAGAGGACTTTGTGGTCTTCTACCTCGAGCCCAACGTCCTGGGGCGCGCCGCGATCGGCTACGAAAGGATTTTGAATCCTGCCTCCGTCGAATCGCACATGGGCATTGACGAAAGCGGCAAGGGCGATTTCTTCGGCCCGCTGGTGATCTCCGCTGCGTATGTGGACCCGGACCTGGCGCGCGTGATGGAAGCCATGGGAGTCAAGGACTGCAAGCTGCTGAGCGACAAGCTGGTCTTTGTCATTGGCAGCAAGCTGCGCGCGCTCCTCGGTCCCAAGCGCTTCGCGCTGATCAGCATCGGCCCGGAGGCCTACAACCGCCTCTACGCGAAGATCCGCAACGTCAACCGGCTGTTGGCCTGGGGGCATGGCCGCGCGATCGAAAACCTGCTTGAGACCGTGCCTGGGTGCCCGCGCGCCGTGGCCGACCAGTTTGGCGCCGAGCACCTGATCAAACGTGCCCTGCAGAAGAAGGGGCGGGAAATCAAGCTCGAGCAGCATCACAAGGCGGAGTCGGACATCGCCGTGGCAGCCGCCTCCATCCTGGCGCGCGAAGGGTTTCTACGCGCGCTGCAGCGCATGTCCGAGACGCTCGGCGTGCCGGTGCCCAAGGGGGCATCCGAGCAGGTCCGCGCTGCCGCCGAGACGCTGGTGCGCAAGGAGGGGCCGATGGTCCTGCAGCGCACCTGCAAGTGCCATTTCCGCACCACGGACCAGGTGCTGGCCGCCTGCGGCAGCTCGCGCGCCGCGCTGGGTCCGGAGGGTCAGGCCATCTCGCGTGCAGCCGAGGCGGAGAAGAACGGTCGGACAGTGGGAACGGTGGACGGTGGCGCTGTGACGAACTAACAAACCCGCGGATGTGCAGCCCCATAGGTGTTAAGCTAAAAATCGCAATGAAGTTCTGTATGTCGTTTATAAGTAAGGTGTTATGCCAGATTTCAACGCCCAACATCCAACGTCCAACGCCCAACGTCCAGCCAATACGAGACAGGCCTGTTGCGGCTGCATTTCCCTATGGACGTTGGATGTTGGGCGTTGGGCGTTGGGCGTTGAACAGGCTCGATTGCTCTTAGCTTAACACCTATGTGCGCAGCCCCCGCTGTACCGCCCCCCGTACAGCGGGGGCTGCGCACCCGCTGCAATTTTTCTATTTGTGAACACCATCATTGCCAAAACATCAAGAAAGTAAAGACATGCCCATCTGCAACCCGACGGTGCTGGAAGAACGTTTGAACGAATTTGATCCGCGGGTCCGCCGCGACTCGCTGGAGGCGCTGCTCTCCGTGACCGGCCGCCAGCCGCCAGGCAATTCCGGCGACAACGTCAACATGCACTGTCACTCGTTCTTCTCCTACCATGCCAGCGGATGGTCGCCCACGCGCATTGCCTGGGCCTGCCACCGCCAGGGCCTTTACGCTGCGGCCTTGTGCGATTTTGACGTGCTGGACGGCCTGGACGAATTTCTGCGCGCCGGCCTCACGCTTGGGCTGCGCACCGCCGTGCACCTGGAGACGCGCGCATTCGTTTCCGACATGGCCCGACTGGATATCAACTCGCCCGGCGAACCGGGAGTCGCCTACATCATGGGCGCGGGTTTTGTGAGCAAACCCGCGACCGATACGCCGCAAGGGCGCGGGTTGGCGCAGTTTCGTGAAGGCGCGCGCGTCCGCAATGAAGCCCTGATCAACCGCATCAACGAAAAGCTCCCGGCCATCCGTCTCCAGTATGCACAGGATGTGCTGCCGCTCACGCCGCTTGGCGTGGCCACGGAACGCCACATCATCCGCGCCTACGCAGCCAAGGGGCGGCAGGCGTTTGCCGACAGCAGCGCCCGCGCAGCCTTCTGGGCGCCCCTGCTCAAGCGCACGGCGGAGGAGTGCAAGGCACTCGAGGGCGATGAAGCCAAGTTCGAAGAAGCTGTCCGCGGCGCGCTGGCCAAGCGCGGTGGCATCGGCTACACGCAGCCGGATGCCTCCACGTTCCCGCCGGTCGAGGAGTTCATCGCCTGGGTGAGCTCGTGCGAAGCCATCCCCACCATCGCCTGGCTCGACGGCACCAGCACGGGTGAGGCCGACTGCAGCGCCCTGCTGGGCCTGCTGCGCGACAAAGGGTGCGCCGCGCTCAACATCATCCCCGAACGCAACTGGAACATTGCCAAGCCGCAGGAGTGCGACGCCAAGGTCGCCAAGCTGCACGAGATCGTGCGAATCGCCACGGACATGGACCTGCCGATCAACATCGGCACAGAGATGAACCGACTGGGGCTGCCGTTTGCAGACGAGCTCGGCGGCCCGGTGCTCCGTCAGCATGGCGAAGTCTTCCTGCAAGGCGCGCAAATCATGGTCGGCCACACCCTGCTGGCGCGCTATGCCGCAGCCCCGTATCTTGGCGCCCGCGCCGAGGCAGAGTTCCCGCGCCGCAAGGCCCGCAACCGCTTCTATGCCGACATCGGCGCCACGCCGCCCCTCACGCACGACATGGCAGACGACCTGCTGGATGCCGGCCCCGAGCGCGCCTTCGCCCTGCTGGCGGATGCGGCGAAGAAGGCGCACTAGGAACCTGTCGGTCTTAGCCCCTGGATTAGTCTGGCGCCTTCTGCCGACAGGTTCCTAGTTGCGCAACCCGCGGATAGCGGGTTGCGAGACCTCAGAAAACGACCAGCTTCCATTATATTTGTCAAACGGACCATGCCTTTAACTCAACCTGCCACAACATCTTGGGATTGATGATTGTGGCTCACGGGTTGGGTGGCAGTTGGTTTGTGGCAGGACCCGCCGCAGCAGAGCCGGAACGATCTACGACTCGCATCCAGAAATTTGACCGAAAAAGACTAGATTTCTCGGAACGAGAAATCTAGCGTATGCACCAGCAGGCCGGAGCGTAGCTTCGGCTCGAACCAGGTGCTCTTGGGAGGCATGATCTGGCCGGCGTCGGCAATGTCCATCATCTGATCCACGCTCACGGGATACATGGAGAAGGCCACGGCCTCGCGCCCTTCGTCCACGCGCCGGGCCAGTTCCGCGGTGCCGCGGATTCCGCCGACAAAGCTGATGCGATGGCTCGTGCGCGGATCGTCAATGCCCAGCACCGGCGCCAGGAGCCTGTCCTGAAGCACGCTGACATCGAGGCGTCCGACCGGATCGCTGCCCGCCGGCTCCGGCCAGGCCAGACAATACCAGCGACTGCCCAGGTACATGTGCACCTGGCGCGGGCCCTGCGGTGCGGCCCCGGCAGCCGGCGTGCAGGAAAAGATCCCGCCCACGCGCTGCAAAAACGCCTCCGGGGTGAGCCCGTTGAGATCCTTGACGCAGCGGTTATAGGGGAGGATGCGAAGCTGTGCGGCAGGGAAGAGCACGGTCAGAAACCAGTTGTACTCCTCGCACCCCGTGTGCCGGGGGTTGGCCTCGCGGCGAACACGTCCGGCACGGGCGGCGGCAGCGGCACGGTGATGGCCATCTGCCACATAGCAATGCGGGATCGCGGCAAACGCCTCAACCCACGGCGCAGTGGCGGCCTCCACACGCCATACCGTATGGCGTATGCCATCGACGGCGGCAAAGTCATACAGCGGCGCACGGGCCGTAGTTTCCGCCACCAGGCGGTCCACCGCCGGCACGCCGCGATACGTCAGAAAGACCGGGCCGGAGTTGGCATTAAGCTCCAGACAGTGGCGGGTGCGGTCATCTTCCTTGTCCTTGCGCGTCTTCTCGTGCTTCCGGATAATGTCCCGGGCGTAGTCATCGATATGACAGCAAGCGACGATCCCGATCTGGCTATGCGAGCCCATGATCTGCCGATAGACATAGAGGCGCTCGTCCGGCTCACGGATCAGCACGCCGCGCGTCTGGAGATCCTGCAAGGCCTTTACGCCCTGCGCATAGACAGCGTCATCGTGGACATCCACGCTGTCCGGCAGATCGATCTCGGGGCGGGACACATGCAGAAAGCAATCCGGATTGCCGGCAGCCAGGCTGCGGGCTTCGGCTGTGTCCACGACATCGTAGGGCACGGCAGCCACGGCGGCCGCGCGCGCGGCTACGGGACGGATCGCAGCAAAAGGTTTGATCTTCATGGCAGTAAGCAAAACGGCCGGGATCCTTCACGAGATTCTCGGCCGCATACAGGAATGAACCGGCTATGCCGGTCAGAAGCAGAAGTTGATGATTGGAGCAAACGGCACAGACGACTCGCGAATCACGTTCACCAGGCCGATCTGGTAGCCGTGCATAAGCTCGGTGCGATTAATGATACCGATCTGCATGCCATCCATCTGGTCCGTCAGGTTGAGCAGGCCGATCTGAAAACCTTCCGCCGTGGCCGCCATGTTCCAGAGACCCACCTGCATGCCCGTCAGGTCGCCGGCATCGTTCAGGCAGGACACCTGAAGCCCGCCCATCCGGTCGCGAACCTTATTGTGCAACGCATTGAATTGAAACGCCCAGGCATAATCGGACTTGCCCCAGAGGCCGATGTCCACGCCGGTCACCGAGTCGTTAATGCCATACGGTACCGCCAGGCGCAACCCGGCAACATCGGACGGACGGTAAATCCAATCAAGGAAAGATATCTCCACCGGCCAGGTGTCCTGCGCCAGCGCGCCAGTTGCCATCATGCCAGCCAGAACCAAACTTGAAAGCAGCTTCTTCATCAGTTGCTCCTCCATGCTTATAGCCGACCCGCGTACCTTGCGCGATCAACAAGACCATTGGTACCCGTAAACCCGTCCGATTGCAAGCGGCGAACACGACGACCGTACTCGCTGCCAACACGTGGGGGATATGTTAGCGCATCTGCCGACTGGCTGCAAACAGGGAAATCACATGGTTCACATCAGGGCAAATCCCCGTTTCGGTGCTTTCCTGGGAGCGCGGGCGTCCCGCCCGCTACGTTGGCCGTTACGCGTGCTACGCAAAGCGGGCGAGATGCCCGCGCTCCCAGCAAGAACGCGTAAAGTCAACGAAACAAGGATACGCCCTCACGTCAGCGGGCTGAACATGGCCGCCGGCAGCGGCGCAACCGGGGTGTGGGCGGGCGTAGCCTCGACCGGGTGCAAGGCCTTGTCGAGGCTGTGCTCCGCCCGGAATCGCTGCCACTTGTGTATGCTGCCGACAGGCACCTGCCGCACAATCTCGTCGCAGTCCTCGCCGGAGAGCAGCGCCTCTACGCGCGTCGTGCGGAATTCATGCGGCAGACCGCTGGCGGCAATCAGGCGCATGCTGCGCCGCAGCAGGATGGTATTGCACGCCTGGCCGGCGAGCCGGTCGTACTTGTCCCAGGGCGCCTTGATATCCATGGCAACGTAATTCACCAGCCGGTCGGCAAACAGGGCCTGCAGCATGTCCGGCTGCGAGCCGTTGGTGTCCAGCTTGACCGCCAGCCCAAGCGCCTGGAGGCGGTGCAGGAACTGCGGCAAGTCGCCCTGCAGCGTGGGTTCGCCGCCCGAGACCACCACACCGCCCAGGCGGTTGCTGCGCTCACGGATCTGTGCCAGCACCGCCGCCTCATCCAACAACGGGCTGTCCTGCTGCTCGATCAGATGGCCGTTGTGGCAGAACGGGCAGCGGAAGTTGCACCCCTGCGTGAAGACCACCGCTGCGACCCGGCACGGGAAGTCGCACAGGCTGACAGGCACAAAACCACCGATTCTCACCGGGCGGGGACTCCTTCAACATGGAACGTGCTGCGCTGTCCGAACTCCGCCTGCTTCCCCTCGTTCCACTGCTGCACCGGACGCAGGTACCCGACTACGCGCGAGTAAACTTCCGTTTCGCTTTGACAGTCCGGGCAGCGTCGCACCTCGCCGCGCAGATAGCCATGCGACGGACAGACGCTGAACGTAGGCGTCAGGGTGAAATAGGGCAGCCGGTAATTCTGGCAGACGGTGCGCACGAAGCTCTTCACGGACTGCGGATCGCTGACCGATTCCCCGAGAAAAATGTGCTGCACCGTGCCGCCGGTGTAGCGCTTCTGCAGTTCGTCCTGCAGGTCGAGCACGTGAAAGATGTCGTCGCTGTAGTTGACCGGCAGCTGCGTCGAGTTCGAGTAGAACGGTTCGGCCCCACGTCCACCCGCAATCGCCATCTCCGCATATAGCTTGCGGTCCTGTTTGGCCAGGCGGTAGCTCGTCCCCTCGGCCGGCGTGGCTTCCAGGTTGTAGAAGTTGCCGGTCTCCACCTGGTAGTCCGCCAGACGATCGCGCATGAAATCCAGCACGCGCGCCGCAAAGGCCTTCCCCTCGGGCGTGCCGACACCCTTGCCCAGCAGGCCGACCGCGGCCTCATTGACCCCCACAAGCCCGATGGTTGAAAAATGGTTGCGCCAGAAACTCTGGTGGCGTGCCTGCACGTTACGAAGGTAATACTTGGTGTACGGGTAGAGGTTCTGCTCCGTGAACTGCTCGAGCACTTTGCGCTTGATCTCCAGACTGTTGCGGGCAATCACCATCAGCCCGTTCAGTCGCGCAAAAAACTCCTTCTCGTCCTGTGCCAGATAGCCGAGGCGCGGCATGTTGATGGTAACCACGCCGATGGAACCGGTCTGCGGATTGGCGCCAAACAGGCCGCCGCCACGCTTCTCGAGTTCGCGCTTGTCCAGGCGCAGGCGGCAGCACATCGAACGCGCGTCGTCGACCTTCATGTCGGAATTGACGAAGTTCGCAAAATACGGAATGCCGTACTTGGCGGTGACCTCCCACAGCCGTTCCAGGCCGGGGGCATCCCAATCAAAGTCGCCCGAGATGTTGTACGTGGGGATCGGAAACGTGAACACGCGTCCCTTGGCGTCGCCTTCGCTCATCACCTCCAGGAAAGAGCTGTTCAGCAGATTCATCTCATCCTGAAACTCGCCATAGGTCTCCGGCATCTCCAGGCCGCCGATGACGACATGCTCGTTCGCGAGCGCGGCGGGCGGCTTGAGATCCATGGTCAGATTCGTGAACGGCGTCTGGAAGCCGACGCGCGTGGGAACATTCACGTTAAACACGAACTCCTGCAGCGCCTGGCGCACCTCTGCCGGCGTCAGCTTATCGTAGCGGATATACGGGGCCAGCAGCGTGTCGAAGCTGGAGAAGGCCTGTGCGCCGGCCGCCTCGCCCTGCAGCGTGTAGAAAAAGTTGACGATCTGCCCGAGCGCGGTGCGGAAGTGCTTGGCCGGACGGCTCTCCGCCTTGCCGGCGGCGCCGCGGAACCCGACGCGCAGCAGGTCCTGCAGATCCCATCCCACACAATAGACGCTCAGCAGCCCGAGGTCATGGATATGAATGGCGCCGCTGTCATGCGCCTCGCGGATCTCGACCGGATAAATTTTGTTCAGCCAGTAGATCTTGCTGACTTCGCTCGAAATGTAATTATTCAATCCCTGAAGCGAATAGGCCATGTTGCTGTTTTCTTTGACCCGCCAGTCCAGCTTGCCGAGGTAGTTGTCAATCAGGTCCACGTCGGCCTTCTGCACCATTTCCCGCATGCGCGCATGCTGATCCCGGTAGATGATGTAGGCCTTGGCCGTGCGGCGATAGGGCGAATTCAGCAGCACCTCTTCGACCACATCCTGCACATTTTCAACGGTCAGCGGCAGAGATTCCTTGAGCGATTGCAGCAGGCTGAGCACCCGGATGGTGAGCCGTCGCGCCTCCTCCATCGCGAATTCGCCGGTCGCCTGGCCGGCCTTGTGAATGGCTTTGGTGATCTTGACGGAATCGAAATTCTCGGCGCGGCCGTCGCGCTTACGAATGCTGTTGATGACTGCCGTGGCATCGGAACTGTTTTGACTCATCTTCTACCTCCCGTCGCAACCCGAAACGCCGCACACAATAAGCATGCGGTTTTCGGATGACGAAACGTGAAATCGTAATAAAAAGGGTGAATTACCAACCAAGCACTGCCCGCCATGATGGCGTAACCGAAAGCAGCTAACAAAAGGACGGGAATATCTATATATTGTGGTCAGCCGAAACGCAACCACAAAATGTTGTGCTTTTTCTACACCACCACAACGGGTTTGGCATGAATATGTTACGTAGTCAGAAGCTGGTTTTAAGCCTCGATGCCGCGCATACAAGGCGCATACAAGCCCAGCACCGCAATGCGCCCGCGACCCGGGCGGGCTCACGTACGCGTGCGGCAAGCTAATCCAGCGTACGCCGGTAGGTTCTGACGGCGATGAACATGACAATCGCCGTGAAGATCATCAGCGGCCAAAAGCTCGGCCACAGATCGCACCACGGGTTACCCTTAAGAAAGATGCCGCGCACCAGCCGGTTGAAATGGGTCAGCGGCAGCAGATTGCCGATGAACTGCGCCCAATGCGGCATGCCCTGAAACGGAAACATGAAACCGGAAAGCAGAAGGTTCGGCAGGAAGTAGAACATCGTCATCTGCATGGCCTGCAACTGGTTACGAGCCAGCGACGAAAGCGTTATACCGACCGTCAGGTTCGCGGCGATGAACAACAGTGACGCCAGATAAAGCAGCGCCACGTTTCCGGCAAACGGCACACGAAACAGCAGCCGCGCCACCAGCAGAATGCTCGTCGCCTGGATCAACCCGATCGCAATGTACGGCACCAGCTTGCCGGTCATCACCTCCACCGGCTTAAGCGGCATGGCGAGCATGTTTTCCATCGTGCCGCGTTCACGTTCGCGGGTGATCGCCAGCCCGGTCATCAGCACCATCATCAACAGCAGGATCACGCCCATCAACCCCGGCACGATGTTGTAGCGCGTAATCGCCTCGGGATTGTACAACCGGTGCACACGCACCTCGAATGGCGGCGCGCCGGGTGCCAGATAAGCCAGCGGTCCGACCAAATCCTTCGTGGCCACGGCCTGCGCCACCTGACCAATCGCGGCCAGCGCCTGACCGGTCGCCGTCGGGTCCGTAGCATCCGCTTCCAGCAGCAACGCCGGGTGCTCGCCGCGCAGCAGACGCCGCGTGAAATCAGGCGGAATGTTCAGCACAAACTGCACCTGCCCGCGGGCCAGCGCCGCGCGTCCGGCCGCCTCGTCCGCGAGCTCGCCGCGGATCTCAAAATAGCCGGAGGCCTGCATGGCCGCCATAAGGGTGCGCGTCATCGGACTGCGGTCGCCGCAGATGACGGCTGTGGGCATATGTCGGGGATCGTTGTTGATCGCATAACCGAACAACGTCAGTTGCACCAGCGGAATGCCAACGATCATGGCAAACGTGATCCGGTCGCGGCGCAGCTGCAGAAACTCCTTGCGCACGACGCCCCACCAGCGCGCCAACGAAAAACCGGCGAACGCATTCATGGCGTGCCTCCGTGCGCGTCGGCGGCCTGTCGCATGAGGTGGATGAAGACCTCCTCCAGCCCGGTCTCGACTTTTTCCATGCGCCACGCCGTGCCGGCCGTGCCGGCGCGCAACGTGCGTTCCAGCGCGGCGCCATCCTTGCCGCTCACATGCAACTGCGCGCCGAAGAGCACGGTCTGATCCACACCTGGCTGGCCGCGCAGCGTTTCCGACAAGGCGCTGAGATTTCCGCCCCGGATCGCCCAGGTGCTCAGGCCTTGCGCCTCGACCACCTCCGGCGCCGTGCCCTGCGCCAGCAACCGGCCGTTAGCGATGTAGGCCACTTTGTGACACCGCTCCGCTTCGTCCATGTAGTGTGTGCTCACCAGCACCGAAATGCCGCGCGCCGCCAGCCGGTGGAGTTCCTCCCAAAAATCGCGCCGCGCCGCCGGATCCACGCCGGCCGTCGGTTCGTCCAGCAACAGCAGCTCCGGATCGTGCAGCATACACGCCGCCAGCGCCAGCCGCTGCTTCCAGCCGCCAGAAAGCGCGCCGGTCATCTGGCTGGCGCGCGCCGTCAGGCCGAGTTCATCCAGCATGCGTGCCACCGCCTGCCGCCGGTTTTTCATGCCATACATGCGCGCCACGAAATCGAGATTCTCGCGAATGGTCAGGTCTTCCCAGAATGAAAAGCGCTGGGTCATGTAACCAACCCGGCGTTTAATTTGATCGCTTTCGCGAAGGATGTCATAGCCGAGGCAGACACCGCTGCCCGAGTCCGGCGTGAGCAGGCCGCACATCAGGCGGATCGTCGTGGTTTTGCCGCTGCCGTTCGGGCCGAGAAAGCCGAATATCTCGCCGCGCTTCACCTGCAAGGCAACATCGCGCACGACGTGTTTGTCGCCGAAATGCTTGTTCAACCCTTTGACATCAATAGCGAAGCCGCCGTTCATGGCAGGCGCACCTCGACCGGCTGGCCCGGATGCAGGCCTGCCGCCGCGTCAGCCGCCGGCGTCGCCTCGATCAGGAAGACCAGTTTGGATCTGGTTTCATTACTGTAGATGATCGGCGGCGTGTATTCCGCCTGCGTCGCGATGTAGGAGATGCGCGCCGCCACATCCGCCACACCATCACGATGCAGCGTCACGGTCTGCCCGATCGTAAGCGTTCCGACACGCGTCTCCGGCACAAAGAACCGCACCTTAATGTTACCCGGCGGCAGCAGCGAGATCACCGGCCGGCCGGCCGGCACCCACTCGCCTTCGCGGAAAAGCGTGTCAAACACCAGACTGCCGCACGTCGCCGCCAAGGCCTTCTGGTGCAACCGCCAATCAACCTGCTCCAGCGTGGCACGCGCCGCCGCCACTACCGCGGCCTGCGCCTTGATCTGCTCCTCGCGCGCCGGTAATTCCGCCACCGTGAGCTGCCCCTGAAGTTCACGCACCCGCGCCGCACTGGCTTCGGCGAACGCGCGCGTGACATCCAACTGCGCCGCGGAGATCGCCTGCGTCTTGAAAACCACCTCTTCGCGCACCCACTCGGCCGCCGCCTGCTTTTCCACTGCCTGCGCCTGCGCCAATTGCGCCTGGACCACAGCCAACTCCTGCGGGCGCTTGCCGGCTTTCAGATCTGCCCATTGCGCCTCTGCCGCCGCGACCACCTGCTGCGCCTGCCGCCGCACGGCAGACTCAAGCGCCGACTCCAGAACAAACAACGGCGCGCCATTCGTGACCTGCTGCCCGCGGCAGACCTGCAGCTGCTCGAGTCGACCGGCTTCCGCCGACGACACATAGACATACTCGCCTTCGACATAACCCTGAAACCCCGGTGCCGGCTTGTCGGAACAACCCGCGAGCGCGACGGCCGCGACCACCCAGCGCAAGCTGCGAAAAATGGTTTGGTATTCAGAAAATCGCATGCATCCTCCCAGCCAGCCGATCCACGGATCACACGGCTCGCTGTCCGATCTCTGTGCCCTTGTCTTGTGCCTGCTATTTGCCCGCATCATCCACATGGAACCGGTGGAGGATCCTGTGAATGATTGGGGTGAAGAGCAACCCCATGACGGAGATGAAGACCAGTCCGCTGAAGAGGGCATAGGCCGAGGCAAAGAGCTTGGCGCCCCTGCCATGCAGTTCGTTAACCGGCCCCATGCCCCCGAGAATCATGGAGGCGTTCAGCACCGCATCTGTCAGGCTCAAGCCCGCGATCCAGTAGTAGCCGGCGACCCCAAGCAACAACGCAAAGACAACCAGCAGGCAGGCGGTTCCGGCAAAAGCCGCGACACGCCAGGCAAATCGCCGGGCGGACAGCACGCGCTCGTGTTTTTTTTCCAGCATGGGCTATTCGCCTTCCATGGGGTCACTCGCTCCGCACGCCAGCGGGTGCGCAGCCCCCGCTGTACTGGCCTAATTCCGATAGAAAACCAAGGTGCCGGTGGCCAGTTTGTCGTCTTTGATTTCGCTGCCGGTTTTGAGCGTGCCGCCGGGAAGGAGGTAGAACGTGTCCGGCGATTTCCAGCGCATCCCGCAGATCTCGTAGGCGCGGAGCGCCGGCCGGATCGGCCCGCCGACCGAAAAGCCCACCAGCATGCGTGTGCCGGCTGGCAGTTTCTCGCGGATATCGCGCGGCAGCTTTGAGCCCCGCGTACAGCTGCCGTTGCGGAAAATATAAAATGTCGAGGCGCTCCACGCCTCGTCGCCGGCGATGTCCACGGCGCTGGCGCCATCCTCGCCAATGGTCTGAACCTCTTCCGCGGCGGCCGTGTTCGTTTCTGCCACCAGGATCTTCGTGCCGATCGGGACGGATTTCCATTTGCGAATCTGGTTGCCGGCGCGACGCGTGCCGTCGGGAAGAATGTAGACGGTGTCCGCCCGGTTATAGGCATCGCGCGCAATGTCCCAGACCGAAAGTCTGGCCGAAACCACGTTGGGCGCCGGCGCCGCGACAGACTGTGTCAGGATGCGGTCCTGTTCGGCGGCTGTGCCGTACAGCACGCTGGCCAGATACGGGTCGGCATTGATCAGACGTCCGGCGCGCACATCCGGATCCACGCGCGGCTGTTTGCTGAGGTGCAGCTTTTGCCGCACGCTGCCGCGCGCAAACAGCATGCCGCATCGCTTGCGCCCGCGGTGGCTGCGTCCAAACCATTTGTTCGGCGCGCCATAGGCCACCATGGAGTGAGTCAGCACGCGCTCATCCGGAATGCGATAGAGGAACTTCAGCTCCGCCAGGAGCGCGGCAATGGCCTGGTACTGCGCCGGGGTGATGTCGCGATTATGGTAGCCCACCACTTCAATCCCAATGGCATAGTCGTCGATGTTGACGAGGCCCTCCCACATGCTGCGGCCGCAATGAAACGCCGTACGCCGGTGATCGATGATGCGGTAGACGCGCCCGTCCGTGTCGACGCAGAAATTGGCCTCGCCCTGGTCGCGCAGCGTGATCAGTGAACTGCTGCTCGCGGCTTCCGTGGTGTGCAGGATGATGTAGCGCGTGCTGCGGCGCGGGTCGCGCTCGCTATTACGCGGACTGTAGTAGGCATTGGAAAACTGAAAGCCGCAGGCCAGCAGCAGGCACGCGAGCAGCGCAGCCGGACGGAGGCCCGGGCCGAACACAGAAGATTGTTTGTCGCGCCGCAATAACATGGCGTCAGTCCATCGGGACTCGGTTGCATACGCATGCCCGCGGCCCGGGGCGGGCCGGGGCTACTCCCAGTCCGGGCGCCCCGCGATCAGGTTATCCGCTGTCATATCCGGCGGCACGGAAAGTCCCAGCAGGCGCAGCACGGTCGGCGCAAGATCCGACAGTTTGCCGTGCGGCAGCAGCTTCACGCCCGCGCTGTCACGCGCCACATACAGGCAGTCCACCTCGAAGAGCGTGTGGCTGGTCTTGACCATGCCGGTCAGGTAATCGATCATCTGCTCCGAGTTGCCGTGGTCGGCCGTGATCAGAATGTGCGCGTCGAGTTCCAGCAACCGCTCCACCAGCCGGCCGACGCAGGTGTCCACCACCTCGATGGCGCGGCGGGCGGCATCGAACACGCCCGTGTGCCCCACCATATCGCCGTTGGCGTAGTTGACCACGATCAGCGCATACGGGTTATTTTCGAGGCGCTTAAGCAGTTCGTCGGTGACCGTGTACGCCTCCATCTCGGGGTGATCCGCGAAAGTTGCCGGGTCGAAGCGGGACGGCACGTCCACCTGGTCCTCGCCCGCGTAAGGCCGGGTGGACTTGCCATTGAAGAAGCTGGTCACGTGGCGAAACTTCTGCGTCTCGGCAATGCGCAGCTGCCGCAGGCCGGCCTTGGCGACCACTTCGCCCAGCAGGTGGTCCATGCCGCCGCCCTCATCCATGGCGCCCAGCAGATACTCCGTGAATTCATCCCAGTAGCGGGTGAATCCGAGAAAGACCACGCTTGGCCGCACCTTGCGGTGGCCGGGGTAGTCGTCGCAGGCAAACGCCTGCGCAAGCTGGATCGCGCGGTCCTGGCGGTAGTTCGTATGCATGACGACGTCGCCGTCGCGGATGCCGGTGAACCCGCCGATGGTGTAACACGGAATGTATTCGTCGTACATCGCCTGCCCGTCCGGCGTACGGTCCTGGTCGTACGAGGCCTGCACCGCCTCCACGGCCGTGGCAGCGGGGCGCCCCTCGCCCAGCGTCAGGCAATGGTAGGCCTGGTCGGTCAGGGCGTAGTTGCGCGAGCGATCCATGCCGTAGTAGCGCCCCATGACCGTGCCGATGCGACAGCGCGTCACGGCCTGCATCTCAACCATCAACCGGCCGAGGTATTCGAGCGTGCTGCGCGGCGGCGTGTCACGTCCATCCAGAAACGGATGAATCACAATTTCCCCTTCCGGAAACTCCTCGCGCGCCCGGCGCATGATTTTGAAGAGGTGCTCCTGATGCGCGTGCACGCCCTCGTCCTGCAGCAGGCCCAGCAGATGCAAAGACCCGCGATTCTTCTTCCAGTTGGCAACCAGCGCCTGCCACTTGGCCGCGCGGAAGAGTTCCCCGGTGCGCAGGCCATCATCAATGCGCTTCAGCTCCTGAATGACGATACGCCCGGCGCCCATGTTGAGGTGGCCGACCTCGCTCGAGCCCTGATAACCGTCCGGCAGGCCGACCGGTTCGCCGCAGCAGGCCAGGCGCGTCCACGGGTAACGCGCCTTATACCGGTCGATGCTCGGCGTGCGGGCCGCGAACACGGCATTGCCCTGGGCGCGTTCATTCAAACCCCAGCCATCGCGAATGATCAGCGCCACGGGCCGGTTTTTCCCGGCTGTCTTTGCCTGTTCTTTCATAACGGACACCTGCCTCCGGAGTTCTGTATGCCACCTGCTGACGCCTGCCAACCTGGTAAACGCGCCATTCCTTAGTGTATTGCCTGCCGGAGAATTTCGGAAGCAGGAAAGTCAGGAGAAAATTGCCGGACGAACGCGGGGTTGACGCGCCTAACTTGATTGGTCTATTATGCAACAGTCTTTGCGTATCAAAGGTGCGGGCGAAAGGCAATACGCCGGAGTAGGAGTTGATCATGCATACGCTGAACCGGGCTGCGAGTCTGGCTTTCGTGGGCGTGCTAACGCTGACGACATCTCTGCACGCACAATCATTCGACATCCTGTTCCGCCTGTCAGGCGTCAAGGGCTCCTGCCAAGTCAAGAAGCCGGATGCCGCCGCCTTCGAGCCGGCGATCAATGGCAAAGCCTACCCCTTTGGCACCACCGTTCGCACCGGGCCAGACGGGGAAACGTTCCTGCTGCTTTCGCCGGACGACTCCCTGCGCATGCTTCCGCAGGGCGAACTGTCCGTGTTCGAACCGGAAGGCACCGTGCTCAACTCCAACCGCTGCATACGCCTCGCGGAAGGCCGGCTGGAAATTTCCGTGCGCGACAACCTGACGGAGAAATCGCTGGTCATCGATACGCCGGTCGCATCCTGCGACAGCTTTGTCGGGCGAAGCCGCCTCGAGCTGTCGAAGCTGAAGAAGCCGACCAAAGGCATGCTTGACCTGCTGATGCAGGTCCGTACGGAAAACGGCTCAGTCCGGATCTATGGGCCCCAGTTCTCCGTGCCCAAGATGAAATCCGGATCCGCAGCGCGCATCGAATCGTCTGTTGATCGCAGCATAACCCGCATCGTCAACGAGTCGAACGACTATCAGGTGAATATTGAGAACGGGACCGATGCGCCCGTTGTGATGGAAACCTCCACACGCAGCACGGTCCGCATCTGCCGCGAACACGCCGCCGTGGGCGGCAAACTCGTGGTCTCCGTTCTGGAAACGGCGCCCGATGGCAAAGGCAAGGGCAATTTTGCCTTTGTTCTGGGGGAGCCTTCGCTCACCGCCAGCGGGTTGCCAACCCTTGCCGATGGTCTCACGGGCAGCGTATTCACAGCCACCGCACCGGGCAGCGCCGGAACTGCCACCAACCTTCCTTTAAATAGAAAAGATGAGAGTCTCTTTCAGTAGTTAATCCGGGGCGAGGTTGCTCGTACGCACGGGCATCCGCCGGGCGACCTGTTCGCCCACCCGCAGGAGGACCGGCGCGCACGCTGGCCGTTTTCCCTCCTGGTCCCGATCAGCGCGCGTCTTTCAGGATACCACTGTGTTTATCTACCATTTTCACCGCATCATCCGCCATCGCCTCGTGTGGGGCGTCTTCGCCGTGATTGTCTCGCTGGCCTTCCTTTCCGTGGACTCCTGCTACCGGTCGGATGGCAAGACCGACAGCGTGGCAAAAATCGGCGGCAAGCCTGTTTCCAGCGAGACCTTCACCATGCTGGAGCGGGAAGTTCGAGGCATTGGCAGAAACCGCGCCGAAACCTCTTTCCCCGAGATCGCCACCCAGGTCTGGCATCAAGTCGCCGCCTTCCAGGTTGCCGCCGAACTAAAACTGGGCGTCAGCCGTGAAGAGGTTGCATCCGCCGTGCAGGAAAGCCTCGGCATTACCGATGGCTACGACAGCGTGGTCCATGCCAACTACCTTAAAAAGCTCCGGGATAACGGCATGCACCCGCGCCAATACGAGCAGTATCTGGAGCATATCCTGACGCTCCGCAAGGTGGGCTCAATTCTCGATTCGGCCGCCTGGGTGACGCCCATCGAAGTGGACGACGAACTGTCCGGCCTGACGGACGAGTTAACCGTGCGACTGATCACCGTCAGCAACCGCTTCGCCAGCATCGGCGCCAGCGCGGCGCAGATTCAGGCCTTCTTCGACGTCCATTCCAACTCCTTCCGCCTGCCCAAGCGGGTTGCAGTCCAGTATGTCTCCGTGCCGGTCTCCAACTACCTGTCGGGCGTTTCCATCACCGACGATCAGATCCAGGCCTACTTTGACGATCATGGCGACAAGCTCACACGCAGCAACGCCACCGCGACGATCAAGCTCGACGACGAGGCCCGCGCGCAGATCGTTCCTATCCTGCAAGCCCAGGGCGCCCGCCAGACCGCCTATACGAATCTGGCCAACACGTTTATTGAAATCGCGACCAAGGAAGGCACCAACGGCTTCGCCGCTGCCGCAACTGCGTTCGGCCTGACCCCGCGCCAAACACCCTTCTTCGCCATGAACGAAACTCCGGACGGCATTGATGCCGGCAAGGAGTTCTCCGCGGCAGCCTTCGATCTCGATCCCGCGCAGCCGGAGGGTCGCTACATGGTGGTGGCTGGTGAAAACTTTACCTATGCCATCACGCCGTTAGCCAACAGCCCCAGCCCGGCCCACATGCCGGCCCTGGAGGAAGTGATCGACCGCGTTCGCCCCCTGGCCCTCAATAAGGTCCGGGCGGATTCGTTCCGCGACTACCTCGACAAAACGCACAAGGACCTGGCCAGGGGCGTTCGCGCCAAACAAAGCCCGGCGACCCTGGCGCATGCCATGGCGCTGAACCTGTCCACCTCCATCACGTTCTCCGTGCACACCCTCTACCAGAATACGTTTGAAAACTACATGCCGGTCGCCCGCGCCTCGCTGCACCTGCTCGCGGGTGAAATTTCCGAGGCCTCCGTCACAAGCGACGAAGAGGCTGCGATCTTCGTCTACATGGAGAAGCGGAGGCCGGGCGATCCACTCTCGGCCGACTCGCTTCGCACCAAAGCCCGCTCCAACATCGAGCGCGCCCGCTCCATGGGGCTGAACATGGCCTGGATGGAGTGGAACCTGTCCCGCAAGGGCCTGGTGCTGACGCCGAGGATGCTCTCCCAGCTGTCCGCCGAGCCGGTCTCCGCCCGCACGGAGGAGTAACCGCCAGCCGCGGGTGTGCGATTGGGGTTGGCGCATTAGCGAAGTGCAGCTGGCTCGACGATCCGCCGGAATGCATCCGGCAACTTGCGCGCACCGCGAGGGCGACCTTGACAGACACGGTGCAAGACCGGTAGGATGCCGCACGTTTTCGCCACCCGGATTCACTAACCATGGCGTTCCGGACAGGAACAACCAAGAGGCTTCATCCATGTACGACGCATCCGACCTGCGCAAGGGCCTGAAGATCGAAATCGAAGGCCAGCCTTACATCATCTCCGACTTCGACTTCAGCAAGCCTGGAAAGGGTCAGGCGATCTACAACTGCAAGATGAAAAACATGCTCAACGGCTCGACCATGAGCCGCAGCTTTCGCTCGAACGATAAGTTCGACAAGCCCGAGCTGAGCCAGCGCCCGCTGCGCTTCTCCTACATTCAGGACAACGTCTACATCTTTACCAACGAAAGCTTTGAAGAAATTCGCGTCAACTCCGAAGTGCTGGGGCAGTCCCGCTTTTTCCTGGCCGACGACATGCCTTGCGATGCACTCTTCTACAACGAGCAGGTCATTGAGATGACGCTCCCCGTCTTTGTGGAGCGCAAAATCGTCAGCTGCGAGCCCGGGGCTCGCGGCAATACCGCCTCCGGCAAGGTCATGAAGCCCGCCACGCTCGAAGGCGGCTATGAGCTCTCCGTGCCACTCTTCGTCAACGAGGGTGACGTGGTGCGCGTGGACACACGCAGCGGCGAGTATGTGGACCGCGTGCGCGCCTAGGAACCTGTCGGACTTAGGCCTTGGATCGTTCCGGTGCCTTCTGCCGACAGGTTCCTAGTTGTGCAAC